>CAXRCG010000038.1:0-4727 GCA_964228885.1 Pseudomonadales bacterium | reverse complement strand
ATACCCATCATAAAGTGGCTGCCTCGGACCTCACCAACGAGATCGAGATCTTCAAGTCTACGTAGGTTGTTTTCAAATCGCTTGCCGGTAACGCGCACACGTTCGGGAATCTGCTCACGTTCCATTAGGGCGATATTGGCTAGGGCCGCAGCAGAGGCTACTGGGTGACCAGAATAGGTCATTCCATGCAGGAACATTGCTCCCTCGCCTGAAATTACTTCGTGGATTTCATCGCTGATTATCGTCGCAGAAAGGGGCTGGTAGCCGGACGTTAGGCCTTTTGCTGTGGTGATAATGTCTGGCTGTACGCCGAATACGTCCTTGGAGGAAAAGTAGTGCCCCAGACGGCCAAACGCGGTCACAACCTCGTCCGTGATATATTTGATTTCATAATCGCGGCAAAGCGCTTCCATTTTCACATGGTATCCTTCAGGCGGCACGATAAGGCCGCCGGCACCCTGAATAGGTTCTGCTATGAAACAGGCGATATTTTCGCCGCCCAGCTCTTCAATACGTGCCTTGGCATCAGCAAGGAGAGCCTCGAGAAACTCTGCCTCGGTCATCCCGTCACCTTCACGCCAGTGATGCGGGCAGCGCAGGTGGTGGACCAGATTATTCGCGATGTCCCAGCCGTCCGAATAGGCGGGCGTGGTCATGGCCATGGCAAGGTAAGTGGAGCCATGATACGCGCCCTCACGGCTTAGAACTAGTTTCTTATTCGGTTGGCCGAGACGGTTGAAATAATGGTGCAGGATGCGGATGGCGCTGTCATTGGCAACTGACCCTGAATTACCGAAATGTACCGCATTGAGATGCCCCGGAGCAAGCTCGGCAATCTTTTTGGCCAACGCTGCAGCGGTCGGGTGAGTGAAGTTGTAAAAGGTCGAGTAGTAATCCAGCGTGTTCAGCTGGTCTGTGATTGCGTCGATGATTTCTTTGCGGCGGTGGCCGGCATTCACACACCATAACCCGCCGATCCCATCAATTAACTCATTGCCTTCGCTGTCGGTGACATGAGCCATGTTTGCACTGACAATTGCCGTTCGGGCATCCTGTTGCTTTAGCCCATGAAGATTGGCAAAGGATTGAATTAAGTGGCTATCAGAGGTGAGAACGTCATCGGTGCTGATGGGTATGTCCAGTGTCATTTGGTGAAAACCTTTCTGAAGTCAGCAAGTTGCGTTGATAGCAAAGCTGTGTCGATATTTTTTATAGAGGTGAGGTCGGCGATGATGATATTTTCTTGGTCAAAAGAAGCGTAGGCAAGCGACTGGGCGTCGGGGCCCACAATCGTTGATTGGCCACAAAATGTCAGGCCATTATCGCTTCCACAGTAATTGGCATAGGCAATAGTCAAGGCATTTTCTGATGCCCGGGCCGGGACAAGCGTGTCACACACAAGGCTAAATTTTTCGGGATTAGCCGTTGGCACAAGAACAAGCTGAACGCCCATTTCGGCCAGCGCGCGAACGTGTTGAGGAAATTCAATATCATAGCAAATTAGCAATCCGGTTTTTATCCCTGCCAGGATAAAGGTTGAGTAACGATCCCCGAATGCAAAAATCGCTTTCTCTGTAGTTCCCCAAAGCTGAATTTTACGATAGTGGGCCAATTTTTTACCTGTCCGGTCAAATGTAGAGGCGCTATTGTATAGGCTGTCGCCATCCCGTTCTGCCCAACCAATGGTAAGGCCGCATCCATGCTCTTTGGCCAATGCTGCAAGCTTAGTCTCCCAAGCGCCTCCTTGTGCTTGAGCCACGCAGGTATGAGTTTCCATTTGGTTGTAACCAGGCAGAAACAGCTCTGGAAATACAACCATTTCAACTTGTTTTAGTGCCGCCTTGGCCAGTGTTTCGTTTACTTTGGCCAAGGCGCATTTTGTGTCCCCTTCAGGTGAGGGGCCCTGGTATGCAGCGATAATCATGGCTCCTCCTGTTTGAGAAGACGTCGAATAGGGTTATTTCTTTAAGTTGGTCCAGATCGTGTCATAGACTGCTTGCACTTCTTGCGAACATGCTTGCACAAATTCACCGACAGGTGACGCCGGCGGATTTGATTCAGGCGAGTTGGCCACTGCCGCAGAGAGATGAGGCTCCGTGCCTTTGACGCCTGCGGTGTAAGCAGCGTAATTGGTAACAGCAGCTGCATTCTCTGGCTCAAGTAAAAAATTCATGAACTTCAGCGCGTTGTCACGATTTGGTGCATCTTTGAGCAAAACAACATTGTCCATCCAGACAACATAACCTTCTTTAGGGAAGGCATATTCGACATTTGCGCCTTCCTCACGCGCTTTGGCGCTGAAGCCGGACCAAATCATGCCAACTGATGCATCTCCAGACACAAGTACGTCTTTGGCTGTATCCGAACCAAAGCTTGCCCAATGTGGTTTGGCATTCTGCACCAGCTCATTTAGCGCCTTCAGCTGCTCTCGATCTGTGGTGCACTGTGGAATGCCCAGATACATCGAAGCAAGAGTAAGAAGTTCGCCTTGGCTATCTAAAACGTTGATTTTCCCTTGCAATTCGGCGGGCGGATCAAACACTATCGCGAGGGTATTGATGTCACCTTTGTAGTCATCACGGTTTACAGAAAAACTGGTTGAGCCCCACTGGTATGGAATTGATGACTTGCGCCCCATGTCAAAGCCGACGTTCACCCATTGATCCATGATGTTACCATGATTTGGCAGCTCATCCGTGGTGAATGTATCAAGCATGCCTTCGCCTGCCATGATTTCTACCATATAGTCACCTGGGACGGCCACATCATAACTGCCAAGCTTCCCAGCTTTGAGAGATGCGAGCATGGCTTCGTTGGAGTCAAAAGTATCCATTGTTACTTCAACATCATACTCGGCTGAGAATTGATCAAGTAACTCTTGTGGGATGTATTCAAACCAGTGATAGATGGAAAGTTTACCCTCAGCATTAGCAGCATTTGCTACCAATGCCAGGGCGAGCGCGGAAGCGCTCAGTTTCATTAGGTTCTTCATTCTAGTCTCCCTTTGGTGTTGTCGTCGGGTTTGCCTTTTCCCCCATCCGCCCGACGAAGTAGGACAGGGCAACAAATCCCACAGACACAATTAATAGGAGTGTGGAAATTGCCATTATGTTGGGTTTAATACCTTGCTTGACTGCGCCGAAAATTGCGGTGGGCAACGTTTCAATTCCGGCCCCTTTGACAAAGTTTGTTATGATGAAATCATCCAGCGAAATTATGAATGCGAGCAAAAACCCTGATATAATTCCTGGGGCCATCAATGGTAAAAGAATTAATCGAAAGGCTTGAAAACGTGTTGCGTAAAGATCCTGTGCTGCCTGCTCATATACACCTTCTATACCTTGCATACGCGCAGCTATTGGCAGGTAGGCAAAGGGAATGCAGAAAACAATATGAGAGATTAGGATTGTTAGATATCCGGTGGTAAATCCGATAGCTGAAAAAAAGATTAGTGTGGCAACTGCCGTCACAATTTCAGGCACCATCAAAGGCAAGTTGATCAATGCGAAACTAACAGATTTGCCTCGAAACCGTCCTGCGCGTAGCATCGCTGTCGCGGCCAGCGTTGCTATAAATGTTGCCGATGTTGCAGCCATAATAGCAATGGAAACTGAATTTATTGCAGCAGCTTTGAATTTTGGAGCATCAACTCCATAGAACACATCATAGTACCAGCGTAGCGAAACCGTGTCCCACCGGGTAATTGAATTACTGTCGTTGAAGGAATAAACCATTACAACAATCAGCGGAGCATATAGCAAGAACAGGCATAAAAGTGTGAGCGGTAGGAAACCTGAAAAATGGCGTAAATCAAGGTTTTTGTCAGCCATCAGCTCTGATCCCTTGATTGGTTGCGCGCATAGAGCGTCAGGACAATCAGCACCAAAGATAGCAAGATCATCGATGCAGCGGCTCCGAACGGCCAGTTGCCGGCATTGCCTTTGAATTGCTCTTCGATCAATGAGCCGATCATGAAATTCTTGGCGCCTCCCAGTAAGTCAGGTGCTAGAAACGCACCTAGACTGGGGACAAACACGAGTATGCAACCCGCAACAATGCCTGGCTTGACGGCTGGAAGGATGATTTTGGTCAGCGTGACTGTGCGAGAGGCATAGAGGTCTGCAGCCGCCTCACTCAGCGCAAAGTTATAGCGTTCGACGGCAGCATAAATCGGCAGCACCATAAACGGCAGGTATGAATAAAACAGGCCAAGCTGTACTGCCAAATTCGTGTTAATGATATGAAATGGCTCCGAGATTAGACCTGCGGAAATCAGAAACTCGTTTATTGGACCATTGTCCCGGATAAGAAATTTCATTGAAATTGTACGGATCAACAAGTTCACCCAATAAGGGATTGTGATCAAAAACAACCAAATCGTGCTGTTCCGCCCTGTGCGCGTGGCAATGAACCATGCGGTGGGAAAACCTATTATAAGACAGAAAAATGTGGCAACCGCGGCCTGCCAGATCGAGCGCCAAAAAATACTGATGTAGGTCCATTCAATGATCGGCGGACTGTCCCCGAAAAGCCCACGATAAAAAAAGAACTGATCGTAAGCCGCAAGCGAAAAATCCCAGATAACGCCACCGCGAAATTCCTTTGTTAAAAAAGAATAAACCAGCATCATTGCCACGGGGATCACAAGGAAGAAGCCAATAATGATCCACGCTGGCAAAATCAATGGCACACCAAAACCATCATAGGTGTTGGCAGTTGCTCTAGTA
>CAXRCG010000037.1:0-10482 GCA_964228885.1 Pseudomonadales bacterium | reverse complement strand
TTTTGAATCACTAGGATCTTTTGCCATCAGCCAGACTCAGTTGTCACCATCATACCTTCCTTCGCTCCGGGTACCGTCCCGAGCACCACCCCGTCTCCAGAATCGAAGCTTTCGACGATCACCCCTGAAGTCTGACGATTGATGAACCTGGGTTGTGAGCGTTTCAGCTTGTTATCGCTAACGACCCAAACCGACTCATTAATCTGTTCCGCGGCTTCTGGCAGGAGTATCGTGTTCGCGAGGCGAGGACCCTCGACAACGACATTAAAAAAGGAGCCCGGATATATGTCGGTAGAGTTTTCAAAAGCCAGATATAGCAGCGCGAATCGCGTTCTCTCATCCAGGTTCGGTGACACTCGGGCGACAGTAGCCTGCAACTGCAAGTCACCTAGGCTCACACTGGCCCGCCTGCCTATCGCAGGTTGCAAACTCGACAGGTCGCTAGGTGAAATTGGCACTAGCGCTTCAATAGACGCCACATCAAAGACCTCGCCGAACTTTTGACCTTGATTCAAAAACTGGCCAACTTCCGCTTGTGAGTCGACGACTCTGCCGTTAAATGGCAGTGAGAAATCTGTGCGCATTAAATCCAATCGCGCGATCTGCTCGCGCGCTGATGCAGCCGCAATCCGTGCCTTTGCCTGTTCGACCTGGGGCGTTTTGGCAACCAGTGGGGGCACATCCTTTTCCTGATGAAGAATGGCGTAGTTTGCTATGGCCGCTTCACTCTCGGCCTTGACGAGTTGATAGCTAGACTCCGCAGCAAGGCGATCTGCCTCAGCCTGAGCAAGTGCCAACTCAAAGTCCTTCGGATCAATCCTCAAAAGGTTTTGACCGGCCTCAAAACTACCGCCTTTCCTAAATGTTTCGGAAACCCAGACTACGCGACCACTTAACTGCAATACTAGGTCGATCGAATTTCTTACGACAACGGATCCCGTGCCTCTAATTTCCACAAAGTGATCTTGAGGTTTTAACTGAGCCACTGAGACGTAGACTGCTTCACTATTGCTCCGAGGCGCAATCGGAATAGCGCTGGCTTCAAGGAGTTCTTCTTCAGAGGGTGCTTGGGCGGAGTAAAAAGCGAGCACAGCGACAACGACAATGACCGCGATCTGAATAATACCGATGGGAAGACGGTACAGTTTCATGCGTTTGAATCCTTCTTATATCGGTGCCTGGTCCTTGTGTGCCGAAGATTACACCATCAATTACACGGCTACCTCAATCACCCGGCTTTTGCGAACATTAGGACACACTTTTATTAATAGCTTATACGACTTATTTTCAGATTAGATCACTCATAAACTGATGTCGGGCATCGACCTGTTCTTGATACCAGACAGCGACGATCAATATAACCTGCTTTATGATGCAAAAGGTAGATAAGTACTTTAAACCAAGCCACATTTTCCCAAGGTAGCCAAAGTATCTTGATCTGGCTTTTTTCCACATCAGCAAGTCAGAGCGGCAGATTTTCGGCAGAAAATCGTCAAGGTCTGAGTGGACACTGACCTACTAGCCTAAAGATGGCAGGGACGTTCACTTAGCAGAATTATAGGGCAGGCAGCGCTAATTTGTCTGTTAACCCGTCACTCGATAGCTTTCGCAGGATTAGTCGGTGGTGGTTGAGGCCTAGGCGGCCTCGTTAGATGATTTAGAATCTTGTGTATGATGTCTGGATCAGTGCTGTCGGCAATAACCCGCATGATGACGCCGCATACTGGGCATTATGGCGGCCCATCACATTGGAGACTCGTTTGGCTCGCTGGCGAAAAATTACCGAGTTTACTGGGTAAAATACTTTGGGAATTTGGAGGCAAAATCGGTTTACATTACTGCTTTTCCAAATTCCCACAGGTTAGGCTAACCTATCACTTCTTCTGCAATCTTGTGCAAACGCTCCACAGGGTCGCCTTCCCCCATCATGGGCATGACCACCCTGCTAACACCTAAGGCTGCTAATTCGTCTAGAAATTCTTTGCCACCTATGCCCGGCCACATGCAGGTAATTTCTATTTCGGATAAATCGCGGCCAATGGCATCGCACTCTTTCTTTAGGCTCTGCATATGACCTTTAAGTTCCGCAGGGTCACCTGAGGGCGCAAACCACCCATTGCCTAATTGTGCTGTACGCTCAAAGATTTTTCCTTTGACGCCGCCCATTACCACAGGAAACGGATTTTGAATTGGTAGCGGATAACTTTTAAAGCCTTGCCAAGAGATGAAGTCGCTTTCGTGTTCAACCACATCCCCTGACCAGATCTTACGCATGCCGGCAACGTAATCATCAAACCTTGCCCCGCGCCGCTCAAACGGTACCCCAAGCGCATCGAATTCCTCCCGCAACCAGCCAATGCCGACACCCAACATAAATCGCCCGTTAGAAATAAAATCTAAGCTGGCAGCTTGCTTGGCCATATAAATTGGATTGACCTGAGACAAGATATTGACCCCCGTCGCCAGACGCAGGGTGGTCGTTGCAGCGGCAATTGCAGAGAGCGCTATGAGTGGATCAACGAAATTGGTTTCTGGCGCTGCGCCCATATTCCCAGATTTATTATACGGATACTTAGAGTCGTAATTGACGGGCACGACAACGTGCTCAAATGTCCAAGCCGATTCATAGCCAAGAGACTCGATTAGCTGTGCCGTTTGAACAATCTGTGTTGGCGATTGAACGCCAATATTTATTGGTATAATGCCTACTTTCATTGTCTATTTTCCTTTCTACATTAGGCCTTGGGCCTTTTTTATTTCATGCCTAGCCGCACAACAGAGTGTGCAGCGGGCGGTGTTTATTTTCTCCGCGCATTGCTGGCCGCGCAATGCTCCCCTTTCATGATAGGTTTTTCAAGGGTCGTTCATGCATGTCGCTCAGGGGTTCGCCTGTACAAAGTGATCGATGAGCGTCACCAGCGTCTCAGGCGCATCCTCCTGGCAGAAGTGGCCTACACCCGGCAGAGTAACCACTGGCGCTTCGGGAAACAGGGCCCGAAAGTCTCCCATGGCGTTTTCGGGGTTTATCGCATGGTCTTCTAGGCCAACGGCGAGCATGGCGGGTTTGGCCTTCACTGCGTCGAGATTACCTGTGGCCAGCCCGCCCATCATGTACTCGGTTATGCGGCCATAGTGGACGTCTAATGGGAATTCGATACCGCCGATACAACTGGCACGATCCGGAAACGGCGCAGAGTAGGCACGGATCCAGGTGTCGTTTACGGCGGTGGAGTTTTCAAAACCGATGATCTTCATTACGGAAAGCACTGTTGAACCGAGTTCTCCGAGGATACCTTGTAGCGAGCCAGCCTCCTCATGTTTGGCTATCCAATCGAACCACGCCGTTCTGTTTGCGTTGCGCACACCGCCCCCGTAGCCGAAAAGCGTGTTCATCAGGGCGACCCGCTTCACACGCTCAGGATGTCGGATGGTGTAGGCACCGGTGATTGGCCCACCCCAATCCTGGCAAACGAAGGTAATGTCGTTGAGTTCTAAATCGTCGATTAGCCGTTCCAGATTCTCTACATGGGTCTGCAGGGTGTAGACCCGATCCTGCGGCGTCTCCGATTTGCCGAAACCCATGTGGTCAGGCACGATCACGCGGTATTTCTGCGACAACCGGGGAATGAAGTTGCGATAGAGGTAGCCCCAGGTAGGCTCGCCATGCAGACAAATCAGTACCTCGGCGTCGCGCGCGCCTTCGTCGACGTAGTGCTGGCGAAAGTCGGACGCTTCGCTAAAGTGTGGAGTGAACGGCCAGGTGCCGTCAAAGGTCTCTTCTGCCGGGATCATAGATTAGCCTCAACGGTAGATGGCTTGATGGAGCATAAGGGGGAATAAACCATATTTTCTAAACAATGGTCAACGATAGTAATTGCCGAGGTCCTGTTAAATTTACGTCGTCTTGGCGTCGTCATAAAATAGACTGAACATTGACCTATATCGCAGGCGTCTGCGTCAGGTTCCTTCTGAGTCAGCAGGCGCGTTCATATAATCTTTGTAATAGGTCATCATGCCATCTCGGACACGGTAAAGACCGCAACCTTCTATATCTCCGGCGGGCGTTTTTGCAGTCCATTGAGCCCAAGCGACTTCGCCATCTCCAGCTATTTCTCGAACGACGAAGCTTGTATCCCTAGAGCCCATTTCCTCGTTCATTTTTTTCATGAATTCGCCAATTGCAGGTTTACCCTCAAACGTGCCAAAAAATGGATCGACCAGAACCGCGTCATCAGAAAACAGGTCAACGACTTTCGTGTAATCGCCCTCGTCCTGAGTGCTCCAAAACGTTTCGATTATTTCTTTCGCATCTTTCATCATTTTTTCCTCAATAAGCTATCAATTCCG
Organism: Pseudomonadales bacterium; assembly: GCA_964228885.1. GTDB lineage: Bacteria > Pseudomonadota > Gammaproteobacteria > Pseudomonadales > Azotimanducaceae > UBA4582. The sequence goes on along the minus strand of CAXRCG010000037.1, from coordinate 6,135 downwards.
TTTCCGGTTGAAGGCTTGCTCTATTCGACTTTCCAATTTTACGGGTTCTCGATTCGAAAGATATGGGGGAGACCGTGCATCCTTTTCTGCCAAGATAACAAACTTTTCTAACCTATCATCGCCGATTTCTGGTTTTTTCTGCGCTATGGAGATATCCCAACGGCTGATTAATTTGCGGCGCAAGGGACTGCTATAATGTGTTACTTAACACGCGAAGCAAAGAAACTATTTCCATTGCTATTCAACTTATGCGCGTATTGGCTTGGGGATCGAGTCGCCCATTAGGGTATCATCGCTGCGGCAACACCAAGCGGCGGCGGTTGCTCCGGTGAGCCTAAATCAAGGCAGTAATCAATTCATCTCGCGCATGGGGTTTTGATCCAGCCTTGCCATGACTTTGATCGGTTTTTGTCTGGTTTCTTTTTCATTGAATGAATTATAAGCTACTTGTAGACTCTTCTTTATTGCTTACAAGCCCCTGTTTATCGGGGCTTTTGCAGCGCAACCGCAGAGCGGAAATGAGAGATAAAAATAACTATGCGTTAGGCCAATGTAATTGTGGCGCGGTGAGATTCGAAATCCGCTGCCCTATTGCTGACATCTATATGTGTCATTGTTCTATCTGTAGAGCTTATTCCGGCAGTTCAAATTTTGCTGTCGTCGTCATACCCAAAGAAGAATTTACTTGGACACAAGGAGTGGATCATGTCCGAAGTTGGAAAAAGCCAGGACACGATTGGGAATCACACTTTTGTTCAACATGTGGCTCGTCTCTGCCTGGTGATAACGATGCAAAAAGCTTTTTTATTCCAGCGGGCCTGATATTTCAGGGCGGCGAAAATTTAAGAGTTACCGGACATGTTTGCACAGACTCCAAGGCTTCTTGGGAGGTGATTCCTCAAACTGAACAAAAAGATAGAGAAAATGTGCTCGGGGAAAATCAGAATTCAGTGTAGACAGAAGAGTTTGGAATTGGAAATCGGTTATCAGACCTTTCAACAACCTTACTTAGGCGCATGCAAAATATAGGGATGGAGTGAAGTGACGCATAGGCATAACAAAGCAAAAAGTGACAAAGTAGTTACAAACTATTTCTGTTATCTCTATCGCTTTTTGGTTTCAAGGGGATTAAACAGCCCAACGGGCGCGAGGGAATAGAGCATGGAATTTTCAACCCGTCGCCTGCTCCTGACGATGTTATTGTACATTTGCGTGAGCCCTACCCTGGCGCAAATGGTCCTCATCGAGGACGCCTCTAGTCAATCCGAATCAATAGCGGATGTCATGAACTATTTTCCCATGACGGAAAGCATAGGCACAGCAGGACAACCAACACCAGAACAGTTTGCGCTAATCAAAGCAGCGAAATATTCAGCAATCGTAAATCTAGCAGTAGCTGAATCAGTCAACGCTCTACCAAACGAAGCAAAATTAGTGACAGATTTAGATATTTTTTATCAGCATATACCTGTGCCCTGGGACGCGCCTTCTGCCACCCACGTAAAAGAATTTTTTCAAACGATGGATAGGCTTACGCAGCAAGCGGATCAAATTCTCGTTCACTGCGCAGCAAACTATCGAGCATCTGTCTTCACTTACAAATATTTGACGCTCAGAAAAGGTTTATCTAAAGAGGATGCAACCACCCCTTTACTGAAAGAGTGGCTTCCGAAAATGGATGACAATTGGAAAGCTATTATGGCGTTGAGCCTGAGTGATATTGAGTAACGCCTACCTAGCAAAAACCGGGCTCTAACTGACCAGAGGAGAAGAGGTTTTTAGCATATCAATACAAGAAAAACCCCTCACTTAAATAATAGAGATTGTATAAAAAGCGACAGTTGAACTCTATGCTCCTATAAATAGTGCATGCTTGACTCTCTTAGCATTTGGACATCTGAGGCGAGACAAAATGAAGCCATTTACACCCCAGTCACGAGTGAACAGCCTGGATGGTTTTGAAAGCGAAGTAGTCGTAGATTTAATTAAAGTAACTAATGGCAGAAAAGGATGACTCAAGATGAATAAATTTGTAGCGGTATTTATTTCCATGATTGGCCTGTTAGTGGGCAGTGTCGCTCTCGCAGACGAAGACAGCGTGCTAATGTTTGTAAGGGATGGTTCAAGGGATTTGCCATTGATGCTCGAAGATGAAGTATTGGTGATGAAGAATATGCTCGAAGCCGAGGGCTATAAAGTGGTGCTTGTCACTTCTGATGGAGAGGATCTTGAGGCTGGCGGTAATGAGCTAGAGGTCGATTATAAACTTGCTGATGTAAGCATGGATAATTACGGAGCGATTGCACTCCCCTGCATGGCACCGCCGATTGGGTCACCACTCGAAGCAAGCGTTGTTAAGCTTGTTGAAGAAGCTGCTGCCAGCGATAAACCAATAGCTGCCGCTCGGGGTTCGGTTGCTTTTGTTGCTGAAGCAGGAGCCCTGAAAAATAAGCGGTTTGCTTTCGCGTCTAAAGATCGGTTGTCCGCATTACCAAGTTTCGAGGATGGTACTTTTGTTGACATTGCTCTCCAGAGGGATGGCTCACTTAGTACTAGCGGAATTTGTCCTTTGGCAGCCAAATTACTAGAAAAGCCAGATGGGACAGCTGACTTAACTCGATCGTTCATTCAGACACTCCAGGATAGAAGTTAGTACATCTTTGTGTAACACACCGTTTCCGGCGCTTACTGTATCGCTGAACAATAGATCGGCAATCTCCCCAACATTTTTTAAAACGAAGGTGATTCACACACCGACATAGCACAAAGACAAGCGCTGGAGCACTGATATTAAATGATAGGAAAGTCCGCTGTCTTGGTATTACTTGAGAAACGCGAATAACGACATTAACGCCTCTGACAAGAGCTGGTCTCTTTTTCTAGCGATAACCCAACAACTCTTATGCATTTATGGTGTATCCGTGTCTACGACTACTTATTTCCATTCGCCACGCCTTATTTAATAACACAAACGGATTTAGTAAACAGGAATCGAGTTAATTCTGTATTCTCACAAAATCTTAGACGCCGAGAAAACATATCAGTAGCGTTATTTTTTCTTGTCTAACGCTTCTTCATAGGCGGCTCTGAGATTCCAACGATGAAACCCTGTCATCAAGTTTTTCAGTTCAGGGTGGATTGAATAGACTGAAGGGACTTGAGCCTCAGACACAAGATCATTTAGTGGAATACTAGACAGCATAGATTCTTCGGCGATGCTAATCGTTTCGCTCAAATAATCGATATATCTGGTCACTATATCGCCGCTGGTTAGTTTGCCATGACCAGAAACAATCGTGACAGGCTCAATCGTCTCAGCTAGTTTAACAAGCGTTTTGCGATATTCTTCCAACCCACCGGAACGCGCCCAGGGAATAGACCCATCACCAAAAATCAAATTCGCGGTCCATGCAATTTTAGCATCGGGAACATACACCACACTGTCATGAGGAGACATTCCACTTCCAAACCAATACATCTCTACTACTTTATCTCCCAAATCAGCTTTCCACTTCTCGTTAAAGCCAACATCAGGAACCCGCAGCTTTACACCTTCAAAAACTGACAAATCACCGCCCACCGTTCTTGCCATAGTTTGAGACATTCCCTCGACGCTCGATAAGCTGAGCGAATCTATTGTGCTTTGGTGGGCGATAATCTGTGTGTCTTCTGGAAAAACATAATTACCAAAAACATGATCACCAAAAGCGTTTGTGTTTAATAAGTATTTGATAGGTAAATCGGTCACACGCCTGACCGCTTCTATAATCTGAAGTCCCATTTCACCATTGAAATGCGAATCGATGACCAGCACGGCTTCCTTGCCTACGATGAAGCCAGCGTTGTCGTTAAATGGCGTATTCGCCATCAAAGCGTAAACACCTTCACTCAATCTGCGAGTCTCCAAAACAACCCTCCCAGGATGCAATGGAGGAGGCACAAAACCAGGCGGCGGAGGCCGAGGAGCGATCAACTGAGAGTTTGGAAGAACAACAAGACTACTGTCATCGCTATCAGCAAACAAAAAACAGCTACCCAATAAGAATATCGTGGCCACAATGATTCTTTTCATATTTGACACCGTGAAAACCTTCAGAGGATTAAACCATAGAAAAGATTTTCAATCTTGCACAGGGTAAATACTAAGGAAAGAAACCGAACAAATGATGTTCGGTCCCGAATCGATTCATGTGCCTACCCACATTTTGTTCAGTAGCTTCTCAAAACTCCTTATTTCAACATTCGATAGATGACTTTAATCACATCTTCGACTTGGCTGAGGTCACCGGTTGAGCGCTTGACCAGCAGCGAGCCTTGGAGGGTATTGAAAAACATGCGAGATAAGCGCGCCGGAGTTTCGTTGAACTTCAGCTCACCGCTTCTTCGACCATTGCGCAAGATACCTTCCAACCAACCCTGGTGGCCTTCTATAAATTCTTTTACTTCCAAACGCATATCCTCTGGCAGTGCCGGAATTTCTCCCGCCAGTGCGCCACACAGGCACACCGTATCGGGGGTTTGAGCAAAGTGCCGGTAAGGCGTGAAATAGAAATCAAGGGCATCCCAGGCTGTTTTGTGTGTATCTTTCTGAATCGCCTTAAGTTGCGAAGCGAAAGTGTCGCGATATCGTTGGATAATGGCAACACCTAAGTCAGCTTTGCTGGGGAAGTGATGAATGACGCTTGGCTTTTTTATGCCAACCCGGGCAGCGATGTCTTGGAAAGACATCGCAGAATAACCTCGAGTCTGTATCAGCTCTTGAGCAATATCTAAAATTTTAGCTGAAGTGTCAGTCATTTCTTTGACTCGGGCGTGTGTTTTCTAACAAAGGGTAACAACGCATCGAGTATTTCCGGAAGCAGCGGAGCAAACTCGAACGACGAGTTTGCAAGCAGTGTCGTTGCGGCTCTTGTGTTTGTGACTGGATGCAAATTGTCGGTGTATTGACTGTGGTGAAGTATCAATACGGCGGGTATGTCAATGGCAGCCAACTCATCGTCTTGAAAACCGAGCATTGTTTGGTAGCGCGTTGCTTGCAGATGTTGACCTGTGGTTTTCATCGCCGCGAGGAAATCGGCGATGTCGGCACTGAAGAAGCGCTCCCGGTTTTTAGGTGTGTTGCGAGCGAGATAGCCACTCCAGAGGTCAGTTTTTGCAACCGCATCCATTGATGTTAGGGGCAGACCATCAATGTGCTGCCTAGTTGTCAGTTTCTTCTCAGGCAAATATTTGAAGAAGTAATCTTCCGATAAGCGCGCCGCTGCATAGGTGCCGCCGGTGAGAGGCGCGATGACTAGCGCAGCGATGTCTTCTGGATAGCGTGAAGCCAAGACCATATTGGAGCGAGCACCAGACGACATGCCATAAAGGGCCGCTGGGGCGACACCAAGGCGTTTAATCAGAACATGCAGGTCTTCCCCTTCTTCAACCATCTGCGGCTCGCTCCCAAAGCTAACTTCCGACAGCCCTAAATTGCGCCGATCGTAAATGATGACCTTTAAGTCAGGTGCAACCGCCGCTACATTTTTAGCAAAACCGCGAAAGCCTTCTGTGTCCCCATTACCACCCGGTGTGACAATCAACGGCACGGTGCCATCAGGGTTGTAGATTTCAACGTGCAAGGTGACATCACGCTCGGGCCGGAGATCAACCGCTCGGGTCTCGACCTCTACCTTTTCAGCGCCTTTCACGGGGAGTGCTCTAAAGTAAACTTCAAAATACGAATTGTTCGCTGCACCTCTAAACAGGGTGACGTCGACTTCCTCGTTTTGAACATCTCGTGAAGTGTCAAGATAGCGTGGAATTGCTTGATCCGCATGCGCCGCATAGGCTGTGAACGGGGGAAAAGCAGCTGTGACCAGCAACGTGATAAACAGGGTGAGGAGCAAGGTACGGTGACTCATAAATACTCTTTCAATTAAGCGCTTTGAATTTATTCTACCTTCCGTTCGGTAGGTGTCAAGCGCCTCCGTCGGTTTGTGTTGTCTAAAACACCTCAAAAACGACTAAGGTTTCCTATTTGTAAAAAGCGTTCAGATGAGTTTCAGGTGTTTACTAGTAGGTAGTTTTTAGGCCGCAAGTGTTCTTTCATTGTTTGTAGATACCGTTGTTTTTAAGCGCGCTTTGAATAACGGG
>CAXRCG010000036.1:0-5058 GCA_964228885.1 Pseudomonadales bacterium | reverse complement strand
AAAAGTCGTCACCTCCAACGACTATTGAATAGCGCAGAGTATTTTGCTTTTAAAATCGACATTCCGTTACTCGAGAAAAAGCTCATCGAGGTAACCGCGCGCCTGCCTGGCATGCCCCACCGGATCCGCCTTCAACTCAATAAGAAGGGAAAGCTTCAACTAGATTGCGAACCGTTGTTTGAATATGGCCAACCTCAAAAAGTCGCTCTATCGAAAGAGGCTGTGTCTGCCGACAATGTCCTGCTGTACCACAAAACAACCAAACGCGAGATATACAACACCGCTGCCGCGTCAGTACCTGCAGGCACCGAAGCACTGCTACATAATCACAGAGGGTTTGTAACGGAGTCGGCAATCGCGAATATTGTGTTCGAATGGCAAGGAGAATTATTTACCCCGCCTGTCAGTGATGGATTGCTGCCGGGCACGTTGAGGGAATCGCTCATTGCCAACGGGGAAATAGGGGTGCGCTCACTGTCTGTGCAAGAACTCTCAAACGTCAAGGCACTTTTTTTAGTTAACGCGTTACGCGGTTGGCGTCCCGCAAAGCTGGCCACATAATCATTCTTCCTCTCTTTTTGGGTTAGCAGCAATCACAGGCCAACGTCAGCTAATGCCTATCTAATCGAACCGGCAGTCAGCATCTGTGTAAACTCGACGTACATTGAAAATTGTTATTGCCTTACGTTAACGTAAACGTTACTCTACGAGTTGTCATCCAACGCGTGCGCACCCAAATGCCAACCTATACCATTCGCGACCTTGCTGAAGAATTCGACATCACTACGCGCACACTCCGTTTTTATGAGGAGAAAGGGATGCTGTCTCCTGACAGGCAGGGCCAGCTCCGAATTTACGATGCAGGCGACCGAACCAGGCTCAAACTGATATTAAGGGGTAAACGTCTGGGGCTAGATCTCCAGGAGAGTCGTGAAATCATAGCCATGTACAGCCCGGGCACTAACAATCAACAACAGCTAAAAGCACTGCTTGCAAAAATTGAGGAAAAGAAAATCCAACTCGTCCGCCAGCAGGAAGACCTGGATGCCATGTTTGAGGATCTCAAGCTTTGGGAAAAGAACTGCACTCAAGCGTTATTGGATATGTGAAGCAATTACTTACTTGTCAGGCGAAATACTTAGGAGGAGATAATGAGTACATCCTACGCCATGCTCGACCACAACCTTGGCGAAGATATCGACATGCTAAGGGAAACCGTGCGTCGCTTTAGCGAAGCAGAGATCGCCCCTAGGGCAAATGCAATTGATAAAAATAACGCGTTTCCGATGGACCTTTGGCAAAAGATGGGGGAACTCGGCGTACTGGGTATTACCGTCAACGAAGAGTTTGGTGGCAGTAATATGGGCTATTTGGCACATGTCATAGCCATGGAGGAAATTAGCCGCGCTTCTGCCTCCGTCGGACTATCCTACGGGGCGCATTCGAATCTTTGCGTGAATCAAATATCAAAGAACGGTACAGATGAACAACGCAGTAACTATCTACCCAAATTATGTTCAGGGGAGCACATCGGGGCACTCGCCATGTCCGAGCCGGGCGCAGGATCTGATGTAGTAAGCATGACGCTAAAGGCTGAGAAACAGGGCGATGTATTTGTCCTGAACGGCACCAAGATGTGGATTACAAACGGACCTGACGCTAACACCTATATTATTTACGCTAAAACAGATCCGGAACAGAGCTCCAGGGGTATCACCGCTTTTATTGTCGAACGGGATTTCCCTGGATTCTCACGGGCATCCAAGCTCGACAAACTGGGAATGCGAGGCTCTAACACCTGTGAACTCGTGTTCGACAATTGCGAAGTACCCATAACCAACATTCTGGGCAAAGAAAATGCTGGTGTTGGTGTATTGATGTCAGGGCTCGACTACGAGCGAACGGTTCTCTCCGGCGGGCCGTTAGGCATTATGCAAGCATGTATCGACGTCGTATTGCCCTACGTTCATGACCGCAAGCAATTTGGTCAAGCTATCGGTGAATTCCAGCTTATGCAGGGCAAAATCGCCGACATGTACACCTCACTTAGTGCCAGCCGCGCTTATCTATACGCGGTAGCCAGAGCATGTGACCGTGGTCTCGAAAGCCGGAAAGATGCCGCAGCAGTCATACTCTATACCGCCGAACAGGCAACCCAAATGGCACTACAGGCCATTCAAGCACTCGGCGGTAATGGATACATCAACGATTTTTCGACCGGACGGCTACTAAGAGATGCAAAGCTTTATGAAATCGGTGCGGGAACATCCGAGGTTCGCCGAATGTTGATAGGTCGGGAGTTATTTGCAGAGTCTGCATGAAAAAGCCCGGAGACTCACCAGACGATCTTTTTAAAAGGTAGAGAAAATGAGCATCATTGTTTCCAAGGTTAACCCTAGATCGGAGGACTTTTCCGATAATCAAGCCTATATGTCAGATCTTATCAGCGACCTCACCAAAGTTGTGGCACAGATTAAAGAAGGGGGTGGAGAGAAAAATCAGGCGCGTCATACCGGTCGTGGAAAACTTCTCGTCAGGGATAGAATTGACGCACTGATTGATCCTGGCACGCCCTTTCTTGAATTTTCTCAGCTAGCAGCGCACAAAACCTACGAAGATGTTATTCCATCAGCAGGCATTGTAACGGGCATCGGGGTCGTTAATGGCCAGGAATGCATTATCGTTGCTAACGATGCCACGGTTAAGGGTGGAACTTACTATCCCCTAACAGTAAAGAAGCACCTGCGCGCCCAAACTATTGCCTGGGAAAACCACCTGCCCTGTATCTATCTGGTTGATTCCGGTGGTGCGAATTTGCCGAATCAGGATGAGGTTTTTCCTGACAGAGATCACTTTGGAAGAATATTTTTTAATCAGGCAAACATGTCAGCAGAGAACATACCCCAAATTGCGGTAGTCATGGGTTCATGCACCGCCGGGGGCGCGTATGTGCCAGCCATGTCAGATGAGTCAATAATTGTCAAAGACCAGGGCACCATTTTCTTAGCGGGACCTCCTCTAGTTAAAGCGGCTACAGGAGAAGAAGTCACAGCAGAGGAATTAGGTGGTGCGGATGTACACACAAGGGACTCTGGTGTTGCGGACCACTATGCTGTCAATGATCATCACGCACTCATCATTGCTCGCGACAGAGTTAGCCGTTTTAATCGAATCAAACAAGTAACACTAGAAGTTAAGACACCGGAAGCACCGCTGTACGATGCCGCGGAGCTCGATGGCATTATCCCACGGGATTCAAAAAAACCGTTTGATGTTCGCGAGATTATCGCTCGACTAGTTGACGCCTCTGATTTCGATGAGTTTAAAGCACGTTATGGCACAACGCTCGTCTGCGGTTTCGCACGCATTCACGGCTACCCTGTCGGTATCGTAGCAAATAACGGCGTCTTATTTAGCGAGTCGGCGCAAAAAGGCGCGCACTTTATCGAGTTATGCGGTCAGCGAAAAATACCGCTTTTATTCCTTCAAAATATCACCGGGTTCATGGTGGGTAAACAATACGAAAGCACCGGTATCGCCAAACACGGGGCCAAAATGGTGACCGCGGTCGCCTGTGTGAAGGTACCCAAAATTACGATTATTATTGGCAACTCATATGGTGCGGGTAATTATGGCATGTGTGGTCGAGCTTATGACCCAAACTTTCTGTTTATGTGGCCCAATGCCAGAATCTCGGTCATGGGCGGCGAACAAGCTGCCGGCGTGTTAGCGCAGGTACGACGCACCCAGATTGAGACAAAAGGTGAGACCTGGTCAGAGGAAGAAGAAGCCGCGTTTAAGCAACCAGTGATTGATAACTTTGAAGAAGAGGGGCATGCATATTACGCTTCCGCGCGACTATGGGATGACGGCATTATCACACCGCAAGACACTCGCCGCGTCGTCGCTCTGTCGTTATCCGCAACTCTAAACAAACCCATTGCAGAAACACGCTTTGGCGTGTTCCGAATGTAGGGAGCTACCATGTTTACCAAGATTCTAATTGCCAATCGCGGTGAGATTGCCTGCCGAGTGATAACAACAGCGAAAAAACTCGGTGTCGCAACTGTCGGCATCTATTCCGATGCAGATGCCGACGCCCTACATGTTTCAATGGCTGACGAGGCTGTATATGTCGGTGGTTCTGCACCGGCGGATTCCTATCTTCAACAGGCACGCATTGTGCAAGCAGCAAAACTCACCGGTGCCCAGGCTATTCATCCGGGATACGGGTTCCTCTCTGAAAACGCTGAATTTGCCAACCTATGTATGACAGAAGGAATTGCATTTATTGGACCTCCGGTTACCGCAATCGAAGCAATGGGATCGAAATCAGCAGCAAAAGACATCATGCAATCCGCCGGTGTACCGGTCCTGTCCGGTTACCATGGCGCTGATCAGGCGGTTCAGGTACTCAAGGATGCAGCGGATGCCGTTGGCTATCCGGTACTCCTGAAAGCCGCAGCCGGCGGTGGCGGCAAAGGCATGCGCCAAGTTCATTCAGCGGCTGAGTTTGACGAGGGACTAGCGGCAGCTAAACGAGAGGCCCTGGCGAGCTTTGGTGATGACGTGATGCTGGTTGAAAAATACTTGCTCGATCCCCGACACGTAGAGGTTCAGGTGTTTTGCGACGAACATGGTAACGGTGTCTATTTGTTTGAACGTGATTGCAGTGTACAACGTCGACATCAAAAAATTATTGAAGAAGCACCCGCACCGCATATGACGCCTGCGCTAAGAGGAGCTATGGGAGAAGCTGCAGTCAAGGCGGCATTAGCAATCGACTATGTGGGCGCTGGCACCGTAGAATTTTTGCTGTCCGCGGATGGCACTTTTTACTTCATGGAAATGAACACTCGCCTGCAGGTTGAACATCCAGTAACGGAGATGATTACCGGTCAAGATCTCGTTGAATGGCAATTGTGTGTCGCCGACGGTCAAACGCTACCTCTTACTCAGGTTGAACTTCAAATACAGGGACACGCGTTCGAGGCAAGAATCTACGCAGAAGATCCAGCGAATGATTTCCTACCAGCCGCCGGCAACTTGAAACTGTTA
>CAXRCG010000035.1:0-4350 GCA_964228885.1 Pseudomonadales bacterium | reverse complement strand
TCGCCCTCTTTGATTTCCCGGGAATCCTCTTTTATTCCTTTACATACCAAATTAGAGAATTCGCATTCGTTGTGTTGCTCAGCACCAATGACGGCCATGAGCGTTAACAAATCAATTTGATAGTTTTTAAAGCTCACTCGGCAGTCCCCATGTTGGCTGACTTCAACAATGTTGCATCAGCGGGATCCGGTGCAATGTTCAAGGTTCTTAGAGAATGGTTCATGATCGAAGCAAATACGGGTGCAGCGACCTCACCGCCATGATAGAGCTCACCGGGAGGATCATCGATCATCACAACAACCGCCAATCGCGGATTACGCACCGGAGCGACACCGGCAAACACAGCAAATACCGCATCGCCATAACCACCTGATACCGCCTTACGCGCTGTGCCGGTCTTGCCTGACACACGATAGCCATCTACACGAGCTCTATTACCTGTGCCGTCTTCGGAGATCACTTGCGCCATCATTTCAACCACATCACTGGCGACATTCGGATCGATCACCTGTTTCGCTGGCACCGGACCACTCACTTTGAGGAGTGAAACGGGACGCGACTTACCAAGACCACCGAGTATGGCGTAAGCTTTGGCCAGTTGTAACGCCGAGACATCCAAGCCATAACCAAATGACAGTGTGGCTTTTTCAATGTCAGACCAGTTGCGTCGAACATTTAAGTGTCCCGCTGTCTCACCTGGAAATCCCGTGGCATTATCAGAACCAAAACCAACCTTATAAAAGCTATCGAGGAAGGTTTCGTCATCTAGACTGAGCGCCATCTTTGCGACACCAATATTGCTCGACTTCTCGATTACCTCGGTCACAGTCATAACGCCATAATCACGCGCGTCGCGCACCATGCGACCGCCGACACGCATCATGCCAGAAGTATTTATTCGCGTATTCTTCGTGTACTCACCACTACTCAGAGCACTCACCGCGGTTAATGGCTTAACCGTTGAACCAGGCTCAAATACGTCAGTAATGGCCCGATTACGTGTTGCATTGGGCACTCTCGATGAGGTGTTATTCGGGTTGTATGAGGGCTGGTTAACCATAGCCCAAACCTCACCTGTGTCGATATCAATAACAACAGCCGTACCCGCTTTGGCTCGATGCTTTTTAACGGCTGCTTTAAGCGTTTTGTAAGCCTGTGTCTGAATACTGATATCAATCGATAGATTTAGCTCTTCACCTATTTGCGGCTCATTGAGCACATCGACCGGTGAAACGGGGTTGCCTTTACGATCTTTAATGATCCTGCGTTTGCCATCCTCACCCTTTAGTCGACCATCAAAGGCACGCTCGATCCCTTCCAGACCGCGCTCATCAATATCGGTAAAGCCAACTACATGGGCTGTGATCTCACCTGCGGGATAGAATCGTTTTGATTCCTCTTCTAATTTAATCCCGGGTATCTTCACGCGTGAGATGATGCTGGCATGGGTTGGATCAATGTGGCGCTTAATAAACAGGTAGCGTTTACCGGCGGCCGCTTCAGCGACAATATCGTCGGCTAACTGAACACCTGACTTATTGACCAATGAGGCGAACTGTAACCAACCCGATGATTCAAACAGGTCTGGATACTTATCATACTCTTTGACGATAATAGCGGGGTCGACCACAACAGAGTGAACGGGGATACTGGTAGCGAGCTCAACACCATTTCTATCTTTGATAATGCCGCGCTGACCGTTTAGACCCTGATACCTGATCACCCGCGAGTCACCCTGGAGTTTGAGGAACTCATTGTCATAGACCTGAATCCAGGCAGCTCGGACAGCCAAACTGGCCAATGCCAGCAAGCACACCCCCATGATGAGGTAGAATCGCCACACGGGAAGCGTATATCGATGCTCTATTTGCTCGCGCTTAGTCACTATCTTCTACTCGCTTTATGATTCGCTCTGACTTCAATTCAAGTGTCTTCATACCCAGGTTTTCTTTCGCAACCGCTTCGATTCTGGTTTGCTCACCCAAAGTACGCTGCTCCGTAGTTAGCTTGCGATATTCAATATCCAGCTCATCACGGACTTTGTTCTGCTGTTCAAGTTCAGCTAGTAACTGACGGTTTTCATGGCTCAACAGCACTAGTGAAAATGCCGATACCAAGGTCAGTAACATCAACAAAAACAAGCCAACGCGTTGCACCAATAACTGCTTAAGAAATCCCTCTACTAAGGATGGTGGCTCTATCGCATTATTTTTATTTCTTGTCTTTGCCATCTGCGTTAAGTGTTAAATCCTCTCAGCTACTCTTAGCACGGCACTCCGTGCACGCTGATTTTGCTCAACTTCTTCGGCACTGGCCTTTTGCGCCTTACCGATAATACTTATCTTTTTATTTAGTTCAGTCTCTTGGATCGGCAGACCCGCGGGGTACTGATCACCACGACTTTGGTCACGCATGAATCGTTTAACCAAACGATCCTCAAGCGAATGAAAACTAATCACTGCTAACCGACCACCACTTGCCAGTACATTGATGACATCATCTAAGCAATTCTTCAGGTCATCTAACTCTCGGTTAATAAAAATGCGTATGCCCTGAAATGTTCGGGTAGCCGGATGTTTATATTTATCTTTGACCGGTATCGCCTGCTCAATTAATGTCACTAACTCTGCTGTCCTGGTAATCGGATGCTCTTTTCTGGCTGCCACAATGGCGTGCGCAATTCGCTTACCAAACTTTTCTTCACCGAACTGTTTTATTATCTGAGCTATCTCATCTTCATCTGCTTGATTAAGCCATTCAGCAGCAGAGCGACCACTCTCTGGATCCATTCTCATATCAAGCGGGCCATCGTTCATAAAACTAAACCCCCGCTCAGGATCATCAACCTGTGGTGATGAAATACCGAGGTCCAACAGAACACCATCAATGCTTCCGACAAGTTCTTGCTCAGTCGCCAGTACCATAAGGTCAGCAAATGAACCCCGATAAATATGCACACGCTTATCACTCTCCTGTAGTGCTTGTGCGTGTGCAATGGCTACAGGGTCTTTATCGATCACCCATAAGCGGCCATCCTGGTTGAGGTTTTGTAAAATTTTCTTGGCGTGTCCACCCCGACCGAATGTGCCATCAACATAATTGCCTGAGGGCTTTATGTTCAGGGCCGTCACCGCCTCATTTAACAATACGGTGCTGTGGCCGAATTCCTGCATATCTAAAATTTCAAATCCGGCATATCTTCAGCTGACAAACTATGCTCAGCATGACTTTGCATATCGTCACGAATACGATCATTCCAATTTGTCTCATCCCTAATCTGGAAGGTGTTCCCCATTCCAGCGAGTAATAAATGTTTTTCGAGATTGGCGTGCTCTCTTAATTTGGCGGGTAATAAGAGGCGCGCATTTTTATCCAGATCAACTTCGGAAGCATGTCCTAAGAGTAATCGTTTGATGCTGGCATGAACGCGATTGGTGTTAGATAAGCCCTGCAGTTGTCGCTCTAATTGTTCCCAGTGTGGTAGCGGAAAGAGCGTGAGACAGGGTAATTCCAAATCGATTGTGATAACCATCTGTCCCTGACATGCTTGCATCAGCGCGGCACGATACTTGGCCGGGATCGCAATGCGACCCTTAGCATCTAAATTTATCGTTGAAGCACCTCTGAACACGTATAATGGCCCTTTTTAGCTGACAGATGGGGCGGAATATACTTTTATACCCCTTTGTATACCCAAATGATCCACTTTATTTCACATTTCTCCACAATGTGACACTATATTTAGCCTAGACCACTTTTGTCAAGAAAAAAGCCCTAAAATTGAGGATATTTTTCTTAATGAAAACAATAAGTTAGCTGATTTTATTGATGAGGCACGTCAACGAAATTATTTGTTCTATTTAAAACAATTTATTACAATCAAAACTTAAAGTAATACTTTAAGTTTATAGCCTACATGGGAGCATACAGGTCTGATAATGCTAAATAATGGCATTATCAATGACTCATTTGAGTAGAATCATGGCGATAAAACATCATATTTTGGGTGCTGGAGCGATAGGTCACCTAATTGCAGGGCTACTCCACAATGCAGGACAGTCGGTACATTTTATCGATTCAATAAGCAGTCAGAATAAGCAACATTCAGCATTTTGTTATGCCAATAAATCCCAGCAAATAACGGTAAAAAGACATTTCTCAGCCCCAGATTCTTTCACTGATAGTGATGTAATTTGGGTCTGTGTTAAATCCTATCAATTATCATCTGCCCTAGAACTCATGAGGCTGTGTCCAGATAATCTTCAAGTTATATTATTGCAGAATGGTATGGGTAATCTGGAATTTGCGACTGATGCGTTAGAATCTCGTATGTCAGCGACTAATATTTTT
>CAXRCG010000034.1:0-14613 GCA_964228885.1 Pseudomonadales bacterium | reverse complement strand
CTCCTTTATGTCGCCGGTCGGCTTGAGTCTGCATGCTAGACTTCGACATCATTTATTAAAGGAATATAAGATCGCACATGGGAGAAGTCGTTGTAGAGGCTAGATTCAGAGGCCCACCTCAATCGGGTAATGGTGGTTATGTCGGAGGCTTGTTTTCAAAAACTATTGATCCCTCCGGCCAGGGAAATGTAGAGGTGACACTACGCTCTCCTATTCCGCTTGATAAACCCATGCAGGTAAATCGCCTAGACGATGGCACCGCAACTATCATGGATGGAGAAACCTTAATTGCTCAGGTGAAACAGGTCCAATGGGAAATGGAAGTACCAGCACCACCTGAATGGGGAGAGGTTAAAGCTGCGGCGCCAAAATCGCTTGCCTTCAAGTCAAACATCAATGATCTTTTACCCGGCCAAACGGGTTTCCATCCAATATGTTTTTGCTGCGGCATTGAACATCATAGCGGAATGCAAGTCGGTGTTGCTCCCGTTGGCAATCAGGTTGCAGCGATCTGGGAAACGAAAGAAAGCTGGGGGTTAAGTGATGGGTTACTGCCTACTGAGTTCCTTTGGACAGCCATGGATTGCCCCGGCCAATTTGCCTACATGGAACAAGGTATTCGCACAGGTATGCTAGGAAGAATAACAGCATCTGTGATCGAGCGCCCAAGGGCCGGAGAGACACTACTGGTTAGCGCATGGACAATCGTCGTTGAAGGCAAAAAGCACTTCGCCGGGTCCGCCATTTTAGATCGGTCAGGTAAGCTTTACTGCAAGGCAAAGACCATCTGGATCGGTCGTCAAAACAAATAGAAAGATCAGCGTTGCAATTTTCGAGCCGCTACTCGAGCAGTTTTCTTCTCTATCCTCAAACGGAGTCTCGCGTGTCTCTTTGGGGTTAGCGGATAAGACCAAATGAAGATCATCGCAAGACCGAAAAAGAATATAGGGCCACAACAATAAACCAACCGCAAACTCAATACGCCTAACTCTGTACTTGCTGCAACACCTCCAGCAGGGTCAAAACCGAGCAATCCAACGACATTCAGGGATATCCCCGTGCCGAGAGCAACAGCCAATTTTTCAGTTAATCCGAGAATAGCAAAGTACGTTCCGGCACGCCTTCCGCCGCTTCTAGCCGTGTCAACATCGACAACATCGGCGAGCATTGCGACGGGCAAAAATTGTAAACCACCGAAACAGAATCCCTTCACGATGAACAAGATGAAGAAGGATAAAAAATCCCCATAAGATAGAAACAGGTTGGCAAAGCTGACACTCGAAATTATCAGCAACGTCCCCATAAACGCTCGGTGCTTGCCGATTCTTCTACCAAGCCAAAGCCAAAAAGGTATTGCAGCTAGTCCAGCAATAAAATAGAAGAAATAGGCTGCGCCAATGGTAGGAATACCAATAATGTCTCGAATAAAAAACAGCGAGACTGCATTTCTAAATGCTTCGCCAAAAATCACCAGTAACGCAATGATCAACACCCTGCGCATCGGGCCATTTTTCCAAAGATAACGCATACCTTCCTTCAATGGCACTGTGTCTTTCGCCGTAGGTGGTGGCTCCTTAACAAACGTCAGCACAACAAAAATGCAGATTGGCAAAACCAAAATGATCGTCCAAGCCAAACCTGCTAATACGGGACCGGTCAGCGTTGATCGATTGACGACAACCTTGGTTGACAACTCACCGGTAAAAGCGCCAACAGCATCCTGCCAGATGATACTAAAAACCTGCGCAACAGAACCACTGCCATCAGCCGTTACCTCCACTAACATGGGAACAAGCGCTGCGAGCATTAACCCAGAGAGCACAAAAAACTCTCTTGAGGCAGTTACCCGACTCCGCTGGTGGTAGTCAGTAGAAAGCTCAGCACCCCAAGCTCGGTGGGGTAACGCAATAATCGTACTGCCCAGAAAAAACAACGTAAGATGAACGAGAAAGTACCATATCCCTACATCTTCGGGAGGGATAAACAAACGATAAACGCCATACATCATGACCGGCATGCCAATCAGCAACCATGGCTTGCGCCGTCCAAACTTCGTTCGCCAACGATCCGAAATCTCCCCCATCAGCGGATCAGTCAGCACGTCTGTGAACCTTGCTAGCATCAATATTGTGCCGACTGTTGCAAGACTGATGCCCAAACCACCCGAATAATGTGCTGGAATCCAGATGGCCAAGGGATAACCAATCACCGCGAGAGGAATGCCAATACTGCCATGAGCATAGATAGCGGTTCTACTTAACGGCTGAACTTCGCTTGTTATCGACCCACTCATATATCAACACCATTCCCTGAAGCCATTATGCCAACCATTCAGCTTTGTGAGTGCCGAGCGGAGAAGACGGCAGCTTCCAGCAAGGCGGAGTCTCCGACATCGCCAAGATTGGCCCAAGAGGTTTCATTACACCATAGGGTGTATCTGTTGTCAGAGTGATATCAGCAATCAAATCCGGACTTATATCCATCCCATCTTCCAGGTAATCTACCCGGCGTTGCCGCTGCACAAACATAGCAGATTGGCACAAGGACGCTTTCACATGGTACGAGCCACCTTCCCGTGCGCGCATTCCCATCGCTAACAGGGTACCGTAAGCCGCAAGATAACCGGTGGTGTAATCGCATACTGCTGCGGGCAGTAACTGCGGTCTGTCGTCACCTTGCTCTGCAGCAATGCCCGTGACCGTTTGGGCCAGTTGTTCCCAACCAGCACGATCAGCCCATGGTCCACTAAACCCGTAACAGTTCATAGAGGTATAAATCAACCCTGGGCGCAACTCAGCTAGCGCCTCAGGTGTCAATCCTAACCTTGCCATAACACCGGGACGATATCCCTGAGAAAAAACATCCGCATCTTGAACCAATTCAAGCAGTTTTGATCTTTGCTCAGGAATATTCAAATCAAGATAGGTCGTCCGTTTGCCATGACTGGTGTCCATCACAAAATACTCTGTCTGCGGAAGATCCTTTGACGTCACCATAAGTACGTCAGCACCATGTTCAGCTAACGTTCTGGCACAGGTTGGGCCCGCGAGTATTCGGGTCAGATCGAGAACTCTGACCGATGCCAGCGGCGCAGGCTTGACGCCTTTGATTGGAGGCTCAGGATCACTATCTGCGATTTTTTCAATTTCAATAACAGGCTTCAGTTGTAAGCGCTCTCCCTGTGGGTGTGCTAACCACTCTGATTCGGTTCTAACCATCGCACCACAGCCCTCAGCTTGAGCAATAGCATCTTCCAGAGCTCTTGCGTCCCACCTGCTCACAGCTTCGATAACGGAGTTCAACTCATAGTCACATTCAAGTATTTTGAGAACTCGCTCCGCTAGATGGGGTAGACCCATATGCGGTAAAAAATACCGCCCGTCTTTCGTCAAATGAGGTGTCGAGATAGCCTGACGACTTTTCTGGATCGCGAAAGCTCGATTAGCCTGCTGAAAAGAGACTGAGAGATATTGATAACTCTTCAGTGCGGCGGCCGCGTACTCAGTCTTAGTGCTGAGATTTTGTCTTCTTCCTGCACTTATTTCCCACAGATCATTTACAGCAACGCCAATGGCAAGTTGAATATCCGCCGCAGTATTGCCTAAGCTGACTCTACTCGACAAAACAGGATCTGTGCCAGTCAACGTAATCGACTCTGGGGGCGCGACCAAGTTTCTGATTCCCATGAGTTCTTCGAATGCTGCCATTTCATTATCCCGAAAAAACCTCCACCCATTGCAAACTACACGCATCCGGCCCTGTCAGTCAAAAATGGTTTCACTTGACCTTGAACAAAAAGATCAATTACCTTGTCGTTATTGTTGATCAAACACAGGAAACGCAATGAAAATTGGACTATTTGCTACATTCATGTCTCCAGTCGCAACACCTCAAATGATTGCCAGTTTTGCTAGAGATGCTGAGTCAATCGGCATCGAATCACTCTGGTTAGGGGAGCATGTCGTGTTGTTTGATGAAATGGAATTTCCTTACCCTGGCAGCAAAGACGGCAAGATACCCGTGCCTGCAGGAGGAGGCATGCTTGATACTGTAGCCAGTATCGGCTACATGGCGAGCCAGACAGACACGTTAAGGTTTGGTACTGGAATAACACTTGTACCCCAACGGAACCCTATCTATACAGCAAAAGAGTTTTCAACCCTCGATTGGTTAACAAATGGTAGGGTTGATTTTGGTGTCGGTGTCGGTTGGTGCAAGGAAGAAGTCATTGCGTGCGGATATAGCTGGGAAGACCGTGGCTCACGTTGCGATGAATACCTTGACGTCATAAAGAAACTCTGGACACAGGAAATAGCCTCCTATGAGGGCGAGCATATCTCGTTGCCGCCCTGTCGACTAGATCCAAAGCCCGTTCAGAACCCTCATATTCCAATGCTCATTGGGGGCCACAGCTTGCCAGGACTAAGAAGAGCAGCCAAGTTCGGAAATGGCTGGTACGGGTTTAATCTATCACCCTCTGCAACCGCGACTATGCTACAGAAACTTGACGTTGAACTGCATAAACAAAACAAGTCACGGGAAGATTTCGAAATTGTGATCACACCGTTACCAAACGCGTTACCTTCAACTGTTCAAGAATACTCGGCACTAGGCGTAGACAGGCTAGTATTGCATCTCGGCAACCAGAAACCCGAACGCGTCAAAAAACGGCTGGGAGAAGCCGCACTATTCCTCGAACAGGCCACGAGCACCTAGCATGGCGCAAATAACTTCCTATGCTCGATTAGGCAATTTAATGACCATCGTGACTAATCCTGCAAGCAGAAAAGCCACCGCCCAAATTTGAAAAATTGTCTGGTAACCATGATGATCTGCAATGTAGCCCGCAAACACCGTCCAAAACGTTGCGGGGGCAAGAAAGAAAGTAAGTAACCCGTTGACCCTAGAGAACTTCTCTACGCCGAACAATCGAGACAATACAACGGAGCGAACAGGGATCATCGCTCCGAAAGCCATCCCAAAAAGCCCAGACGCTAACAACAAGGGAGGATAACTAACAGCGATGATCAGAATCAGCTGGGAGAATAAATACGAAATTACGGCCAACATCACGGTGACCTTCGCATCAAAATGATCCATTAACCAACCAAAAACAATTTTTCCCAAAATAGCAAACCCACCTGCAACTCCGAGAGCGTATGACGCATCATACAAACTGAACCCCAAATCTATCGTCAGATAACTCGGTAAGTGCGTAATCATCGCGCTATAAACGCCGTTCATCATGCCAAACGTCAACACTACACTCCAAAACGCATTCGAGGTTAGAAACTCCTTGTAAACCTGAAGGTTGGTTTCGGATTTCTGTATTTCAACTACTTCTGGCGCCGACTTGTCACCGTCAGGATGAACTCCTATGGCCGCTGGGTCCTGCTTTACCAGAATGATTGTCGCCGGGACTATGATCAGAAATATTGTCAACGCATAAAAAATATATGTGTTTCTCCAGCCAAAACTTTCAGCCATAAATGTCGCTACCGTTGGCATCATAATCCCAGCGACAGAAATACCCATTATTGCAAAGCCAAGCGCTACGCCTCGGTTTCTATTGAACCAGTTCACCATGAGTTTCGTTTGCACCAACGGGCCAAGGGTGCCCCAGGCGACGCCTTGAAAACAGATCAGTACCAGTGCAAAAGCGAAGTAACTATCAACCCACTGAAGCAGTAAATACCCGGTCGCCATCCAGCAGGCGCCAACGAAGGAAACAAGTTTAATGGGATAGCGGTCTATGAGAAAACCAATGACAGGCGCCAGACAGCTGCCGGTAAACAGGGTGAGCGTGATCACCAATGAAATCTCGGTTCTTCCTACACTAAACTCTTCCATCCACATTGGAAAGAAAATGCCCCTTGAGTGCAGGAAAAAACTTGAAGCCAAAAATCCAATCAGAAATGAATAGCCGATTAGAATGTAGCCATAAAAAATCGGCTGTGGTTTGTGCGCGTCGATAAATTCAGACATAGATTAAAAGGTGATCCGTCAGCTTTGAATGAGGATAACATAATCGTGGAATCCTACCGGAGAGAAGCGTCACGTACACAACCTGTGTTTATCTCTCTCGTTAGCGGAACGCATCACCAAGAGCTGCCATAAAGCTGGCTTTCAACCTTTTACTAACCTTTGCTGCTGGCGCAAACGATTCAGCAGCATGATACACACCGGGGAAGACAGCCAACTCAACATTAACCCCAGCAGCGTCAAGACGTCTAGCATACTCAATGTCTTCGTCACAGAATAAATCTGCAGCGCCTACACAAATATACGCAGGCGGTAACCCTGACAAATCGGTAGCTCGTGCGGCGGCGGCGTAAGGACTCGCCTCTATGCCAGGCGTACCATTCAGATACATCTCCCAGGCATTAAGCGAAGTCTGTTGCTTCCATACAGGATGATTTTCGAACTGTCCTGTCGGCGTGCGATGCAGATTATCAAGCATAGGATAAAGCAGTAGCTGTAATTTCAGTGGATAATTCGCCTTGTCACGATTCATCAGTACAACCCCGGCCGCCATACCAGCACCTGCGCTGGCGCCACCGATGACGATACGTTCAGGATCAATACCAAGCTTCACAGCTTGATCATTCATCCACTCCAGTGCAGCGTAGCAATCATTCGGGCCAGCAGGGAATGGCGCTTCCGGAGCCAGCCGGTAATCAACTGAAACAACGGTGCAATCAAAGGCATCCGCAATTACCCGTGCGCGCTCGTCCTCAGCCTTTCCGAGAATATATCCACCGCCATGTACCCAGAGCAACGCAGGCTGATTCATAGCATCGGTCTTGCGATAGATAAAAACTTTGAGGTCACCTTCCACCGTAGCAATGACCTGCTCTTCCTCAATTACCGTAACGGCCGAAGGGACAGCGGGCCTTTTCGCAAGCAGCGCTCTCATTTTGACAATATTATCTCTATTGAGGTCAAGCGCCGGAAATTCTTCCAGCGCGGCTAGTAGTTCATGATCAATTCTTTTGTAATCAAGTAACACGGTGCTAATTCCCTCTTGCTTTTATTAATTATATGGTCACTGCCATAACACCATATTGTGCGATAGGTGGTATGGCTAATACCAGTGTCGAAGCGACAGGATTCTGATACTCTCATTTCTTTTTAAAGAGAATGCTCATGGGCAGATTAGATAACAAGGTTGCAATTATTACTGGTGGGTGCGGCGGCATTGGTCAGGCCGCGGCGGCAAAGTTTATATCAGAGGGCGCCAAAGTGATGTTAGTTGACCTTGATAAGTCTGCACTTGAGAAAGTCGTGTCAATACTAGGCGCAGATATGGCGAGCTATTGTGTCGCAGATGTCACTCAAGCTGCCGATACCAAAAGGTATGTCGCAGCAACCGTTGAGCTGTACGGTCGCGTCGACATTTATCTTGCCAACGCTGGCATTGAAGGAGAGGTATCCTCAATCGCTGACTATGACGAACACGTTTTCGACCGCGTGATGGCCGTAAACGTTAAAGGTGTATGGCTAGGCATTAAACACCTGTTTCCAATCATGGCAAACAGCGGCGGAGGCAGCATAGTCATCACCTCATCAACTCAGGGTGTGCGCGGCTCTGCCAGCTTATCTGCTTACAATACAAGCAAACACGCGGTCATTGGTTTAATGCGCTCAACCGCGCTAGAGGGCGCTAGCAGCAATATTCGCGTGAATACGGTGAATCCAAGCCCGGTTGAAACCCGGATGATGAGAAGTCTTGAAGCTGGTATCAATCCGACAGACACCGGAGGCACCCACGATCGAATTGCAGCATCAATTCCACTGCAGCGCTACGCAGAGCCTGAGGATATTGCAAATATTATGCTCTTTCTCGCTTCGGACGAAAGCGCATACCTGACCGGTGGCGTATATATGGCTGATGGTGGAACGACGGCGTAACGGATTAATAATCTGGTTTTCTGCAGCGATAAGCACCTTCAGCTAAGCAAAGACATTCTCTAAAACGCCACGAAGTATTTATCAATAGAAAAGCAGTCAGATATAACTCTTTTGAAGAAATGGGGTGGACGAGCGGGCTTGAACCGCCGACCGCCGGAATCACAATCCGGAGCTCTACCAACTGAGCTACGCCCACCATTTCGATCTTCTGGCTACAACGAGTGCATAAAAAATACACCGACTAACCAAGCGCGCGCATTATAGTCAAGTAGCGCACGTGTTTTCAATGGCTAAGGCCGATGCACTTTCAGAAATACAAGGATTGGGATCTAAAACTCGCCGAGGGGTATTATAAACTTGAGCCGAGATATACCGAATTGCCATCATCAATCCTCTCGCCGTGCTAACGATATCAGCAACCCACGCACGCTTCTTAACGATACAAAACCCAGAATTAGTCTTATTAAATGCCACCATTTAAACTTCCAAAAATGCGAACGAAGCCCGCCGACCGCAGCCAACCGTTTCGGTTGTCGCGTTGTTAACCTAACAAATTCGTGCTCAACCATCTTTATCTCCTCGTTGCTCACTATTTTCGCAATAGGATGGCGTCAAGTCTTCTCTCCAAAATACTCCACCCGAAGTAACCGATAACGAATAGCCAAAAATTTATCGAAAGCTATTGGAGGTAAAAGCGAACCTACCCAGCATTCGGCAAAAATTCTGCAAACACGCGCCTTATTTGTGTACTGCAAGAGACCGGATACCGGACGAATAAACACGAGAGTTAAAACAATTTAGTCACGCAGCACTAAAATATTGTTAGCCAAAGCCACCATCACTAGCCGCATGCTTAAATTGTTACTCTATTGGACTCAAAATTATTAATTGCACGGCACCTTACCGACCGGATTAAGTAAACTCAGACTCCGCCCTGCGAGGGATAAGTTCGTGAAGTTTCTTTGCGAGCCAATGATTAAGATGAGCTGCTCTCGTTTAAACTATGGCACCTCTATATCTCCTGCAATGAGATCTTGGCATCGGCAGCCAAGCACGCAAATTGGGCCAGTTTTCTTTCGCGTATTTGTCGCAAAGCAGAAGCATTACCAACCCTTGTGTCGCTAATTGACCGCCTTCAATACGCGTCTATATAGCCCTTTGGCAGCTAGCCCAACTTAACATCATACTGTGAATAGTGTAGACTACGCGCCGCAAATCAGCTGGATTTTTAGCTTGGTTAGGCTAGGCTTTACCCCAGCACGAAATATCGGTGCACTTCATTGATAGCCTCCTAAATCGATTCGGGGCCGAGCGAGTAACCAACAATATACGAGAGGATTGAATGAGCTTATATTCACAATACATGGATGAAATCGAGACCCGAAAAAATGATCTGGGGTTGAGTCCAAAGCCAATTGATGATGCCGAGCTGCTATCAGAGATTATTGCCCAAATCAAAGATACGGGTAATCAGCATCGAAAAGACTCGCTTAAGTTTTTTACCTACAACACCCTGCCGGGTACAACAAGTGCTGCTGGCGTGAAAGCTCAATTTCTAAAAGAAATTATTCTCGGTAAAGTGTCGGTTGAAGAAATTTCTACAACGTTTGCCTTCGAATTGTTGTCTCACATGAAAGGGGGCCCTTCCGTTTGCGTATTGCTTGACCTCGCACTATCCGATGAAGAAGCTATCGCAAAGCCCGCGGCTGAAGTACTAAAAACACAAGTATTTCTGTATGAGGCAGATACTCAACGTCTTGAGGCTGCCTTCAAAGCTGGCAATCCCATCGCTAAAGACATCTTGGCTAGCTACGCTCGCGCGGAATTTTTCACCAAGCTGCCAGAAATTGACGAAAAAATCGATGTTGTTACTTACATAGCAGGCGAAGGTGACATTTCGACGGACCTTCTCTCTCCAGGAAACCAGGCGCACTCTCGATCAGACCGCGAACTTCACGGTCAATGCATGATGACACCGGAGGCTCAGCAAGAAATTGGTGAATTACAAAAACAGCATCCGAATGCGAAAGTGATGCTGATTGCCGAAAAAGGCACGATGGGCGTTGGCTCATCTCGCATGTCAGGCGTTAACAACGTCGCGCTGTGGGCAGGTCAACAAGCCAGCCCATATGTGCCCTTTGTAAACTTCGCACCGGTTGTCGCGGGCACCAACGGAATCTCTCCAATCTTCCTCACAACGGTTGGCGTGACCGGCGGCATCGGTCTTGATCTCAAAAATTGGGTCAAAACTGTCGATGCAGACGGCAATAATGTGCTCGATGCAAACGGCGATCCTGTGCTTGAAGAAGCTTACTCAGTCGCTACAGGCACTGTTCTCACTATCGATACCAAAGAGAAAAAACTGTACAACGGAGCCCAAGAACTGGTTGACGTATCGTCTGCGTTCACGCCGCAAAAAGTCGAATTTATGAAAGCCGGCAGTTCTTATGCAATCGTATTCGGTAAGAAGTTACAGACAATTGCTGCAGACGTCTTGGGTATCAAACCACCTCAAGTGTTTGCACCGTCTAAAGAGATTTCCAACAAAGACCAGGGTCTTACCGCTGTAGAGAAGATCTTCAATAAGAATGCATTAGGCATTACCTCTGACACACCGCTACACGCAGGTTCTGATGTTCGTGTACGTGTAAACATTGTAGGTTCCCAAGATACAACTGGCCTAATGACCTCCCAGGAACTGGAAGCGATGGCGGCTACTGTGATCTCTCCGACTGTGGACGGGGCATACCAGTCTGGTTGTCATACTGCGTCTGTCTGGGATAGCAAGGCACAAACCAACATTCCTAAACTGATGTCATTCATGAATAAGTTCGGTCTCATTACCGCGCGTGACCCAAAAAATGTTTACCACGCTATGACCGATGTTATTCACAAAGTACTGAACGACATTACTGTCGATGACTGGTCGATCATTATCGGAGGCGATTCTCACACCCGCATGTCCAAAGGTGTCGCCTTCGGCGCTGACTCCGGCACAGTTGCTGTTGCATTAGCGACGGGTGAATCGGCCATGCCGATCCCTGAGTCTGTCAAGGTTACCTTCAAAGGTGATATGAAGAGCCACATGGACTTCCGAGACGTGGTGCATGCCACTCAAGCCCAAATGCTAAAACAATTTGGTGGCGAGAATGTATTCCAGGGTCGTATTATCGAAGTACAGATCGGCACACTAATGGCTGACCAAGCCTTCACTTTCACTGACTGGACTGCAGAGATGAAGGCAAAAGCCTCAATCTGTATCTCTAACGATGAAACCCTGATCAAGTCTCTAGAATTAGCAAAGAACCGTATCCAGGTCATGATTAATAAGGGTATGGAAAACGAGACAAATATGCTGCAAGGTCTTATCGATCTGGCTGACAAGCGTATTGCAGAGATTTTATCCGGCACGAACCCGGCACTGGCACCAGACAACAACGCCAAGTACTATGCAGAGGTGGTTGTTGACCTGAATGAAATTGACGAGCCAATGATCGCTGACCCGGATGTCAACAACGATGACGTATCCAAACGATACACGCACGATACCATTCGTCCCGCTTCGTTTTATTCCGGGACAAAAAAAGTTGATCTAGGTTTTGTGGGTTCTTGTATGGTTCACAAAGGTGATATGCAAATCATTGCGCAAATGCTACGCAATCTAGAATCTCAGGGTGAAGTTAAATTCAATGCACCATTGGTTATCGCGCCACCAACCTACAACATCGTTGATGAACTGAAAGCCGAGGGGGACTGGGAGATACTGCAAAAGTACGCAGGTTTCGAATTTGACGATACCGCTCCGAAGGGCACAGCGCGCACCGAATACGAAAACATCATGTACCTAGAACGTCCCGGCTGCAACTTGTGCATGGGCAACCAAGAGAAAGCTGCGAAAGGCGACACCGTGCTAGCCACTTCTACCCGTTTGTTCCAGGGACGAGTAGTTGAGGACTCCGGCGAGAAAAAAGGCGAGTCGCTACTAGCCTCAACGCCAATGGTTGTCCTGGCAACGGTGCTAGGTCGTATACCTTCGCTCGATGAGTACAAGGCTGCTGTAAATGGTATTGATCTAACTGACTTTGCACCACCGTCTGATGACCTCAGCATTGATCCAGCGGAAGTTCAAGCGATAAAAATTGTTGACGCATCGTAACATCGACCGATAGGTAAAAAGTCACGGCCGCTGTCATGGTGTGGAGCGCCAAAGGCGTTACTTAAAAGCCTCGCATCATCGCTGGTGTGAGGCTCTTTTAGAGCTGGCTCGTTGCTAATGGCTCTATCGAGAACAAATCACCTCGGACCAAGCGTGGCAGCACGAGATAAAAATATCACTCATGCTTATTAATATTAATCGAGATTGTTTTTGATCATAGCCAACGTATCAAGTTGCTAGGCTCTAGCAAAAACCTGAAAAAAGTCTGAGGTGACCGAGCATCATCAGCTGCGCTGCCTTAAGTTTCTCTGGGGGAATATTGGTACGCCCGAGAGGAATCGAACCTCTAACCCTCGGCTTAGAAGGCCGATGCTCTATCCGATTGAGCTACGGGCGCATAAAACGGGTGATGCCTAACACCAGCTTGCACTGATATTATATTGAATAGTGGTCGGGGTAGAGAGATTCGAACTCCCGACATCCTGCTCCCAAAGCAGGCGCGCTACCAGACTGCGCTATACCCCGAATGTCTTTCTGTGGTTGCACGATTCGAACAATAAAAGCCTCGATCAAACCGCGAGGGGCGCATTCTACTTAACCTTTAGCGGATTCGTCAAACGAGAAACACATTTTTATTAAAATTCGGGCAAGATAGTTCCAAACCATTTTTAATATTGAACAATTACCCGATTAAAACATTAGCTTTAAACTAATAGCTGGCATCAAATACAATAGACTGGAAAACTAAAACTATGAGCACGCTCTTCATCTCAGATCTTCATCTGGATCAACATCGCACTGACCTGATGACAGCCTTTGTACAATTTCTCAATGACCATGCCAGACATGTCGAGAACCTCTTTATCTTGGGTGATTTTTTCGAGGTATGGTTGGGAGATGATTTCATTCCGCCATTTTTGCAACCGGCTATCGATGCACTCGCCGCTCTTCCCGTCAAAAAGTATTTGATGCATGGAAATCGGGATTTTCTGCTCGGTGAGCAGTTTTGCAAGCTGACGGGGATGACTTTGTTAAATGACCCGACCGTCATCGACCTTTATGGCAGACCCTGTCTTCTTATGCATGGAGATAGTCTGTGCACGAAAGACGTCACCTATATGGAGGCGCGCAAAATGCTTCGTGATCCAGCTTTTCAGGCTGATTTCTTGACTAAAACAATTGAGGACCGGATCGCCTTTGCTTCTTCTGCCAGAGAGCAAAGCAAGGCACATACTGGGGAAATGAGCACTGACATTATGGACGTTACACTCAGTGAGGTTGAAAGCGCCATGTCCAAAGCTGGGGTGAATCTTATGATTCATGGCCACACCCACAGACCGGCAACCCACGCGCTAATGGTGAAAGGGAAGCAAGCTACTAGAATCGTACTGGGCGACTGGGACTCTCTAGGCTGGTATATAACGGCTGGACCTGGCGACGGTTCACCGGAGCTTGTGTCGTTCAAGCTGGCTGGCGAATGACCCAAGTAGAGCTAATCAATCGGTTTTGGCCGGCGAGCCACTATGAAACCGAAACTCTGTATCCTCGGATTCCACCAACTCCCGATCCCTGGCAAGAAAGACGTCTACCCGTGACTGAATATCTTCAGACGAATATTTTTTAGCAAAACTGAGATAGACATGAAAATGTCGCGCCTCTGATTTGAGAAGCGATGTGTAAAACTCTGCAAGCTCATCATCCAGCACGGGGATCACGGTCTCAAATCGCTCGCAACTCCTCGCCTCGACAATCGCACTCACAATCATCATATCAACCAGACGATGAGGCTCGCTGGTTCTGATCCCCTTGCGCAGTTCAGCTGCGTACCTAGAGGCCGAAACATGCTTGAAATCGATGCCTCTTTTTTGCAAGACACTTAACACCTGCTCAAAATGCCTGAGCTCTTCCCTCGCGAGTTTGGACAACTTCATTGAAAGATCAGGTTTATCCACGTAGCGAAAGATAAGGTTAAGCGCGGTGGAAGCCGCTTTTTTCTCGCAGTTAGCATGGTCGATCAGCAAGGTCGGCAAGTTACCTGTAACCGCGTCAACCCACGCCTGTGGCGTACGACAATATAAAAATTCGTTAACTTCGTTCATATTCTAAAAGTAATTTTTGAGGCGCACAGATTAACGATTTAATGGAGCTATTGAAAGTCACGCCCTTCGCCATTTAATGGCTCTACTTTGGATGAAGTACTTGAAAATATATAGACACTGCAAGTGCCTCAATCGAAAGAAATCAATTTCCGTCAGCAAACGCAGCTTCAATCAGTAAATGGCTTTAGGGCAACGAGTTATCGAGTGACAATTTAGTTTGATGTTCCTTTTCTAACAGCAATCCACCCATGTTATTGATAGTGAGTTCCAATATCACTCGCGGAAGGTTTCTCATTCCTTAGCCGGGCCTGAACGGTTCAGCTTTGATTGTGAATCTCAATGAGTTCCATTTCGACTGCAGACTCCTGAGATTTCGCCTGATCATTGCGGAGTGATTCGATTCGGTTGAGGTATGAATCATCAATCCCACCGGCAACATACTCGCCA
>CAXRCG010000033.1:0-9957 GCA_964228885.1 Pseudomonadales bacterium | reverse complement strand
ATCAATGGTAATTGGCCGGGGCAATTAACCGCGACCCTAGCGCATATAGAGTTCAGTACGATTGATAGCTTCACCGGTGCGACGATTAATTTTTCCGCCAGTGATACTGCCTCAGGATACGGAGTTCAGGCAACGCCAGTACTCGTTGGACTATCAAACAGTAACATCGATTTTGACAATGACGGCTTACCAGATGACTGCGATACTGCGTGTCAGGCAGCCGGCATTATCGCTGACACCGATGATGACAACGACGGTATCGAAGACAGTCAGGACGCGTTCCCATTGGATCCGTCGGAAACTCTGGATTCCGACAGTGACGGTAGAGGCAACAATGCCGATACTGACGACGATAACGATGGTATCGAGGATGACGACGACGCGTTTCCACTTGATGCAACTGAAACGCTTGATACCGACGGCGATGGCATAGGCAACAATGCTGATGCTGACGATGATGGTGACGGCGTCTCCGATGAAGATGAGGTCGCGGATGGCACGGATCCCCTAGATAGCGCTGATTTTATTTTGTTGTCGGGGGTTGTCTTAGATTGGAAAAACCAACTGCCGATCGCTGACGTGATAGTGACTGCCGTAAGTGGCGATAATGGGCTGTTTTCTGCCGAAGCTAGCGGTGATCCGCTAGGGCGATATACCTTTGTCGATAAATATGTTGGCAAGAACAATCTTACATTCTCCAAAACCACCTCTAGTGAACGCCTAAGTAGGGCTATCAGCTCTCTTGACGCACTAGCAGCGATCAAAATGGCGGTCGGTATCAATCCTAATCGTGACCCTGATGGCGATGGCCCGGATGAAGCACTGGCAGTATCAGACTATCAACGAATCGCTGCGGATATGAATGCGGATGGTGTGATCAATTCTCAAGATGCGCTGGAAATTATTAAGGCAGCGGTAGGCTTAGCGGATATCGCACCTCGATGGGTATTTGTGCCAGCGGATCATACGCTGTCATTCGAAGCCGGTATCGATCTGTCTCAGTTCGAGTCAATCGAAGTAGATTATCCTGCGACGAGAAAGGTCAATATGATTGGCATCTTGGTTGGTGATGTTGACGGTAACTGGGAAGGCCCGGCTGTAACTGACGCAGATGGTGACGGCTTTTTTAGTTTTGAAGACGCCTTTCCCGATGATCCATCTGAATGGTTAGACACCGATAGCGATGGCATTGGTAATAATGTGGACACCGATGATGACGGCGACGGCATCGCTGACGTGAACGATGGTTTCCCACAAATATCAACAGGGTCCCTGACTGATACTGATGCAGATGGGCTGCCCGATGATTGTGATGTGGCTTGCCAAGCAACGGGTCTGACCGCTGACCTAGACGATGACGGCGATAAGGTCCCTGATGTGGACGATGCGCTACCTTTGATCTCGCTAGCGGGCAATCTAGACACGGATAAAGATGGTCTGCCAGATGAATGCGATGCGGCTTGTCTTGCTTTAGGGCTTATTGCAGATACGGACGACGATGGAGACGGCGCACTCGATTATGAGGATCCTTTCCCGTTAGACGCCGAAGTATCTGTTGGAAGGAAGGCGCCATCGAACTTAGGATTGATAGAATGATGAACATACAAAAAAAACACGCGTTGTGTGTCACCGCGCTTGTGGTGGTCGTTTTTTCTCCGCTGGTGAAAGCGCTGCAAATTGAGGCTATCACGGATAAAAAGACACCGGTCTATACTGACGTTGCCGTCGCGGCGGCGCATCAGTATTTCATCGGCACAGTGTTTGGTTCAATCAACAAGTATTTGTGTGTGATCGAGCAAACGAACTATGAAAAACACGCAAATCTGATGCAAGAACAGGCCGGCGCTGTTCAGGCCTATCGCGTGAATGTTGATGAGCTTGGTTGTCAATTCGCTATTCGGGAGCGGCCGCGGATTGTTTTGGCTTCACAAGCATCGGTTGATGATCCGATGTATATAAAAAGTTGGGCGCTGGATAACCCCTTGCCTGTTGCTGCCCGTTTAAAAGTGATAGAAGAAGCGACCAATACCAATCCTTTCGGCGTAATGGAGGTCGATGCGGAAGTCCTGTCATCGTCCTCGCAACCCGAGATGCTATACAAATATCGGTTAGAGTCCGCTCGCAATTCCAGTGAGTTACTGGATGTTAAAGTGGCAATGTTCCTTGACCAAGCAATCGTCGACAACACAGTGAGCCCGAATCAGATAGCGCAGTTTTTTGGTGCGGCGATAACTCACAATGGCGCCAACAACTCAGGTGCCGGGACCATCGTTTTTAAATATTTCAGCTCCGATGGTGATCCGCGTTTGTACCCTGAGGGTGTTCCATATACCTTTCGCGCGATAAACATTGCGTACGATGCGGCTTTACTGCGTTACAGCGAAACTTTGGACGTGTACTTTGACTCTCAATCGCGCTATGTAATTGATGGCCGCGATGAAGGTGACTACTGCATTAAGCGCAGAGACCCTTGGCTTTACGTTGATAAATGGGGGGTTTATGACGATCAGGGCGCGCAAAATACCGCGCAATTTGTGGCAAGCTATACTGATCCTGAGGGTGTTGAGCACGAGCTAGCGGTTGACGGCATGAACTTTACTACAGCTCCAATTTGTCGGTCTTGGTCTGATGGAAGTCCAATTACGCTCGCTGAGGGGGAACAATGTTCAGGGGTAAGTAATGGTATCTCTGGTGGACCTTTAAGGGACGTAGAGCCTGAGGAGCTGGGCATCATCACAAAAGCTGACGGCGAGCAGTTCATTGTCAGAAGGCTTTTTCAACGCAAGGTTTTTAGTCAGGTTGAATCTTCTGCGTGTGCCTCGCTGGTTTTACCTGACACGCAGCCGACCCCAAGTCATCTGTTTTTCACAGAGGATACACTGCTTGACTTCTCAGCGCCGTCGGCTGGTGCGGTACTTGTGAATGCTTTTGCGGACAGGCCAGAGGATGATGCTGTTTACGGCGGGCAGATCTTTTTGCCATTAGCAGATGAAGACGGCGATGGCGTGTTGAATTACCTTGATGCGTTTCCTACCGACGATACAAAGAGCCTTGACCAAGACAATGATGGTATTGACGACAATGTTGACAGCACTGACGATCGTGCCGACTATGATCACGCGGACATCTATACGCCTGACGCTGTTGAGCACATTTCGCCTTCCCAGGCGCCGCCCGGGGCCAGTAGCTGAGAAAAGCAGTTTAAGCCAAAAAACTCGAGCTCATTATCAAAGTAAAAAGCCACGGATATTAGGCTGCGCGCTACATGAGCGTTAATTGGCTATGTAATGTATTGTTATTTTTGACCCAAAGTCATTAATCATTTGTTGGTCGAGTAATGCTTTCACTCTGGCTACTCTTCAAACACCCTCCGATCGCGGGTTAATACTCATTTGAAAACCTTGATCGCGCTCTAACTCACATCGAAGCGCAACCGCCACCGAATAATCCTGCAACTGCTATTCAATCCTAAACACATGCCGGAGCAAACAGGTCAAATCAACTCTGCTTGACGCTTCAATCTCCTAAGTGATCAACCCTACCGAGAGTAAGCCAGCTGGTAAGCATCATGGCAGCCAGTGACCATCCATTACCCAAAACCCCGAAAAGCGATACTTTGACATCCTAGAAAATGCTGTTTTAAGTTCTTTTTCTCCGAATCGACTGCTATCTGTTCTCGAAGCTGTAGAGGAGTGGACTGAAGTAAAGAGCGAGTTGTTAACGACTCTCAATGAGCATGAGGTCATGCACGAAGGGCAGCTGATTAGGCATTTGTATGGCCTAGGATACAGCATTCCAGAACCTGTCAAATAGTCCTGATGCAGCCGCCCTGTTAGCCGCCGTTTACAATAAAATGAAAGCGCTATCCCTGGGCTTTGATGCGACACGCTTGCAAACGCATATTAATGCGTCCTAAAGTCGACTCACAGTTTATTGTTGGATTCCGTTATGAACTTCATCACTAGATTTAGCCTTTTTGTCTTCCTTAGTTTGTCGTTAACTCTGGGTACTAGCTCCTATGCCTCGGATGAGGTCGTGCCGATTTTCTTACCTGGCGCACCAGGTGATGCTGGCAGACGAATTTCCGCAGAAGAAGCCATTGATATCGCCGATACGAGTTATTCCCCAGACGATGTGACATTTATGCAAGACATGATTCCTCATCATCATCAAGCCGTGCAAATGGCGGCACTGGTTGATTCGCGTACAAACAATGAAAAAGTCCGGGAGATAGCGGGCCGAATAGATGCCGCACAGGCTGATGAAATCACGTTTATGCAAGATTGGCTTAATGACCGCAAGGAAAAGGCGCCTAATCCTGAACACCACCACGCGATGCATACTCTCCATGAGATGGCAGGTATGGCTTCTCCGGAGGATATGGAAATCCTCTCCCAGCTCGAAGGGGTGGCGTTTGATCGTAAGTTTCTAACTCTAATGATTGCCCACCATGAGGGTGCACTGGAGATGGTTGAGCACTTACTTGATCAACCTGGCGCGGCTTACGATCCAGTTTTGTATGAGTTCGTTAACGATATCAATGAAGATCAAGAAGCCGAAATAGAACAAATGAATGGCATGCTAGTCGGACTTTCTACAGATCCTCGGTCCGATTTGAAAGCCGGTTTTCTCGATGCAGGCCAGGCCATATTGAATCTAAAACTTGTTGCCGCTCTGGAAAAGCCCGCTGGCTTCTATGATCCCTCTAATCCAGCTGGGTTGCCACTGGCGAAGCCCAGTGAGGAAGAAACAGAGGACGGCGATGGAAAAGAGATAGAGCAGCCTGAATCTGATTCGATGAAAACAGAAGAGGCAGTAGCAAATAACGGACAAACTAACGATGATACTGAGTGGAGTGATCGATCGCCGTTGCTGAGTTTCTCCAACACGGATATGGCTTTCGCAAAAGATGTCGTCGTCGCAGGTAGCTATCATGGTTTTAACGTCTACAAACTTAATAACGAAGGAATACCTAACCTTCTAAGTTCTATCGTTTGTCCAGGTGGTCAGGGTGATGTTTCAATTGTAGATGATCTTCTCATTATGTCTGTAGAGCAAACTCGAGGACGTGTGGATTGTGGCCTGCAAGGAATTGGTGAGGATGTGAGTGCGGAGCGATTCCGTGGATTGCGTATTTTTGATATCAGTGATTTAAACCGCCCGATTCAGGTTGGCCAGGTGCAAACTTGCCGGGGCTCCCATACACACTCTGTTGTTTCTGGCCCTGGGCGAGACGGCAAGATTATCGTCTACAACTCAGGAACCGCACAGGTAAGAGAAAACGAAGAGATGGAAACCTGTTTTGATAATCGTGCTGATGATAGAACAGCCTTGTTTCGAATCGACGTCATTGAGATACCGGTGAATAATCCATCGGCATCTCGAATCATAGATAGTCCTACCGTATTTGCGGATTCAGAAAGCGGGCTAGCTGGCCTCTGGCAAGGTGGTGATCACGGTGAAGGCACTCAGGAGACTTCAGAAACTAATCAGTGTCATGATATTACTGTGTTTCCAGAGGCAAATATTGCTG
Source organism: Pseudomonadales bacterium (assembly GCA_964228885.1). Taxonomy (GTDB): domain Bacteria; phylum Pseudomonadota; class Gammaproteobacteria; order Pseudomonadales; family Azotimanducaceae; genus UBA4582. The sequence continues at coordinate 4,424 of CAXRCG010000033.1, read as the reverse complement.
CGGGCGCGTGTTCAGGTAACGGCATTATATTTGATATTTCAAATCCCAGAAAACCTAAGCGAATTGATGCGGTGGTAGATGACGGCTTTGCCTATTGGCATTCCGCCACGTTTAACAATGACGCAACGAAGGTATTGTTCACTGACGAATGGGGCGGTGGTAGTCGCCCCAGATGCCGTACATATGATCCACTGGATTGGGGCGCGAATGCGATTTACGATATTGTAGATGGCAAGCTTGAGTTTAGAAGCCACTTCAAAATTCCTGCTCCGCAGTTAGATAAAGAAAATTGCGTGGCCCACAACGGTTCTGTGGTACCAGTACCCGGACGAGACATTTTTGTGCAGGCCTGGTACCAGGGTGGTGTGTCTGTCATCGATTTTACAGATTCAGAAAAGCCATTCGAAATTGCCTACTTTGATCGTGGCCCTATTAGCGATGAGCACCTGATTCTAGGAGGTTACTGGTCTACCTATTGGTACAATGGAAAGATCTATGGTACGGAGATTGCCCGCGGTTTAGATGTGTTTTCTCTAATGCCAAGCGAATATCTTACCGCGCATGAGATTGCGGCAGCTTCGTTGGCTGACCAGGGTAATGTTTTCAACCCTCAGCAGCAGTTTAAGGTGAGTTGGCCTGCTGAGCCTGTAATCGCGAAAGCGTTAGTAGATCAACTCGATAGGGATGAGGCTCTTGCTAGAGCAATGCGTACCAATGTGCTTGCCCTGCTTGATAGTAGCGCTGAAAAAATCGATGCCAGCGAAAGCGATCGAGCGCTGGCGAGATCGTTGCGTTCTCTTAGCAGAGAGATTTCGTCTGATAGTAAGAACGCTGCCGTTAAGAAGAGGATCCAACTGTTGGCTGACAATCTAAAAGCAATATCAGAGCGGCTTCTCTAAGCTGCTCTCAACTCGTGGCGTGACTAGTTAACGGGTTCAGAGTTTTTATCCCAAAAACTCCAAAAAGCGATACTTTGACATCTTGGAAAAATGCTGTTTATAGTTCTTATTCTCCAAATACATGTGGTTGGGAGATCCTTTGAGGATGAGAAAAGACAAAACAGATTACGACGCGATTATTATTGGCTCGGGCTTCAGTGGCTTGTATACGCTGCACCATCTCCGTGACAAATTGAAGCTTAACGTACGCGTGTACGACAGTGCTGGCGGAGTTGGTGGCACGTGGTGGTATAACCGCTATCCGGGTGCACGGGTGGACGCCCCTAGCAGCCCGTTTTACGCTTACACATTCTCCCAGGAGTTAGTCGAAGACTGGACATGGAAGGAAACGCAAACGCCCCAGGCTTCTGTGCTGGCCTACCTCGAACACTTTGCGCAGCGCTTTGATTTGACCAAAGACATTCAGTTTGAAACCTGGGTGACCGATGCGAGATATGATGAACAAACTCAATCCTGGACGATTGAAACCGATCATGGCGAAACCGCTTCGGCGCAGTTTCTTATTTGTGCAGTAGGGGCCTTGTTTGTGGCCAACCGGCCAGACTATCCCGGTATTGATGACTTTGCAGGTGAGTGTTATCACACAGGACGCTGGCCTCACGACAAAGTCAGTTTTGCTGGCAAGCGTGTAGGGGTGATTGGCACCGGGTCGTCAGGCATACAGTCGATACCTGAGTTTGCAAAAGAAGCAGAACACGTGACTGTTTTTCAGCGCACCCCCCAGTATTCTTTACCCGCGCGTAATCGAGCCTTAACCGAGGAGGAGGTGAAACGATCGCGAGCCAATTGGGATGACCTGCGCCAATCGATGCTGCATAGGGGAGGATGGCCACACAAAACGATCCGTAGAAGTGTGCAAGACTATACCCCAGAGGAACGCCACGCCATTTATGAATCGTTGTGGGAAGAAGGAGGCATACATCTGTCGATCAACAGTTTTAGTGGGGTCCTGATCGATAAAGACCTGAACGACGAAGTGTCAGAATTCGTGCGAGGCAAAATCCGCCAGATTGTTCGTGACCCTGAGACCGCGGAGAAATTGTTGCCCGACTATCACTTTGCCACAAAGCGTCTGATTTTGGACAATGGCTACTTTGAAACGTATAACCGGGGCAACGTATCTTTGGTGGATCTGCGTAAGGATCCAATTAAATCCTTTTCCGCAACTGCTGTGCAGACCCAGCAGGGAGAACACCCAATCGATATGTTAGTGCTTGCAACCGGTTTTGACGCGGTCACCGGTTCAATGTTGAATTTAAATCCGAAGGGGCGCGATGGATTGAGTCTCCAGGAGAAATGGTCAGACAGGTTCGAAAATTATCTTGGAGCGGCCATCGCTGGGTTTCCAAATTTGTTTATGATCCACGGTCCTGGTTCACCAGGCGTTTTGTACACTATGCCGCTGGGTGGAGAGCGCACTGCTAACTGGATTGCAGAAAGCATTGCTCATTTACGGGCAAATAACCTTGGTGCGATTGAAGCGACTGATGAAGCGGCATCCATGTGGGATGAAGAAATAAATTCAGCCGCAGCACAAACACTCTACCCCTTAACTGACTCGTGGTACATGGGGGCCAACATACCGGGTAAACCGCGCCAGTTTTTGGCGCATTTGCGCGGCTCAAAGTATTTTGAACGACTATCGCAAGTGGCCGATCAAAATTACGACGGGTTTGTTCTCGAATCCGCTAAGTGACGACCCAGACTGAGGAGGGATGACTCCGAGTGATCAACCCTACCGAGGGTAAGCCAGCAGGTAAGCGTTATGACAGCCAATGGCTATCTATTACCCAGAAACTATTAACACCGCGTTTTAACCCAAAGAATCCGTAAAGCGATACTTTGACATCTTGGAAAAATGCAGTTCACAATTTTTATTCTCACCCCTTGAGACATAAATTCAGCGCATTCTCCAGTTGTGTTTTTGGATTATGCTCGCACCGAGACGACGTGCTGGTATAATTGCTATTAATGCCGGAATAGCTCAGTTGGTAGAGCAGTTGCTTCGTAAGCAATTGGTCGGAGGTTCAAGTCCTCTTTCCGGCACCAATTTTTGGTGGGGGTCGCCAGGTTTGAACCACATCCGCATACTGTTTCTGCACAGATGGCGCTGTTTCAGGTTGATGCCCCGCTTGGGATAGGCCTACGTCGGAATGGCGATAACCAAAATTTTGACTCAATTCTTCAATGGACATATCAGGCGATAGCTCTCCGATGGGGAGGTAATCGCCATGCTCCAACATCAGCCGTTGATTGACCAAAAAATCTCCGTTCCATGCGCCCTCGACACCGCCAAGGCCGGTCGGTCGAGCGCCGATGCGATATAGAAACTTTCGTGAACCTTGCTCAAGTAACTCCTTCTTAGCAGATAGCATATGTAACTCCTGCTGCCGCATGAATGGCTTAATGCTGTTCATCACACAGATTATGCGCGAGTCATTGCTTCGGTTGACACCAGTACCGTGCAGCAGTCGACCTTCAAATATCATGACTGTTCCGGCCGGTGCCTCCAGGTTAATTGCCGGCGGCAGCGGCGCCTTGATAGCACCACCCGAACCCGCTTTAGAAAGTATTTTATGCGAGCCCGGCACAACCAACGTGCCGCCATTGTGCGCAGTCATATCCTCCATAATGAACATGGTGTTGACAGTGTAAGGTGCAACACTATCTTGGAAAGGTGCTGTTGCCTGATCCTGATGCAGCCCCTGCGGCATATTGTTAGGATTTGAGATAATTGCGATAAAGGACGACATAAGAAAGTCCGGTCCCATGGTTTCACTCAGCAACTGTTCAATCACCGGTCCGGCCTGAACACCAATTTGATTGTGTTCCACACATTGAACGAACTGCTCACCCTTGTTGATGAGGGCGTGTAGAAACTGTGTATTTGACATGACTTGCCCTGGAATTGGCAGTGTCCCCATCCAATTAGCAACACCGGCCTTGCGTTCTCCTGCTGCTTGGTCGACGAGTCTCTGCTTCATACTTTGGTATTGGGCTGCCGAAAGACCTTCTTGAATCAAACAGTATCCCCACTGTTCAAGATCTTGTCTCAGGGTACGGATGTCCTTTACAGGATGAGGCAGGTTTTTATCTCGCCAATACTCTGCCGCCGCTCCGGAGGTATTGTAGTAGACCTCATCATCGTTCAGATCGATACCAGGTGTTGGGCCAGCCTCACCAATGACTGTTGGGTCCAATGAGAATCCATCTTTTGCAGAAAGGTGGAAATTGCGCCTGTATAGACTTCTATATGGCTCCTTGCTCTTCAGAAAATGTGTATATAGCTGTTCTTCTACAGGACTATTCGATTCAACATAGGATTTAGAAAACTCTGACGGTACTGACATTTCCTCTCCTTCTCTACTGGTTCTATCGGTCTAACGCTACCGATAACAGGGAAGCGCTGTCAATTGGTTGGTCAATCGAGATGCTAGGACTTCAGTTGATGTAGAGCAGGAGCAC
>CAXRCG010000032.1:0-11191 GCA_964228885.1 Pseudomonadales bacterium | reverse complement strand
CACAACAAGCCATTCATGATCGTAGCCCAGGTCATGCCATTCGACCTCGAGGGCCTTGCGTGTTGGTGAGGCAGCACCGTCGCAGGCGACGAGGTAGCTGGCGTGAATCTGGAAATGATCTTCTTGGGGCTGGTGCAAATTTTTCACGAGGATCTCAACCGCTGTCGTGCCATCGTGAAATGAGCATGCTTCCATCCCGGTGAATGCCGTTACACGTGGGTGTTCCTCCGCGTTTGTTCGAAGATAGCTCTCCAGTTCGGGTTGGTCAAACATGTTGTTTGGCTGCCAGCCGTTAGAACCAAAATCCTTAAAGTTTGTGCCAAACATCCACTCTCTTTTAGAGTTGGCGAACCCGCCCCTGTCTCCAGGTCTAACCGTCTGTAATAATGCATCGATCTCATCGGCACGTCCTATTGATTGAAATGCCCGAACGATTTCGCCGTCCAGATTCACCGCGCGTGGTAGTTTGTAGACCTCTATGTCCTTTTCTATAGCCACTACATTGAGCCCTGCCTCGGCAAATAAAATGGCTGCTGTAGCGCCTACCGGACCAAGCCCTATGATCGCGACATCATACTGGAAATTTGTCATGCCTAGCTCCGGCGTTCGTTCATTGAGATGTAGTGGTAACAAAAGCTAACGTGATTTTGTTAAATCAGTCCACCTGTTTTTGGTAAAATTAAGTCTGTTCGTTAAGTTAACGTATGAGTATTATTCCTCAATAAAGAAAGCAAAACGCGCACTAAATAGCCACTGAGGAGAAGCTCGAATGAAGTTAGCGACTTACACTAGGTTCGGAGAATCTGACCAAAGGTTGGGTATGGTTCGGGATGATCAGATCATCGATCTGGAGGAGAACGGCATTGACGGCAATATAATGTCAGTGATCACCGGTGGCGTTGATACAGCTGCCATTGATATAGCAACAGCGGGAAAATCCGGCGTTGACCTCTCTACCGTGCGGTTGCATGCACCTGTGCCTCTGCCGGGTAAAATTCTCGCTATCGGACTGAATTATGGTGACCACATTGCTGAGACCGGCAGCGAACCGCCGAAATATCAGATGTGGTTTAACAAACAACGTAACTGTGCCGCCGGCCCTTATGACGATGTTAATCTGCCGATGGTGTCAGATAAGCTCGACTATGAAGCGGAGCTTTGTTTGGTCATAGGTAGAAAGTGCAAGCATGTGCCTCGTGATCGTGCCCACGAGGTTATTGCCGGATATTTTTGTGGCAACGATGTCAGTGTGCGGGATTGGCAAATTAGAGTGCCGACATTTCAGATCGGTAAGTCATTCGATACCCATGGGCCCATGGGGCCTTACCTTGTCACGCCAGACGAGGTTGATGACCCTCATAATCTGGCGATACGGTGCACGGTTAATGGAGAAGAACGACAAAATTCAAATACCAAGCACCTGATATTTGATTGTTATGATGCAATCGCGCATCTCACCCAGTCATTTACGCTTGACGTTGGTGATGTCCTGTTCATGGGAACTCCTAGTGGCGTTGGCGTAGCAATGAAACCGCCTTCATTTATGAAAGTGGGTGATAAGGTCAGGGTTGAGATTGAAAAGCTGGGTTACATCGAAAATACAGTGGTCGCAGAAGATACGCAGACAGTAATCGAGTAATCGTTGATAAAGTAAGACACACAAAAAAGAGGAAACCCAGGATGAAGCTTTACCACTGTCCGGATGCCCGGTCACTTCGACCTTTATGGGCGCTAGAAGAAATGCAACTTGAGTACGATTTGATCAATATGCCGTTTCCACCGAGAGCGTCATATCCGGGATATCTGGACCTGAACCCGATGGGCACAGTGCCAACATTTATTGACGGAGACACAACAATCACCGAGTCGTCGGGCATTTGCCACTACCTCGCGGAAAAATATGGACCCACTGCGCTTGGTGTTTCTGTTAGCGAGCCGGCTTATGGTGAGTACCTGAATTGGATGTATCGAAGTGATGCTACATTAACCTTCCCTCAGACCCTTGTGCTTCGTTACACGGTACTTGAGCCCGAGGAACGCCGAGTTCCTCAGGTAGTTGAAGATTATTCGATTTGGTATCTCTCGAGGTTAAAGGCAGTCGAGGCGGCGCTTGAAGATCGAGAGTTTCTAGTTGCTGACAGATTTACGATGGCGGATATTGCTGTAGGTTATGCTCTCTTCTTAGGTACTACCCTGGGCTTGGATGCGCGTTACAAACCGAATTGCGTGAGGTATCTCGAGAGCTTGATGCAGCGAGAGGCGTTCAAGCGAGCGCGGGAAAAACAAAATGATTCATAAGGGGTGAACCTAAGCAATGACTGGTTTCCCGGCGCAGAGCCAGCAGTTAATCTGTGCCGCGGGCCCCAAACGACGGGTTAGCCGGATATCGTCGTTCTGTGGAGCAGACGATCATACCCTTCATAGCCGCCGGTAGCGCGGTGGAGTACCGAACGATTGTCCCACATAACCAACATGTTTTTCTGCCATTTGTGTTTGTAGATTGTCTTTTCGTGCCCCTGGTACCGGTAGAGTTCGCGCAGTAACCCTTCCGCTTCGCCCTGATCTATGCCCTCTATGCCAACGATATAGCCGAGGCAGCTGAACAAACCCTCTTCTCCCGTTTCTGGGTGCTTGCGAATAATGGGGTGTAAATAGGTCTCTCTGGCCTCATCTGACGGTAATATGTTCATGCTTCGGTCGCTGGTTTTATCTTCTTCACCATAAAAACCATCTGGTGCATAGGCTCCGGCGGCGGAATGAATAGCCTGTTTTCCCTCCAGTTTTTCCCGCAACTCGGCGGGTAGAAGTTTAAGCGCAATGTGTTGATCAGCAAACCAGGTATCTCCGCCGATTGGTGGAATAGTGATGCCAAACAGACAAGTAGCAGATGGTGGGGTTGACTGAAAGCTCCAGTCTGAATGCCAGGTTTCTGCGAACAATGGTGCTGTTTCGTTTGCATCTCGACAAACAGCAATGACATGCTCTCGTCCATCAATAGGTGCAATAAATGGGTCATCGCCAAACTGACCAAAATACAGCGAGAAACGCTCAAGGTCATCGTCCGTCATCTGTTGCTCTGGAAATGCGAGCACGTGATGCGTTAGCCAGGCAGATCTGATCGCTGATGCCTCGTCTTTTGAAATTGGTTGAGTGAGATCGACGCCTGTAACCGTGGCACCGCAAGCCTGACCTGATGGCTCTACATTCATGTGTTTACCCTTAAAGTTAATCTCTGGCGAAATACTACCTTAAGCCATGCTGTTCATGAAGGCGCGAGCACAAACGTCTCGCATAAACATTCTGCTGGCGTTAGAGTATGCGCTTTCCATAGATTCGATGAAAATATATGCCTCAAAACAGCCCAGAAGGCCGCGCTTTTCGCGTTAAAAACGGTGATGTTAACATCCACGTCAACATTTACGGCGAACCGGTAAAAGGAGAAGTTAGTCAATACCCGGTTATTCTGTGTGTCCACGGTTGGCCAGAGCAGTCGTACTCATGGCGACACCAGGTAAGTTTTTTTGTAAACCACGGATATACCGTGGCGACGATGGATGTTCGGGGTTACGGAAACAGCTCAAAGCCGAGCCCTATCGATAGTTATACGCTGGAAAGTCTCGCTCGTGACGTCGCATGCGTCGCTGCTGCCGTGAGTGATAAACCGGTGGTTTTGTTTGGTCATGATTGGGGCGCACCGATCTGCTATGCCACAACGTTGCGTTATCCCGAGCTGATCTGCGGTGTGGCAGGGCTCAGTGTGCCGTTCACACCCTATGGAGATGTCGCGTTGCTTGATGTGCTTAGCGCTATCTATGCGGAGCAGTTTTTTTACATTCTTTATTTTCAAAAAGTCGGGCTGGTTGAATCTGAAGTTGAGGCCGATATGTTCACTGCGTTGCGAAAAATCTATTTCGCACTTTCAGGGGATGCACCGTATAACGATTGGCTCAAGAAAAAGCCGGCGAACGCAGGTTTGTTAGACAATATGACCCTGCCGGACAAGTTTCCTGATTGGATGTCTGAAGAGGACTTCAACATTTATGTGGATGCTTTCACCCAGGGTGGCTTTGCGGGACCGGTTTCCCGTTACCGTGCAATGCGTCTCGACGAAACTCTGAATACTGCCTACCGGGGTAAGACAATTGCGCAACCTGCTTGTTTTATTGCTGGTACAAAAGATGCCGTGAGAAATTATGTACCCGGCGTTGACGGATATGCTGACCCGGGTGTTGGCTTTGAGGATTTTCGGGGCGCTACGCTGATTGAGGGAAAAGGACATTGGATTCAGCAGGAGGCACCCGCCGCAACGAATGAAGCGCTCAAATCATTTATGGACTCGTTAGCTTCTTGAAATAAAGACCAATAATGAGTGCGCGTCTGTAAATTAATCAATCTTGTTGGGCATCGCAAAACCTCTATAGCTCAGATAGAGACTGACTTTCTAAATATGCCAGAGTTAGTGGTTGTCCCTCGGTATGCCTTTTGACGTGGCGATGCGTTGATATTTGTCAGCCCCGCGCAGGATCATACCTTGATCGAATTGCGTGACAGTTTCCCGAAATATTTCCTGCCAGGGCGTCTGACTCTCGGGAATAAATAGACCTCCCGCTGCTTCCAGAGCAGCCCTTCGCCGGGTTAACTCTTTCTCAGAGATTAAGACATTGGCCTCACCTTTACCAAGGTCGATGCGGACCGTATCGTTAGTTTGCAATAATGCGAGTCCCCCACCGGCCGCAGCCTCCGGGGAAGCGTTCAAAATTGATGGGGAACCGCTGGTACCAGACTGACGACCGTCCCCAATACAGGGTAGTGAAGTGATACCCGCTTTGATCATCGCAGCAGGCGGCTGCATATTTACGACCTCTGCGCCACCGGGATAGCCAATAGGTCCTGTACCGCGGATGAACAACAAGCAATGGGTGTCGATGTTCAAATTTGGATCGTCGATTCGATTGTGGTAATCCTCTGGGCCTTCAAAGACAATAGCGCGTCCTTCAAATGCATTGGGATCTTCTGGCTGCGAAAGATAGCGTTTGCGAAACTCATCCGAAATAACGCTGGATTTCATTATCGCGGAATCAAACAAGTTGCCGCTCAATACGATAAACCCGGCGTTGCGCACCAGTGGATCTGTATAGGGTCTGATCACCTCATGGTTGGTACTGGCCTTACCTGCGCAGTTGTCACCGATGTGTTTACCGTTGACGGTCATCGCGCCCGGGTGAGGCAGTTGGTTTTCTTCGATGAGTTCCTGCACCACTGCAGGAACGCCACCGGCGCGGAAGTAGTCTTCGCCAAGGTATTCTCCCGCGGGTTGAAGATTTACCAGTAATGGTGTGGCAAGACCTGTTGTTTGCCAGTCCTGAATGTTTATTTCAACACCTACATGTCTTGCGATAGCGTTCAAGTGTATCGGAGCGTTGGTAGAACCGCCGATAGCCGAATTGACGACGATAGCGTTTTCAAACGCTTCTCGTGTGAGAATGTCAGAGGGTTTCAAATCTTCCCAGACCATATCCACGATCCGCTTTCCCGTCTCATAGGATATTTGACCTCTTTCGCGGTAAGGCGCCGGGATCGCGGCACAAGTTGGCAATGACATGCCAAGTGCTTCAGTGAGGGAATTGAGGGTTGTCGCGGTACCCATTGTATTGCAATAACCCACAGAAGGTGCACTTGAGGCGACCATTTCCAAGAATTCTTTGTAGTTTATCTCTTCCGCGGCAAGCATCTCTCTCGCCTTCCAAACAACTGTGCCCGACCCTGTTCGCTCACCGTTATGCCAACCATTTAACATAGGACCTACAGAAAGCGCGATAGCAGGAATGTCCACGGTCGCCGCAGCCATAAGCAGGGCCGGCGTTGTTTTGTCGCAACCGGTGGTGAGCACTATCCCATCAATCGGGTAGCCAAATAGCAGTTCAACTAGCCCAAGGTACATAAGATTCCGATCAAGATTGGCGGTGGGGCGTTTACCGGTTTCTTGAATTGGATGGGTTGGGAATTCAAAACAAATGCCGCCTTTGGCGTTGATTCCCTCTCTCACACGTTTCGCTAATTCGATGTGATGACGGTTGCAGGGCGACAAATCTGACCCTGTTTGGGCGATGCCGATAATCGGTTTGCCGGACTGAAGTTCATCCAATGTGATACCAAAATTTAGCTGTCGTTCAAGATAAAGCGCTGTCATCCCAGGATTTTCTGGGTTGTTGTACCATGCCTGTGAGCGCAACTTTCTCGTTGGCTTATCCATCATTGATTCTTCCTGTAAGTGTTACGTATATGAATAGGTAAGCCAGATACCATGCTATTCCGCGATAAAGGATAGTTGTTATTTACGATTTTAGGGTGCGAGGCTAGATCTCGCCTGAGTTCCCCAATGACCGTCTTTTTTTGTGACTATGTATAGAGATTGATAGGTGCCGATGATCTCGTTGCTGTTATTAAACCGTTGAAAAGTGGTTGCGATATGGACCTTTTTAGGTGATACAAGCACAACGTCACGGGTTAACCAATGGGAGTGGTCCCAGCCTGATTTTGAGAGCATCTCGAATGCGTCAGTGTTGGAGAAATCTTCGGCACTGTTCCACACCGTGACGGTTCCGCTGGCGAAACGCACGTGTGGATAGTTTAGAGAGGCTGCCCAACCCTCTGCATCTTGCTGATTAAACGCCAGTAAAAACTCATCCATCGCATTCATGGCACCCATGATGGCAAGTTCATCATCAGTCTTGGGTTGGGCCTGAGCGGTTGCAGCGAAGATCAGCGCGGTAGTGAACGCAAGCAAATAACGCAGTATCGCTTGTTGGCATCGTAAGTAAGGCGTTGTCATGGGTGCAACCTCTGGTCAAATACTCCCTCAGGGTAGCAGGCATGGTATTGCGGGTGAAGTAGGGAAGAGCACAGACTCGCTCTGTTATTGCTGTGCTTGATCAAGAAACTGAAACCTGGGGCTTGTAACAAACGCTTCCAGTTCTTCGATTTCTTGGACAACACGCCGCTTATCAACATCATCTCCGTCGTCGATATGATCGCGTAATCGAACGATGTTCTCCTGTGCGCTCCTCAGATTGTCTCGTGTGTCAAGGAACTCAGGATCAATTCTTTCCCAATTCACATTAGTGAGAATTGAGAGCAGTACTTCTGTGCGCTCCCTTAGGCGTTCAAGTTCATTCTGAGTGTCACGCCAGCCGGTCAGTTCCTGCATTTTGCGCGCTTCCCAACCCGCGCTCGTGCCAAAAACGTCGAACGCATGCATCGCAAGACCGATTCCCCAGCCTCCTATGGAGAAAAGGACCCACATAAAGCCCGGGGACACAAACAGATTTAGTGCGACAAGGAAAATGTGAACTACAATATAACTCGCGAGATGGGCGTAAAATGCTTTCAATTCCTTAATGCGTTTCCGAGCTTGTTCTTGATCCATTCTGGGTTCTCTCCAATAATTTAAAGCATATTAGTACTTGCACATATTGCAAATTAACTGCAGCAAATTGCGTGCCGCATCATGATATATCAATAAAAACAATGGCTTGAAAAATTTGAGATTTCACTCTTGGTCAGTTTCACGAATCTTTTGGTGTGTTTCACCGTCTACGCGCGTGCCGGTATGAGTTTCTCTCCAAACTCTGAAAATGACAAGATGACGCTGACTAGGTTCCGTGACCTTCAACAGTATCCATCAATCTCATCACCCACTGATGCATGGCGGCGAGACGAAATATATCGTTCCGAGACTGGTTAAATGTGACAATAGTTGGCTTTCAGGTGCGCCTGAGGCTAATTCGGTACCGGCGTTAGTCGAATCTTTATCTTTTCTTAATCTCTGTTTGGTAACATTCAAAGGAGACAAACCGTTAAAACATTTCTATGTCAAAGAAAAAAATAGTCATTGTTGAAGATGAGCCGGATATTCTTGAGGTGCTGACCTACAACCTGAAACGAGAGGGTTTCGATGTGAGTCATGCGCTTGACGGTAGTAAGGGCCTCGCGCTGATTGAAAAAGTTGAACCTGATTTAGTGATTCTTGACCTAATGTTACCGGGCTTGGATGGTCTTGAAATATGTCGCCGGATAAAGGGCGCTGAGCAGCTGAAGCAGATTCCAGTCATCATGGTCACCGCCAAAGGTGAAGAAACTGATATTGTCATTGGCTTGGGTATCGGCGCTGACGACTATGTCGCGAAGCCATTTAGTCCTCGAGAGCTGGTGGCCAGAGTAAATGCTGCGATCAGAAGGTCCGGCATGTCTGATAGGCAAGGTCGCCCGGGTATTGTTGAACTTGAGGGCCTGATGATTGATGAGCAAAAATTCAGCGTCACTTACCATGGAAACCTGATTAAGCTAACCGCAACCGAATTTCGGCTATTAAATCAGTTAGCCAATCATCCAGGACGAGTCTTCTCGCGGGAACAATTGATCAACTATGCTGCCGGTAATGACGTGGTGATCGTTGATAGAAATATTGACGTTCACATTCGTGCAATTCGAAAGAAGTTACCGGGTGAGATCCAGTTTATAGAAACCGTTAGGGGCATCGGCTACCGGTTCATCGATGTCGTAGATTCATGAGGTTTTTGTGAGATACAGATGATCAATTCTCGTATTTTATGGCGACTCTATGCCGGATATGTCGCAATTATTCTAATATCGACCATTATTGTTGGCCTATTGGTGGGGCAACAGGTTGCCAGTAATGGTATGGACGAAATTGAGAAATCGTTGACCATTCAGTCCGAGATGCTCGCTGAATTGTCTCGCTCAGCACTAGCGCACGATGTCGCATCGACGAAAATCGATGTGCTTCAGGAGACTATTCGGGTGCTTGGCCGAAAGAGCGGTAGTCGTCTGACAGTGGTTCGGTCCGACGGGAAAGTTCTTGCAGATTCTCAGGAGTCTCCAGGAAACATGGACAATCACTCGGGTCGACCGGAAATAGCAGGCGCAAGAAAAACAGGTTACTCGTCGTCAACAAGGTTCAGCCAGACTTTGAGCCAAAATATGCGGTACCTTGCAAAACGAGTTGATGAAGGGGATGTCTTGTTAGGTATTGTGAGGGTGTCAGTTGCACTGAATGATATCGAACGAAAGGCGACACAACTCTGGTGGCTGGTATTACTGGGTGCGACTACTTCCGCCGTGGCTGCATTGGTTCTAGGCTTTTATTTCGCCAAAAGGTTTACCGACCCTTTACGTAGCATGACAGATATCGCTGAAGCAATTTCTCAGGGTGACTACGATAGACGTCTATCTGTCGTTCATAAGGACGAGATTGGCACGCTTGCCGAAGCATTTAACCGAATGGCCCGAAGTTCCGCCGAGCGAGTCCTGGAGATTACCACCGAGCGAAATCGGCTTGCGAGAATTCTGGCCAGCATGGTCGAAGGGGTCATTGGTATCGATGCGGAACGGAGAGTCATCCACGCCAACGATGCTGCCAGAAGTATGCTGGGAACAGATGGTCTGGGACAGGATAGTAGTCATGAGAGCCGCGAACATGGGCAAAAAGAACTGCACTGGGAGGACGTGCGTATTCCAGAGGTGATTCAAGCTGTTGAGGAGGCTTTTGAAACGCAGCGAGTGGCCAAAATGCAGGTGCGACGTGTCGGCGTGGGACATGATCTGATAGTTGATGTTCATGTGTCCCCATTGCTTACCGGAGCGCAGGTTTCCGGCGTCCTGATTGTATTGAATGATATTTCTGAAGTAGCGAACCTAGAACGGGTCCGGCGGGATTTTGTTGCTAATGCTTCCCATGAGTTAAAAACACCGATTACCGCGATTCGTGGTCTGACGGAAACCATGCTCGATGACCCAAATATGGAGGACGAAGTCAGAAACCGTTTTGTTGAAAGAATCAGCGACCAGAGCATGCGATTGTCGGTGCTGGTTTCAGATCTGCTGACAATCTCCCGCCTTGAGTCAGACCTAAGTGAGAAAAATGCACATGCCTTTGATCTGCAGGAATTGGTCAAGCGAAGTATCTCAACGGTGAAGTCTACCTGCCATGAAAAACAGCTCGAACTCGAGTTTGAGCCCAATGACGCGACCTGCCTGTTCGAAGGCGATGCTCAGTCGATAAGCCAACTCGTCGATAACCTGATGGATAACGCCATTAAGTACACGCCACCCGGTGGTAAGATCAGTGTTCGACTGAGTCACACTGCTGATTTACTTCATCTAGAAGTCGAAGACACCGGTATCGGCATTGAGGCCCAGGCGCAACAGCGAGTGTTTGAACGCTTTTATCGAGTTGATAAAGCGAGATCGAGGGACCTTGGAGGCACAGGGCTGGGTCTATCGATTGTTAAGCACATCGCGGAAGAACACGGCGGTACAGTTCAGCTGGACAGTGAACCTGGCAGAGGCTCTCGGTTCATTGTGGAGTTTCCTCTGAGGCCTTAACGGCGTTCCGGAAATCGAAAACATTAACGTTCTCTTTATCTAATCTTTATATTTCAAATTCAAAATGCGCTCTCAAAACACACGAGAGTTAAGCAATGGTTATAAACAGGTTTCAACAAGGGTTGGCAGCCCTCTTGGTCGTCTCTGTCTTTTCAATTTTTACCGTCGCGCCAGCATCGGCCGAACGACTTAGGGGAACCGTTTCCATAGATGGCTCCAGTACGGTATTTCCTATTAGTGAAGCGGTGGCAGAAGAGTTTCTGGCGGTGCAGCCGAGAGTTCGGGTCACAGTGGGAGTGTCCGGTACCGGTGGTGGCTTTAAGAAGTTTCTGGCGGGAGAGACTGACATTAACGACGCCTCAAGACCTATTAAAATGAAGGAAGTGGAACAGGCGAGTACAAGTGGTATTGGCTTTATCGAATTGCCTATCGCTTATGATGGTCTTTCGGTTGTGGTAAATATGAAGAACGATTGGGTTGACCATCTTACGATCAACGAACTAAACAAAATATGGCAACCTGGCAGTTCAGTAAAACGCTGGAGCGATGTTCGCGATGGTTGGCCAGAAAAAGAAATTCAGCTTTATGGGCCGGGTACTGATTCGGGTACTTTTGATTACTTTACAGAAACGATCAACGGAAAATCAGGGGCATCGAGACCGGACTACACGGCAAATGAAGATGATAATGCCTTGGTGCGGGGAATCAGTGGTGACGAAGGATCGCTTGGTTATTTTGGCTATGCTTATTACGCAGCGAACAAGGACAAGTTACGCGTGGTAGCGAT
>CAXRCG010000031.1:0-15556 GCA_964228885.1 Pseudomonadales bacterium | reverse complement strand
GCGTTCTTCCTGACCCGGCATGATGAATGTTCGACCAATATAGCGATTCTTTACGAGCCCCTCGCGATATTTTACTCCTAGCCTATGTGCCATAGGCAAAGCCGCCGTACAACTTGTGTCAGGAATGGGAATAACAACGTCGATATCATGATCCGGTTTATAACGAAGAATTTTATCTGCCAGTTTTTCGCCCATCTTTAATCGAGCTTTGTACACTGAAACCTGATCTATAACGGAATCTGGCCTCGCAAGATAGACGTGCTCAAAGATACAGGGATTATGTTTAGGATTTCTCGCACATTGTTGTTTATGAATCTTGCCATTCGACTCTATATAGACGGCTTCCCCGGGTTCGATATCACCCATCAACTCAAACCCCAACACATCCAAAGCAACGCTCTCAGATGCAATCATAAACTCAGGGCCTTTGTCAGTTTCTCGTCTACCGTAGCAAACCGGACGTATTCCATTTGGATCACGAAATCCAACGATACCGTATCCTATGATCATCGCAACAACAGCATAGGCTCCGATCGCCCGTTCATGCACATTCCCGACTGCTTTGAATACATCTTCTACATCGAGTCGCAGGCTCGACGCCTCCTGTAGTTCATGCGCAAAAACGTTTAAAAGCACTTCGGAATCAGAACTGGTATTGATATGTCTTCGATCTGCACGAAACAGATCTTCATTTAGCTTTTCATCATTTGTCAGATTACCGTTATGCGCCAGACAAATTCCAAATGGCGAATTAACGTACATCGGCTGTGCTTCCGCAGAACTTGAAGTTCCCGCGGTCGGATAGCGTACATGAGCAATGCCCATGTTGCCCGAGAGTCGGTTCATGTGTTCCTGTCGGAAGACATCTCTCACTAGGCCATTACTTTTTCTCAAGTTAAGTTTGTCACCGTCGCAAGTAACGATACCGGCTGCATCCTGGCCGCGATGTTGCAACACAGTAAGTGCATTATACAGGTCATGGTTTACCTGCCCTTTACCTACGATTCCAACAATGCCGCACATAGTCCCAACACCCCATTTTTCTCACTTTTAGTTATAGTCCTTCTGACGAATGAACTAAAGGCTCTCTATACCCGTTCGTTCTACAATGCTGGAGGCATTCTCCTCAAAGAACTCACCGGCAAACAACTGTAACTTTTCCGCCGCCGACAGCACGTGAGGTATGGCTATTGAATCCTGCCACCATGTATCACCGCTCAACGGCAATTTGCTCAGTATACCCACGACAACCATCGTAATAAGCACACCTCTGGCAAAACCAAACACCATACCCAGCAGTCTGTCCGTGCCCCCCAGACCCGCCATCCTAATCATTTGAACAATCAAATAATTAACCATACCGCCAATCACCATTGAGCTTGCAAACAGGCCAGCATAGGCAGCGGTTAAACGCAGGGAGGGTACGGAAATATGATCAATCAATAAAGTAGCAACTTGAGCACCATACAATCTAGATATGACAACGGCGGCAACCAGGATTATCAAGGAGAGCGCTTCCTTCACAAATCCTCTCCCAAGACTAATTAGCGTCGAAACCAATATGGTTGAGGCTATCAGCCAGTCGACAAGGGTCACCTGCTCTAGCAATTCAACCAATTAGTCGATCTCCATCACGATGCGCCGCCGAATTAGCTTAACCACCTATCTGCCCCTTATCGTCCTGAATGTTATATCGTAATATTCGCCCTTGGAGACCAAACCCTGCTTCAATCTCGGTGGCAGTTTGTTCCAGCGCGTCCTTATCAAGCATGGGACCAACCAGCACGCGTAAGGTCTTGCCATTTTCGGTTTCAGCTTCGATGATGTACGTTCGATAATTTGCCGCCCGCAGCTTTGCTCTAAGCGCCCGTGCATTATCAGCGTTCTCAAAGCTACCCAACTGCAAGCTCCAGCTAATGGGAAGTTGATTGGCATCAAGCTTGAACGCTTCAGCATCATTCTTATCGGAGGTCTGGTCTACTAGCATTTTGGGGAGTTTGGCAGCACTCGCGTTCGCTCCCTGCTGCATTCTGCGCTCGATGTCTTCCACAGAGAGTTCCGTCAACGTCACCATGGGAGGTTCCGGAAACTCTGCAAGCACCCTTTCGCGGTCTTCCGGCGATCCATCCAGCAGCATCGGAAGAAGAATAATTGCAAGGCAGGTAAGAACAATTGCCCCGATAACACGTTGCTTCAATTTAGTTTCCAACCGTTAGTGACCTATCATGTTCGTTAATGCCCTCGATCGGTACCTCAAAGAACGACAGCGCCTCTGCAACCAGTGGAAATGTGCCAAAAACGAGTACTATATGATCTTTTGCGTACGCCGCTTTGCTTTTGGCCAAGGCGTTTTCCCGAGCTGCTGCACATGCATGAGATACTTTACCATAAGTACCGACATCAGATTCACCTAGTTGACTAAGGGTTTCTCTTATCAACCTAGGCTCAAGCGCGCGATCCTCTCCAATATCTGGTAAATACCAGACATCAACCATAGACTTCACAGCGTCAATCATCGACTGGTAATCCTTGTCTTTATATACTGCAAATACTCCGTGGCAATAACTATGAGGGAATGTCTCTTGAAATTTTTCGGCCAGTCTATTCACTGCATCCGGGTTATGCGCCACATCAAATAACAGCGTTGTTGTTTGACGTTCTATCTGAAAACGCCCCGGCAATGAAACTTGCTCGCGAACGTCTAATAAGTCCACCAGCGGTAAAGGATGATTCAGACAAAAAAGCGCTTGAACAGCAGCAAGAAAACTGGGCAGGGGTAACTGACCCTCAGGCGGGTTTTCCAACGTTACCGTCCCATCTTTAGCTGCAAAGTAAATACACTTTTCAGTAAGCCCAAAAGCATCTCCACATCTAAACAACGGCGTTTGCAATGCCGCTGCAGCGTCAATCACCGACTGCGGCATTTGTTCTTCCGCAAGCACACAGGGAATACCGGGTCGCATGATCCCCGCTTTTTCACGTCCAATCAGCTCAATCGATTCACCTAGCCAGGATTGGTGATCCAATGCGATCTTCATAATGACGCTAATATCCGGATTAACGATGTTCATCGCATCGAGGCGACCACCAAGGCCAACCTCAAGTATCGCCAGATCGACTTTATGCTGCTGAAACAACACCAAAGCAGCCAGCGTTGAAAATTCAAAGTAGCTTAAAGAAATTTCCCTGCGAGTCGCCTCAATAAGCGCGAAAGCTTGGCAGATTTCTTCGTCACTTACCGGTGCGCCGTTGATTACAATGCGCTCATTGAATTGGCATAAATGAGGCGACGTAGTCTTGCCAGTAGTCAGCCCTCGTTTTAGAGCCAAACGCTCGATGTATTGGCATGTTGAGCCTTTACCATTAGTACCGGCGACTAGAATTGTCTGCTTACCAGGTTGAAGCACATCCAGGCGCTTGCCGACCTCCCCAACTCTTTCAAGACCGGGGTCCCATGCTCTGTCATGCAAGACTTCGATATAAGCCAGCCACTCCAGCAGAGATCGACTCACTGAGCTGAGTCCATGCCTTCCCGAATGCTAGCGATCAAGCTACCCACTTCTTTCAAAATCGCCTCCGGCTCAGATTCGTTTTGTTCGATCAATTTAACGATGGCTGACCCCACGACTGCGCCATCTGCCATTTTCGAAACCTTCGCGGCAGATTCTGCATCCTTAATGCCAAACCCTACCAGAATCGGCGTATCAGTCATGGCCTTAAATTTCGCAACACGCGCTTCAACCTCGCCATAGTTTAGATTAGAAGCACCTGTCGTACCTTTCAGCGAAACGTAATAAATGAAACCCCTGCTCTGCTCACAGATTAACTTTGCCCTTTCATTTAACGTCGTAGGTGATAAGAGATAGATGGGAGACAAGCCCTTCTCAATCATGGCACTGCCGAGAATTTCTCCCTCTTCAGGCGGCAAGTTAACGATGATGGTTCCGTCAATCCCAGATTCAAGCGCTTGATCAACAAACACGTCATATCCCATAACTTCAATTGGATTTACGTACCCCATCAAGGCAATAGGTGTTTTTTTGTCCTGCTGACGAAACGTACGCGCTATTGTCATGGTATCGGTCAAAGTAGTACGAGCGCGCAACGCGCGTTCGTGCCCCAACTGAATGACCGGTCCTTCGGCCTCGGGATCTGTAAAGGGAACGCCAAGCTCAATGATATCAGCACCTTGGCTCACCATTTCGTGCATAAGTCTCACGGTAATCTCCGCTGCTGGGTCCCCCGCCACTATGTACACCACAAGTGCTTTCTTGCCGCTTATTTGCAGCGTAGAAAAACGTTCTTCAAACCGATTCAACTTGTAACTCCTGTTTTTTCTGGACAACGACCAACCCGCTTGAAGCGCGAGAACATGCTACGACAGCGAAATACCATCGATACCGGCCATCGTAGGGATGTCCTTGTCACCGCGCCCGGATAGATTGATAACTAAAATTTCATCAGGTTTCATCTGCGCGGCCAACTTCATGGCGTAAGCCACCGCATGGGCTGATTCGAGCGCTGGGAGAATACCCTCCAGCAAATTGAGCTGGCGAAACGCAACCAGCGCTTCCTCGTCATCAATCGTTACATACTCAGCTCGCTTAATATCCTTGAGCCAGGAATGCTCTGGTCCAACACCGGGATAATCAAGCCCAGCGGAGACAGAATGTGTATCGAGAATCAACCCGTCTTCGTCCTGCATCAAATAAGTTCGATTACCATGCAATACCCCAACCGAACCAACGCTTAGGGGGGCTGCATGTTCTCCGGTTTCCATTCCATGACCTGCAGGCTCCACCCCAATAAGCCGCACTGAAGTGTCATCAATGAAAGGATGAAACATTCCCATCGCATTAGACCCACCACCAACACAAGCAACAAGCGCATCGGGTAGCTGTCCATACTGGGCCTGACATTGACGTTTGGTTTCATCACCTATTACTGATTGGAAATCTCGAACAAGCATGGGATATGGGTGTGGACCCGCCACTGTACCAATAATATAGTAAGTTGAATCAACGTTTGCCACCCAATCTCTCATCGCCTCACTCAGCGCGTCTTTAAGCGTTTTCGTCCCGCTATCAACCGGCACAACAGTGGCACCAAGCAACTTCATACGATAAACATTGAGGCTCTGTCGAGCGATGTCTTCGGTACCCATATAAACGCAGCACTCAAGCCCAAAACGCGCAGCGACAGTGGCTGATGCAACGCCGTGCTGCCCCGCGCCGGTTTCAGCTATCACCCTGGGCTTCCCCATATGTTTAGCCAACAGTGCCTGACCTATGCAGTTATTGATTTTGTGCGCGCCGGTATGGTTCAAATCTTCGCGTTTAAGCAATATTTTTGCGCCGCCTACATGTTTCGTGAGGCGTTCGGCGAAATAGAGTGGAGATTCACGACCAACATAGTCTTTTAAATCCTGCCTAAACTCGGCAATGAACGCTGGATCATTTTTTAAGCGCCTATATTCGGTCTCCAGTTCACTGATTGCGGCCATCAATGTTTCGGACACAAACTTACCACCGTAATGGCCAAAATAACCACGTTCATCCGGCATAGCACTGGACAACTCATTGCTGCCTGGCGGGATGTTGTACTGCTCGTTATTCATCTAACTACTGCTCCTGTCGGCAGCTGTCGCTGCGCTGATAAAACTCTCTATTTTGGCCCTGTCTTTTTTACCGGGCGCCGACTCTACACCACTGCTAACATCAACCGCGTATGGTCTGACTGCGGTTATCGCTGATCCTACATTGTCTGGCGTTAATCCACCGGCTAGCACCACACTGTAATAGTTTGTGCTTGGTGCACGCTCTCGTTGTCGCAACATTTCCCAGTCAAAGGTCTTGCCTGTTCCCCCAAACAACTTCGGCTCATGGGCATCAAACAGGAAACCCTGACTTTCGGGATTGTTTGCGACTTCAATATTTAACTGCTCGAGTGACTTGACCCTAATGGCTTTCATATAAGGCAGCTCAAATTGAGCACAAAATTCACTTGTTTCGTCGCCACTAAACTGAAGCAGATCAAAACTGACTCGATGACATGCTTCTCGGACGAAGGCTTCTGTGGCGTTCACAAATAACCCAACGATTGTCACATATGGGGGTAACTGCTCAACTATCTGATTTATTTCAGACAAGGGCAGGTAACGCGGGCTTTGTTCATAGTTATTGAAGCCAAGTGCATCAGCGCCAGCGTTGATCGCGTGGAGGGCATCTTCTATGTTAGTGATTCCACAAATCTTAACTCTGGTACGGGTCTTCATACTGTCATCTTTTGTTTCAGCGATGGTAAAAAAGTGCGCAAGTTTAGCAGAATAGACCCCCTGCAACATAGCACCGAACTTAGCGGTCGAACATTGGCATTGAGGGTCCATCAGGAACACCAAAAGCGGCGGGATAAGTCACACCTACCAGAAATAATCCATCGGGGCTGGCAGTAATGCCACCCTGATTTCGATCTTTTAACGCAAGGAGTTCCGCCACCCAAGTGGCTTCTTTCACGCCTGCACCAACATCCATTAGAACACCGGCAATATTTCGCACCATATGGTGCAAAAATGCATTCGCCGTGATGTCTATCTTGACGAGTTCCTTATCTCTCGACACCTCAACAGAGATCAAATTTCTCATCGGGGAGCGAGACTGGCAATGAGAGGCCCTGAACGATGAGAAGTCATTTTCCCCAAGCAAAGCCTGAGCGGCCTCATGCATTGCCTTTGCGTCAAGCGGTCGATGATCTCTGGTAACAGTCTGATCATCGATCGCAGAACGAACCCTTGAATTGCGAATATAGTAGCAATAGCGGCGTGCTGTTGCCGAGAACCTTGCATTAAAGGCGGGATCGACCTTACCGCTCCATACAACAGCAATAGAATCTGGGAGGTGCGCGTTACTGCCGAAAATCCAGGATTTTTCAGAACGCTTAGCAACTGTGTCAAAATGAACAATTTGATGCGTGGCGTGAACCCCAGAATCGGTTCTTCCGGCACAGGTGACTTTGACTGGGTGATTTGCTACTTTGCTTAGCGCCTTCTCCAAATACCCTTGGATGGTATCCACGCCGCTACTTTGTGATTGCCAGCCATGAAATTCGCTACCGATATATTCGACACGAAGTGCAACTCTAGACAAACTACTACCCTGCTTTACTTATTGGGTTATTCATTTCTGGGTTACCTACTGGCTAGTCAGAAATAGATTTGAGTAATTCCTTAGCCTGAGCTATCTCCGACTCATTTCCTTCCCGCCTCACTTCCTCCAGCACGCCCTTCGCGCCTTCACTGTCTCCCATATCGATGTATGCGCGGGCAAGGTCGAGCTTGGTTTCAGTGTCTTCTTCAAGATCGAGCTCATACTCGTCATCGAGATCAATATCTTCACCCTCAAGATCCAGATCCACGTCACTCAAATCTATTTCGAATGCATCATTGTTGTCGTTATTTGTCTCCAAAGCGGCTTCAGTCGCCAAAGCTTCATCAAGATCAACATCTGGTTCAAAGTCATCATCTAGGTCAAGATCATCATCCTCTAGGTCAAATTCGTCGTCATCTAGGTCAAGATCGTCGTCTAGGTCAAGATCGTCATCATTTAGGTCAAGATCGTCGTCATCTAGGTCAAGATCGTCGTCATCTAGGTCAAGATCGTCATCATCTAGATCAAGATCGTCGTCATCGAGGTCAAGATCGTCATCATCGAGGTCAAGATCGTCATCATCGAGGTCAAGATCGTCATCATCGAGATCCAAATCAAGGTCTAGATCATCTTCGAAGTCAAAACTGTCGTCATCGGTTTCGCTATCAAGCTCGTCTAAGTCAAAGGTAAGATCATCGTCTTCTTCAGTCGTTTCAATAGGCTCGATTGGATCAGCAATGATCATCGTCGCATCCATTGATGCGTTGGAAGATTCCTCGGCAGCAGCTAACTCCACTTGCAACGCCAGCGCCTCGTCATTAGCTACTTCATCACCCAGCATTTTCAGCTGATCAAATTGTAGGTTGAATGCAGAGCTGTCTTCTGTCTGAACATAGACTTCAAGCAACTTCAGTTGGATATCAACTCGATCCGGTTCTGCTTCTATCGCGTTTTGAAGGAAAATAATCGCCTCCGCGAATCGACCGTAGGCAATGTAAATTTCAACTTCGCTTATGACATCTGCCGTTTGGGGCGTGATATCATCTTCGTCCTCGAGTTCTGAGACGTCTTCGTCTAGTTCAGGCAGGTTTTCGACGTCAACCGGAGGTGTCTCACGAGTTTCTTCTTCCAAGTCTTCATCATAATCAGGCTCTTCCTGCTGTTTACGACGCATATAAAACAATCCACCCGCAACACCAACGACCATGAGCACCGCAAGCAACCCCAGTACAATGGGGTTAGAGAGCAAGGCAGCATCACCCGATGACATCTCCGGCTGATCCACTGCCCTACTATCCGCGCGCATAGCTGATTCCTGAGCCTGCATTCTTTGCACTTCAGCTCGCAGCGCTGCTAGCTGGTCGTCTTTCAACTTGACCAGTTCTGTTAGCGTGTCCATTTGCTTTTCAATATCTTCAACTCGAGCGTTTAACGCGGCATTTGCTCTATTCGCTCTGTCTAGGACTTCTTGGGCTACCGCGAGGCTATTTTCCAACTCTTCCGTTCTTTGCGAGTCACCTCCGCTACCAGCTCTTTGGCCACTACTCTGGTCCTGTGCCAGCAATTTGAGCTCACCACCCCTGGCAGAACGCTCTCTGACCGAGGATGGTGACTGACGTTGTGATGCATCGAGTTGCGCAATACCACTATCACGATAAACGTCAAATTCGCTATTTTGTGCTTGAACCTCTTGGGCTGCAGTCGCGAGGGTCTCTTCCCTAATCTCTCCTGCATCAGGGATACGCAGCACATACCCGGCTTTTAGCAAGTTGATATTATTATTAATAAACGCATCTGGATTGGCTCTCTGCAGCGCCAACATTGTTTGTTGAACAGAGACAGAACTATTTGGTTTGATCTTCGACGCAATCGACCAAAGCGTGTCGCCAGGCCCCGTGACGCCGTATCCGTCGCCGAGATCAGCGCCCTGCTGCGCGTCGGAACGACCGATTTTCAGATCTCCGCTGCTTTTGCTTTCCGCCTCATCAGATTTCATCGAGGCACGGTCGGTTGTATCGCTGCTAAATGACGCCGTGTTTCTCGTAGCGGCACTTTGTGTTTGGTTACCAGTCAAGGAAGAGACGCCATCATTTCGAATGACTTCAGTTGGTTTGATGGGGGCAAGGCCAGCCTCGGTGAATACCGGGGGATCCAGTAAAACGATATATTCCCGCAGGATACGACCACTGGGCCAGAGGACTTCAACGATAAAGTTAAGAAAGGGTTCGATGATGGGTCGGTTGCTTGTAACTTTTAAGACGAGCTTTCCCTGAGGGTTTGCCACGACTTTAAAGCGCAGATCAGTCAATATATTGTTTCGTTCGACCCCCACTCTTGCAAAATCGTCTTGAGAAGCAAGGTTTGGCAGTATCTCATCAATGGTTAGCTCTCCGACATTGGTAAGTTCTATTTCCGCTTCAAATTGTTGATTAAGCGCTGAACCCAGCTCGAGCCTACCAAGACCCAATCCAAAAGCAGAACCAGATGTCACTAACAAGATCAACGCACACGCCAAAGAGAGCTGCTGAACCATGGTTTTTATTCCTCTTCACTCCCAAAAGATCGAAAACATCGAAGCAAAATGATTTTGTGATGGGCAAAAAATCACGTTGTTTCAGACGACCCTACAAACGCGCTTGTTGTAGCCACTTAGACAATATTTATCGCCAACTATTCTTGGATCGGGCCCACCTCTTTACAAGGTTAGGTCCTCGAAACAGTCTTCGATAGTTGCGCTAACTTTCATTTATCAAAGTCGTTTTAGCAAAACTTCTGCTATTTGTATACTGTTTAGCGCGGCCCCTTTTCTGACATTGTCGGATACAATCCAGAGGTTAAGCCCATTGGGATCAGAGAGGTCGTCGCGGACTCTGCCTACGAAAACATCGTCTTTCCCTGAAGCATCTACTACAGCTGATGGATAGCTGTTATTCGAAAGGTCATCAATGACGGTGACGCCAGAGGCATTCTCTAATAATGCGCGGGCTTCACCGGCCTCCAAAGGAGACTTGGTCCGGATATGAACCGCTTCAGAGTGACCAAAAAACACGGGAACTCTGACACATGTTGGGTTCACTGCGATGTGCTCATCGCCGAAAATCTTGTGTGTCTCCCAGACCATTTTCATCTCTTCTATACTGTAACCATTATCCTCAAAATCACCAATGTGGGGTATCACATTAAACCCAATCTGGCTGGAGAAGACGTTTCCTTGTGGTGCCTCCTCGATCGACTGACCATTCAGCAATCTTGCCGTTTGCCCTGCAAGCGCCTCGATACCACTTTTTCCGGAACCTGAAACCGCCTGATAGGTTGAAACATTGATACTCTGTATGCCTACGGCGTCATGAATAGGCTTGAGCGCCACCAGCATTTGGATTGTTGAGCAATTCGGATTAGCTATAATGTTTTGCGGCGCATATTCCGAAATACTCTCCGGATTGACTTCGGGTACCACTAAAGGAATGTCAGGATCCCTCCGAAAACAACTGGTATTATCGATAACCACACATCCTTGGCGAGCAGCAATTGGCGCATACACTTGGGAGATACTGCCTCCAGCTGAAAACAGTCCAATCTGGGTGTTGCTAAAATCGAAGTGCGCGAGATCCTGAACGACCAGGGATTTCCCTTGATACTGGAGTCGCGTACCAGCAGAGCGCTCACTGGCTAGTAATGTCAGTTCAGCAACGGGGAAATTGCGCTCCGCTAATATTTCGAGCATCACCTCACCAACAGCACCGGTTGCCCCAACGATTGCTACATTTACCTTGTCCACTTTATTTTCTCCATTAATCGACGCGCACCCGTTTCACGAAGAAGAAACCGGCTAACTCGCGCTTTATTTTCAGGTTGCGTATGTTAGGATTCTTTGACACATAACTCAAATTCATCTTTTTTATAGAATTAATAATAATTTGGAATGAAAATAATCCAAACTGTCGCCACGATAACCCAACTTAGATGATAGATCTTGAGGGGGTTAAGGCATTTATTGCTGTGGCGGATACACGCTCCTTCTCCGTCGCGGCTGAGCGCCTGCACCTTACACAGCCAGCCGTCAGCAAACGGATCGCCCAGCTCGAAAACCAGATGAAGGTAAGGCTGTTTGACCGCATTGGTCGCACTGTCACACTAACCGAAGCTGGCCGCAAGCTGGAACCCCGCGCAAAGCTGATTTTAACGAATATTGAAGACACTCACAGGGCAATCAGCAATCTCAATAATGCCGTAACCGGGCAGCTGGCACTTGCAACCAGCCATCACATCGGCCTGTGGCGTTTACCCGACATTCTTCGGCGTTACGCAGCACTGTACCCAGAGGTAAACCTAGATCTTCGATTTATGGACTCTGAAGTCGCTCATGAGCAGATTATTCAGGGCAATCTTGAACTGGGAATCATCACGCTCGCACCGACGCCCCACGACCGATTAACTTCGATCCGACTGTGGGAAGATGAACTAATGTTTGTTAGTGCACCGAATCACCCTCTGAGCAGCGTAACTGGGCTCACGCTCAATGCACTGTCCCAATATCCTGCGATCTTACCAGACATGAGTACTTTCACAGGCAGGATCGTCAAACAATTGTTCGAAAAAGAACAGTTATCGCTTAACGTCACTATGTCCACTAACTATCTGGAAACGATCAAGATGCTTATCAGTGTTGGTCTTGGATGGAGCGTGCTGCCAAAGACAATGCTCGACTCGAGTTTACAAATTCTCGAGCTGAACTCTGTTGTAATACACCGCGACTTAGGGGTCATTCATCACATCCATCGAACGCTATCAAATGCTGCGCGTGCATTCCTTGAATTGTTGGAACGTGAACAGCCGAATCGGCAAAAAATACCGATTTAGCCCGGAATACTAGCCGGCGGAAGCACATCCGCATTTTGGCCTCGATGCCTAAGCAGGTGGTCCATGAGTGTGAGCGCAACCATGGCCTCAGCTATGGGGGTTGCTCTAACACCCACACATGGGTCATGCCGACCCTTGGTCACTATGTCTCTTGATGCGCCAGACACATCGATCGTTTTCCCAGGCTGGGTAATGCTTGAGGTTGGCTTCAAGGCTAAATGCGCCACGATATCTTGCCCTGAAGATATCCCGCCAAGAACGCCCCCGGCACTATTTGATGAAAATCCATTCGGACTCATTTCATCTCTATGTTCTGTACCCTTTTGAGCGACAACAGCAAATCCATCACCAATTTCAACGCCTTTAACAGCATTGATACCCATTAAACCATGGGCGAGGTCTGCATCCAATTTGTCAAACACTGGCTCACCGAGTCCTGGCATTAGACCGGAAGCAACCACGGTCACTTTGGCGCCTATCGAATTACCCTCCCTTCGCAGAGACTCAATCATCCCCTCAAGCGCGGGGATTTTTGTCACGTCGGGACAGAAAAATGGATTTTGATTGACCACATCCCAATCAACTAGATCAATCTCGATATCTCCCATTTGGGAAAGATATCCGCGGACCTCGATACCATGCCGTTGTTTCAGATATTTCTTCGCTATAGCGCCAGCCGCGACACGCATAGCAGTTTCGCGCGCAGATGCTCTACCCCCGCCCCGGTAATCGCGCACACCGTATTTCTGGTTGTAAGTGTAATCAGCGTGAGCTGGCCGATAAAGATCCTTGATTTCGGAATAGTCCTTTGATTTCTGATTCTCATTTTCAATCAAAAGCCCGATAGATGTTCCCGTCGTTACGCCCTCAAACACTCCTGACAGAATCCTGACCCGATCTCCTTCTTTTCTTTGGGTCGCAAACTTAGAGGTACCGGGTTTTCGTCTATCGAGATCGACTTGCATATCAGATACCCCCAGCTCTAGACCCGGAGGACAACCATCCACAATACATCCCAGCGCCACACCATGACTTTCCCCAAAGGTCGTCACCCGAAATGCTTCTCCAAAACTATTGCCTGGCATTTTTCTCTCGCACGTCTATCTCCCTTCACTGCAGTACATTATAACCGCATTAGCGGAGAATCCGTCATCAACTCTTTCCACATGCCATACTTTATACAAAGTTCATTGCTCGTGGGCTCTTTACCTTAGAGATACTTTGCCTTAGGGTTACGGCCCTAAGACAAAGCCGCGGGTAAGAACATCACAATGAAAGACGCATTCACCACCATTCTCACTGAGATAGGGGAAGATCCTTCACGTGAAGGACTAAGAGACACCCCTAATCGAGCAGCAAAAGCGATGCGGTTTCTTACTAATGGATACGGGAAGACGGTTGAAGAAATCGTCAATAATGCGCTATTTGAATCCGATTCAAACGAAATGATTGTGGTGCAGGATATAGAGCTTTACTCAATGTGCGAGCATCACATGCTGCCATTTATCGGAAAGTGCCATGTTGCATACATTCCAACCGGCAAAGTGCTTGGATTGTCAAAAGTAGCCCGTGTTGTCGAAATGTTCGCCCGCAGACTCCAGATTCAGGAAAACCTCACCAAAGAGGTCGCCGAAACAATCCAGTTAGTCACCGCAGCATCGGGTGTCAGCGTGATCATCGAGGCAAAACACATGTGCATGATGATGCGTGGCGTTGAAAAGCAAAACTCAGTGATGAAAACTTCTGTCATGTTAGGAGAGTTCAGAAATAATCCAACAACGAGAATGGAATTTCTATCGTTGTTAAACAGCAGCTAAAGCTAGTTCGCAATCAATTCAAGGCGAGTCGCTGGATATCTATCATCGGGTGCCAAGAAGCCAACGCCCATCGATGTCAAGCGTTGTTCAGAGACCCCCAGTTCCAAGAGCTGAGCAATTAACTTATTTGCCTGACTTCGCGACAGCTCTACCGAGCCTACAAGTCCACGTTTTCTACTCTTCTCTGTATGCCCTACAACAACTAGATCCAAAGACTCGTTGATTTCTAAGAGGGTCGCAATCTCGGAGAGCAAAGCTTCATCATAGCGTCTAGGCAGCACATAACGTCCGCGATCTCGCAAAGACGCCAGAATTCGCTCGGCGCGCATTGTTTTCGAATTGTTAGGAGTGAGGACTTCTTTATAAACATAGATTTTCCCTGTTGCTCGTCGGGTAACGTATATGAGGACAAACTGAGAATCGATTTCACTCGCAAAGTAGCGCTGCTCCTCAGAGGAGCCGAACAAAATCCTTTCGTCAAAAACAGCATTGGCCCAATGGTTGCTCTCGCCACATTCACGCCCTGCACAACGAAACCTATTGATTCCCGCGCTATCGAGTTGCTGCTGATAGTACTCCGCAACGACATTTGTGCGGTCTTCACCACGAATCAAGTAGATTTCGATCTCTCGGGTGCCTCGAATATGCTGTTGGGCTTCAGCGCTGAGGACGTTAGCGATCTTTTTCAATGGTCCAAGCATTACCTCATGGCTGCCTGCCTGATCATCGGTTCTGGATTCAACCAACTCAGCGTCGGGGAAAGGGTTTATCGCCGTTGCAGCCACCGCCTTTATAGAGATCAGCGTAAAACAAACAAGCAAACTAACAACCCTCGCGATGAGAATCCTGTATTTATCACTATTACCTGTCATTGCTGTGTCCATATCAAATCACCACAATCTCGACCAACCACATCGAGTTGAACCATACAAAGCGCAGCAGTGTTCATAAAAACCTGCTCACCCGTCAAGAAGTGTATCATCATGCTTACAAAGGGTTGATGGCTAACAATCAGCGGCCGCTCAACCTTCACTTTACCCAGAAGTTCACAGACATGTTGACAGCTTCCAGAAGGGGTGATGCTATCACACTCCACCACGTCCATACGCAGATGTTCAGCAAGGATTTCGGCAGTCTCCTTGGCTCGCTCCAGTGGACTTGTATATATTACCTCTGGTTCAAAGCCTCGATCAGCAATTGCGCGTGCAGCTTCGTTCGCCTCGATTCGCCCTAGCGGCGTTAGCCGGCGATGAAAATCATCCGTGGTATCCTCTGCATCGCCATGTCTCATGACTAGTAGCTTCATCGAACCACCTTAAATCATAATCTTAGTTAAGCCAAAATGGCGCCACCTTTTTTTACCAAAACCGTCCATAGCTGCAAGGAAAAAATGAAACGCTGGCTAGGAAATTACTTTGGAATATTAACAATAACATCGAGTAAATCTATAATTTTATACGAGTTTATTCCTTTGTTGGACCGCTTTTTCTATGCGAACTTTCTATCATATGGGGCTCCTCTATCACGCCGATGGTTCAGCGTTCGCCTCGTGTCAGAAGACGTTTAAAAACACAAAAAGCATTAATCAGGTTAATTGATCGGCTGTTTATAGAGATACTGGTGGAAAATGCATGGGGCATGGGCTGTCGAACGCGATCCTAATAAAACGTGGTTTCATATAGAACCTTGCAACAATAAAGGGAATCAGAAAAGAATATCGCCGTTGCAATATTCAAC
>CAXRCG010000030.1:0-14285 GCA_964228885.1 Pseudomonadales bacterium | reverse complement strand
AAGGTCGCAATATGACCACCTTCAAGGCTGAGCAGTGGGTGCCTTCGTTAAACATGGATTACTTTTTCTCGGCGAGGCAGCAGTTGAAAGCCACGTTGCAGTGGGTCGGTATCAAAGCGATAGAAGATGAATTTTGGGAGGTTCCCTCATCACCCGGCGCGTTGGTTAAGGTAGCCAAACCTGTGGGGCCCTCAGATAGTTTTGGTAAATCTCAGATGACTTTTCAGCTGCGCTATCGCTGGGAAATCGCGCCGCTCTCTGATTTGTTTATTGTTTATATTCGTGGCGCAGATAAGGGACTGGCACTCGGAGACAATACATTTTCAGATGTCTTCCAGGCGGGCTGGGAAGACCCAACAGCGGATACATTTATCGTTAAACTTCGTTATAGGTTCGGCTCTTGACAGGATAGCGTTCAATATCCGGCTGGGCTGCAAATCAGGAGGATTAAATATGTTAAGACGCGAAATGCTAAAAATACTTAGCAGTGTGCCATTACTTAATTTAGTACCGTCAGCCGCTAAGGCTGAGCTGCTCGGGCGGCCCTGGAGTAAAGCGCGCAACGCACTTATTTTTGACGCAATGGGCGAGTTGCGAGAGGTATATACCGATGAGTTGATCCAGGAAATGTTGGATGCGGGAATGCGTGCAATCACCATCACGCTCTGTGATCCCAAAGTGCAGGGGCGAGCGGCTTTTGATCATACCATCCAAGGAATTCTTGCATACAACCGGTTGTTGGCATCGAAACAAAAATACTACCTGCCAGCCAGAGCTGTCGCCGACATTGACCTTGCCCGGTCGCAAAACAAAATGGCGGTATTCTATCTTACGCAGAACTCAACGCACTTTATGCGCGACCTAGATAATGTTGATGTGTTTTATCAGTTAGGCCAGCGTGCCAGCCAAATTACCTACAACAGCCAAAACTGGGCAGGTTCTGGTTGCCAGGAACCTAACGGTTCTGGTTTGACGCGGTTTGGATATGCTTTAATAGAAAAAATGAATTCAGTCGGCATGATTGTAGACTTGTCACACGCAAACGATAGCACCATCGCTGATTCGATCGCTGCCTCTAAAATACCGGTACATATTTCACATGCCTGCTGTCTCGAGTTGTTTAAGCATGAACGCAATATTTCTGACAGAAATCTAAAAGCGCTTGCTGAGAAGGGCGGCTTGTTTGGTGTGACTCAAATGCGTCCCTTTATGACCGAAAAAGTAGACAATGCACTTGAAGTTTATTTTGATCATATTTTACATGCGATTAATGTATGTGGTGTCGATCATGTATGTATCGGCAGCGATAGAGATCATCGAAGACTGGTACAGACTGAAGCTTACCTTGCGGAGCTTAATAAAGAAGAAGGGTCAGCGATGAAGGTTGGCGATGGACCGCTCTATTTTGAAGAGTTAAATGGCCCACGTCGGATGGAAACGATTTGGGATGGACTGAAACGACGCGGTCTCGCGGAAAATGAACTTGAGAAAGTCATGGGTCTAAATCTTTACAACTACTATCGTCTAGTTGTGGGTTAGGTCACAATTGTCGAAGAATGATACTCAATGCTAAAAAGCAACTTTACAGTTCTCTGTTTTCTGCTGTGTTTTTCTCTCTCAGCGATCGGTGATGTGACTGGAAGGGTGTTCTATTCCGATTCAGGGGCAGGTGTTCCGCATGTTGCTGTAAGTAATGGCAGAGATATTGCGATCACGGATGAGCAGGGACATTATGTTTTGCCAGAGTACGGAACATTTGTCTACCTCACCCGTACAGCGCATGTCGATCCTGAGACTTGGTTCAAAATTCGCTCAGAGTCAGTTGTCGACTTTGAGGTTGATCAGCCAACGAATTACCCGCAAAGCACGTTTTTCATCCAAATTTCAGACACTCACGTCTACGATCGAAAATCAGATTTTATAGAGTTTTCATCCCCGTCTGTGCCTTGGTTCATCCCGGATTTTCTTGTCCCCTGGATAACAATAAACCTGCTCGAAAAGAACTACGGCGATGACGTGGTTGACAAATTAAAGAAGGCGCTCACCAGCAATGGCTATAGCGGTGAATTAGATGCTATGTCGGCAAGTGAAGTTTATAGCGCTTATGCAGAAGCACAGTATGCCGAGCAGGGAATTTTTGAACCGTTGGATTCGCAGATACGTGCCGCATTAAGAGAAATTGACGGGCTTGAACCTGATTTTATCATCAACACAGGCGATCTAGTACTTGAAAGCAACGATGGTTCTCCAGAGGCAATAGATCGCTGGTTCAGGTACTACGCTGGGTTAACGAAAGACCTGCCAATGAAGTTGTATAACACGATAGGCAACAATGAAATTGCCGGCACAGGTCGAGAGGACTTTACGTCGCGCGACAAGAGGTTTGGCAAATTTTTCTTCCGTCACTATCTTGGTCCAACGCATTTTAGCTTTGACAGGAGTGGTTATCACTTCATTGCCCTCGATACCCATAGTCCCGATCCGCAGGAAGACAATCCGGATTATTGGAACTTTGGAAAGATGACCCCGAACATTCAGCAATGGTTTGAGAACGAACTCAAAATTCATACAGACAAAACCATTGTCGTGTTAAACCATGAGCCGTTTCATTTCGATGAAGGCTGGCCCTTTGAAAATGATCAACATGTTGATGATCTTGGTATGTTTGGTAAATATGGCGTTGACTATGTGCTGAGCGGCCACACCCATTACAAAAGTGCGATGATGATTGACGGCGTTCATCATCTTACCGCCGGAGCACTGTCAGGCATGCGCTGGGTGTTGCCTGCGAGTATTCACGAGCGTGGTTACCGTCTGTTTCAGGGATTTGAAGCAGAGTTGTACTCAGCGTGGAAGCAGACAGGAAAACGCTTCATCGGTTTGGCGGAACCACAACCCGCTGATAGCTCACGTTTAATCATTGCTGCAGTCGACTCGTCAGCCGCTTTCAAGCAAGTCCGGCTCTTTGCCGGAGAAGAAGAATTGAAAGTAAACGTATTGAGCGACTATTTTTTTGAAATCCCTATCAAGGGTTTCAAAAAGCGAGAGATTAAGGTTGTGGCCAAATCAAACGATGATAGTGAGATTGAAGTCAAGATCCACCTAAGAGATTTTATAGCCCTGGGTGAAAACCTGAATTAACGGGTCAACAGCGCGCTTCGCTTTCTTGAGTATCACTTGCCGATGTCTTATTGATAGATTTCTCTCGATATAAAATTGAATTTCTCGAGAATCGCAAAGAGATCAAGGCGTTCGATATCGCATGAGAGGTGTTTGATTCTTTCAGGTAAATAAGCCAGCTCAATGGGCCGGAATAAAAACGGTTGTGTAAGGTGTGAACATGAAACATTTGTGGCATTGTATTAAGAAATCCAGCGAGGTAAAGACGGACAACCCATGACACTAGAAAACACCCGCGTTATCTTTAAAAAAAGACCAGAGCAATCAGCGACGCCGGATTGTTTTGATGTTGTCAAAGAGCCTCTGGCGCCGCTCGGGCCCGACCAAGTTCGAGTTGAGGTGGAATATGTTTCTGTTGATGCTGGCGTTCGGACGATGTTGCGGGGTGAAGGGTTTCATCGGCAGGTGCCTCTTGGCGGCACTATACACGCGGGTGGAATTGGGCGCGTTATCGAGTCAACTGCCGATGGTTGGGAGCAGGGTCAGGCTGTGCGAGGCGGCTTGGGTGCGCAAACGATTGCTACAGTACCGACGTCGCAGTTAGAAAAGGTTGATGACTTGCCTGGGTTGTCGTTGAGTGCACATCTTGGTGTGCTCGGAGGCTCAACCGGTGTGACTGCATGGATTGGTATGCGGCACGTCGCCCGTCCAAAGCCTGAAGACACTTTTGTTGTTTCCGCGGCTGCCGGCGCCGTGGGTTCGATTGCAGGTCAAATAGCAAAGAAGGAAGGTGCTAGGGTTATCGGCATTGCAGGTGGCGAGAGAAAAACGACATATTTAGTTGACGAGCTTGGGTTCGATGCCGCGATCGATTACAAAAATGAAGATGTCAACGCCAGGCTGAAGTCACTCGCGCCAGATGGCGTCAATGTGTTTTTTGATAATGTTGGCGGCGCGGTGCTAGATGCTGTGCTTGACAACCTTGCCATGCACGCGAAAGTCGTCATCTGTGGTGCTATTTCGCAATACGATGACATGGACAACGTTACCGGACCGTCGATGTACTTGCGCCTTGCTGAACGACAATCGTCGATGGAGGGTTTCGCATATTTTCACTTTCCTGAAAGCATCGGCCCAGCGACTGTCGAGCTTGAGCAATGGTTGCGCGAAGGTTCGATCACGATGCCTGAAGAAATACTCGAAGGCATTGATAAGTATGCTGAAGCGCTGCAGTTCATGTTCGACGGAGGCAATCTGGGTAAGCTGTTAGTGAAACCGAGATCTGGCGTGTAGTCGGGCGAGTTTTAAATTGAAAGAATTGATTACGCTATAAAAATTCAGACAAGAATCAGAACCAGTAATGATCTCAACAGACAAGCAATTTGATGAATTTATAACTGAACATCGGTGGGCAGTGCTCACGACTAACGGAAAACAAGGTCCCTCAAGCTCGGTCGTGGCGTATGCGAGAGCAATAGATGAGTTAGTGATCTCAACGCCAGGACCTGCGTTTAAGGCGCGATCAATCGAGGCCCAACCGATGGTGAATCTGTGCATCATCAGCAACCAGGAGCCATTTAATTTTGTCGCGGTGCAAGGTGAGGCCTCCATACTGCGGGACAACATTGAAGAGGACACCATTCGTGTTTTTGATAATATCGTTGGTTCTGGTTACGAACGTCCGGAAAACCTTCCTGCGTGGCTCGAGGCCCAGGATCGGGTGATTATCCGCATCAAACCCACTCACGTACACGGCGTGATTCGCTAGAAATCAACACCGCGCGTAAAGGCGCCATCAACTCTCACGTTCGTGCCATTCACCCAACTTGCGGCGGGACTTGCTAGAAAGGCAACGACGTTGGCAACTTCTTCTGCAGAGCCCATACGCTTAGCTGGGTGATAGTCACGATCCCGCTCGTAAAGCGCTGTTGCATGATCCTTGATCTGATTCCACGCCCCGTCTTCGATGTAGATTGGTCCGGGAGCAACACTATTGGCTCTAATGCCTTTTGGGCCCCATTGCTGCGCAAGTTGCGACATGTGACGGATCGAAGCAGCCTTCATGGCACCATAACTGGGGCTGATGGGCATGTCGTGATGCTCTATACCCGTAATCGAAGCAATCTGTACGAGAGCTGCTTGGCTGGATTTCTCAAGAAACGGCAGCGCGCCTTCGCTCATACCAACCATACCTAACACATCGATATCAAAATTCTTACGCCAGGGTTCGGGTCCTGTCTCTCTTTGACCACTGCCGGTTGCATTGTGGATAACAATATCGAGGCCGCCCATTTTGTCTCCGGCTTCCTTCATCCATTGAACTGTCGCCTCATAATCTGACACATCACATATGGCGCCATGCGCATTACCAAGCGCAGAAAGTTCTGCAAGCGCTACATCAATGCCCGCCTGATGTCGAGCGGCGATTGAAACACTTGCTCCCTCTATGAGCAATGCCTTCGCTACAGCTAACCCTATGCCCTTACTGCCGCCAGATATCACGGCTTTTGCACCTGCTAGACCAAGATCCATTTTGGTTTCTCCTCACTTAATAATTTGACTATTTCGCCACCCAGAGATTCTAAAATGAATCCGCATAGACTGCCTAATTTTTCTCGCCGATTAAAAATTTGCTGTAGCATTTCTTGTCTAAAAGATTGGTAATTGAAATCATCTCAGTGGCTGTAATCAACCGTGCGAGTATCAAAAAAAATCAATGAGAAAATTAGAGGTCAACGAGCTTGATGTGCATTCGAATGGTAAAGGCGATCATGATTACTTGCTAGCCGGGGGGAAGCCGATAGGCTTCAGAAATGCCGGCGCGCGCCGCTTCTATCAGCGGATCGCTGACGTAGGTGTCTTTTGCCATAGACAGCAATTGGCGATAAGCGGTGATTGCTTGATCGCGGCGGTTGTCGAGATCATGTAGTTGTCCAGCGGTTAAAAGATACCAGGCAACGCCCCAGTCAGGAATTCCATCTCTCTTTGGAAGAAAGACACTGTTGATTTCGCTAAAGGCCTTTGCGGCCAAGTCTGTTTCGTTCAAGCCCAAATGGGCGCGGGCTTTCAATATCTTGGTGATGCTTAGTTCTCCCTCCGCTGGACGATGGCCGTTCTCAAGGTAATTAGATATCGCATTCAAAGTGCCCTCGAAATCATTCATGATGAGGAGCAGCGATATCAGCCTCAACTGGAAGCGTCCGTTGGCAGGATAGTGCGAAACCAACCAGGTGAGCTGTTTAACTGCCTCAGGTCTAAGCGAAGGATCCTCGAGCAGTAGAATACCATAGAGGTAGCGAGCCACGTCCTGATACTGATCGCCTTCTTTCATCACATCGAGTAGATAAGGAAGGCTTTTTTCTGAGTTACCCGTGGGAATAAACCATAAGAATCGGCTGAACATTTTTATAAAGGGTGGCAAGTTGTCGGCGACGTGATAGCCAACGCCTAAGTGCATTTTCGCGTCAATCATTGAAGGATCGATCGACAGAGCGGTTTCAAGATAGTCAATACTGGCGGTGCCTCGTTTGCCCGCTTGATAATATTTTCCTTTTAGTGCGTGATGAAATGAGAGAACAAAGTTTGCCTGACCGCAGTAATAATTGGCTGTTGCACCGAGGTCTTGATCATCGACGCGTGGTTCGCACCATTTAAGTGTCGTGGCAGCGTGGTCGACTAACGCTTCGTCATACGCTGTCTGCGTCTCGTCCCAGGTCAGCTGAGTAATAATGGTGTTTAACGCGAACACGTGTCCAGCAGGCTGTGGATAACGCTTGATCAGCTCGTTCTCGATGACTTTAGCAGACGCAAAGTCGCCAGAAAGACGAAACTGAGTTCCTTGCCTTTCTAATGCAGTCATTGACTCATTGGCAAGTGAAAAGAGACTCAGGGAAGCGAAGGGGAGAAACATGATAAAACGATAAAGTCTGTGCATAGTTAAATATTACGTGTTTGAAGAAGGTTTCGCAGGCACATTTCTATCTTGATTCATGCCTTAGATCAGATTCGCTTGCTGGGAAGTGTTGTGTGGTGAAGCGGTTACTAACACTTTTTTTATCTTTTTTACGATAAAAAATCAACAGGTTAAAGAGGAGCACTCTTAGTGCTGACGGATATCAACAAGCGATATGAGGTTTGCCCGACGTTCAAATCCTTTAGGTGGTCAACTAGGGCATCGGTAAGACAACAGCTATCGAGAGATTGACCAAATTTTACTAAATGACAATGAATGTTGGACTTTATATTTCTCAAGACTGTATTCAAACCAGCGTCTTGCAAGTGATAGGATAACGTGTACACAACATTACCTAAGAGGGATTGAGTCTTTATGATGTCGCACTTTCGTACCCGCCTGGCGTTGCTATTTATACTTTTGATAGTGAGTAGATTAACACTAGCCAATTCACCGCTGGATGTCGCTTTATCGAAGTTTCAAAACGGTGAATATGATGCAGCACTTGAGCACTTCCGCGTGTTGCACTCAGAATCTCCCGAAGACCCTGACCTGACTTTCTTTCTCGCCAGGAGCTTGTATCGAAAGCTGGAACTCAAAGCTGCGCAATCGCTGCTGACAAAGTCCCTGAAAGCGCATCCCGAGCATGTCGAAAGCCATTACCTTCTGGGGTCGGTGCAGCTTTCATTAGTGCCGGAGGTCAACATCTTTCGTAAGGCTGGTCTGGCTAAGAAATCAGTAAATTCATGGGAACAAGCCGTTGAGCTCGACCCCTCACATGCCGAAGCGCTGTATGGTGTTGCCAGTTTTTACGCTTCTGCACCAGCAATCGTGGGTGGTGATAAGACTTTAGGCGAGGAGAAAATCATGGATTTGCAAAAGCTAAGTTCGCCTTGGGCGGATTTAACGCGAGCATCCATCGCTGCACGAGAAGAACAATTTGAAAAATCCGAACAGCTTTTCAAAGATGCTATCAGGGGTATACCGCAGCGTGCCTTTCCGACGCTGATGTTAGCCTCGCTGTATTTACAACAGGAAAATCATGAGGCGGCGCTGCAAACATTAGAACAATACAAAAAACGGGATAAGACATGGAACGATCCTGGTGAAGAGCAAACGGCATTAGTTGCTGGAAAGATCTACCGCGGACTCAATAGAACACAGGACGCCATAAAGTCTTTTGAGTTGGTGAAAAGAGGGGTCGCAAGCCGAAACATGATAAAGCAGGCGGAAGAAGCGCTAGACGAGCTTTACGCTCTATAAGTAGTGCAACGAATGCACATTTAGACGCGTTATCGCAAGTTGTGCGACTTTCGCAGTTCGTTTCTTTCTTTCACGAACAGTAGTGTCGGGGCGACTTTGCCAAAGCGAGGATGTCCTTGGTACTTTTTCTTGTCGGCTTACTCTATTTCCCTACTTGGACCCTGCTTCTTCGATATTAATAGGTTGGAGAACGGCCCTAGTACCCGACGCCGTTTCGAAGTTCAATTAATTCACATTGCTTTTTTACAATGTTAAGGCAGCTTCGCGGAGCGGCGCTCACGCTTTCCACAATGTTAGTTCCATCCCTTGAATTAAATCCACCTGAGACGATCACCTCATGAGCTGCAGATGGATCAGATTGATTTTTAATCAAATCTCTACAGAGGCTTTTTATTAAAACTTTTTGGTCCGCAAGAGACCCTAAACATG
The DNA here is from genome assembly GCA_964228885.1 of Pseudomonadales bacterium. GTDB lineage: Bacteria > Pseudomonadota > Gammaproteobacteria > Pseudomonadales > Azotimanducaceae > UBA4582. The sequence goes on along the minus strand of CAXRCG010000030.1, from coordinate 5,521 downwards.
ATGGAGGTAATGTTTTTTCGCATGCCGTTAGTGATGCGCCTAGAATGATTACCAATAGTACACGACCCATTTAATTCTCCTCAATACCCCATAGCTTCAGTTTGTCTTGGGTTGTAGTAGCCCAGACCACTATACTCTCCTCACAATAAGAGTCACTTGAAACCCGCTGAAAACATTTAACCCTATGTTGGTGCTCGGAGGCTAGGCTTAATAAGAAAGAAGTTGCCACGAGCCCCATGGGTGCAACCAACATTGGGATTTTTGGTGTAACGGCCTCCCTAAAAATTGGAGGCGAGAAGGTCATTAGAATTTCCTATAGTCCCGATCGCGTGCGCGCGTTTTCGTTGAAGTTAAGGAACTTTTCGTTTGGTTCTCGGGGCTAATTACAAACACCCGCACTGAATTCGGCATGACGCTCTGGAAAGGCTGTCTTTAGGAACTCATCTAAGCTGCGCTGTGATGCCAGTGCACGCTGCAACTTCTCATCGTTCACTGTCTTGTCTACACGCGTATAGTGAAATATCGCCATATGGGTCTCGCTGTCTTTCCAGACATCGTGCATGTTGACGATGTTGGTGCGGCTGTCATCGATAAAAAAGATAGCGCTGTATCCGCGGTTTGTCCGTCTCAACAAATCTGTTAGCACTCTACCTTTGTTCAAACCTGTTGACATAACAATGCCGTTTTGAAAGGTGATGGGGCGCTTGTTACGGCCATCATCGAAGCGATAAGCAAAGGCTGTACCTTCTGCTAGTAGGTGATCTCTCCCCATGTTGAAGCCTGCACGTTGCATTTCTCGTTCAGTTCCGGCGCGGTAATCAGGCGAGCGAGAGGTCAAAGCTATAACGTCATATTGTTCCTGCAGACGAGCGATTATTTCTGCCGCTTTAAGTTCGGTGGCGTGATACAGACCCAGCTCATATAGGGTTCCAAGTTTGGCAAAGATGCAGCTCATCTTATTGCGCTCTTTAATCATCACTTTGCTGCCATCTTCATGAGAGATTTCGCGGCCAATTTGCCAGTTGTACCATGTGTCACCACCAAAGAAGCGACGCGACGTCAGCAGTGTGTCATCGATATCAAACACCACGAGCACATTGCCTGGGTTTGATTTCACGTGTTGGGTAATTACCTGCTCGACTTCTGACAGATGCTCAACTTCCTCGTAAAGGATCGTGTCGGCGTGTATCTTGTGAGCAACAATTAGGCTGGTAATAAGGCAAGCAATTATTTTTTTCATCTGGAGACTCTAATGCTTCGAACATCTGCCGAAGTTTGACCCAAAAACGCATCAAATGCATGTGGCCCACGCCTTATGCCTAAAATCGCGTTGGGAAATAACTCTTAGTCGTCATCTTGAGTTTTGGATTTATAGTAAAGCCGCATTGAACCGTGCCGCACTCACTATCGCTGTTCGGCACCTCGTCTAGCTTTTCAGCATCCTTGTTCTTAATTCCAATAAAAGCGACAGTCTTAATTATCTCGCGCTAAGCGTGGGTGATATAACGCGTTCTATCCAGCGCATTTTTCCTGCCCGTTGATAGCAGGTGTGTACCGCGTCGGCGGTGACAGATCAACATCGTTGTTGTTATAGACTATCCTAAGGTTCACCACGTCAAGGAATGTTAATTTAACTGAGCAACGGCAATGACGATCGTTGGCCACTACTCAGCCAATGTGGCGCGCTCCTTTCTTCTTGCAACTGACGACCTTGCACTTTGCAATGAAGCATTCCGCAATGTGCAACTCGCCAACCGATCACGACAGGCACAACCAAAGAACGAAACGCACATTAGTGATGAAATGAGAGGCCTGCCATGACGGCAGTCAACTCTCGTCGTTCACAGATTTGCTCTCCTTCAGCTTAGAGGCGATGCCAATTACGATAAAGACAATGCCTAATGGAATTAGCTCATCTCTATCATGCCCAAGCATGCCGGGGAGGAAAAATAGGAATCCCGCGATTACCCAGAGGTGAGTAGTATATTTTTTCAAACGATGCTGCTTCACAAGTAGAACCGAATTTCCGGTGCTTTTAGGGTTAAGAGCGCCTAGGGTTAAGATCGCCGCGAGTCGAAAATTACCAGTGCAAATCAAACGCGATTGAATGCATCTACAAGTTTATATGATTGTTACGTGTCTTCCCCCACCACCCTGTCAGAATCTAAATAAATCTCAGATACGTGTTCTGGATAAAGTGTTGCTGCGCAAGCTGGACAAATCCCATGACTGAATTCCACCTCTGAATGATCTTTAATATAACTCTCGATCTGCTTCCAGTAGCCTTTATCGTCTCGTATGTTTTTGCAAGATGAGCAAATAGGCAGGAGGCCGCTGAGAACTTTCACGTTATCAAGCGCTTCTTGCAATTCTTGCAGCAAACGTTGATTTTTGATCTCGGCTTCTTTTCTTGCCGTAATATTCGAATGTGTGCCCACAACACGCAGAGGCTTTCCTTCATCTGTCCAACTCATCGTTTTGCCGCGATCGAGAATCCACTTGTAAGATCCATCTTTGCACTGTACCCGGTGCTCATTCTGGTAGTAGAGAGTTTTGCCTTCCAAATGTTGATTGAGGTCCGCGTAGACAGACGTTTTGTCGTCCGGGTGTATTCTTTTGTCCCACTCCGACAACTCATTTGAAACCTCGTCTTCTTTGAAACCTAGCATTTCTTTCCACCTTGTTGAAAAGAAAACCTCGTCGGTAATAGGATTCCAATCCCAGACTCCATCGCGATTCCCTTCCATCGCGTAAACCCAACTTAGCTCTTTGTCTCGAGACCTTTGAGCAGCCTCAGTAAGATTCGTGGTCAATCTTTTCAAATCAGTAATCTGATTTTGAAGAACTTTGATGCGTTTTTGATCCGTGTACGTTTGATTAGGCATAGTTATTCCTTTTCCCTTTCAGTCACACAACACTCCATACAGCGTCGCAGTGTTTTACATGCCTCTTCATTTCTTCAGGGCGTATTTCATAAACAATTTAAGTGACAGGTTTTCTAGTCCTTTGCCTAAACTTGTTAACTTTATGCTGGTTTGTGAAACTCAATAACATTCCTGTCAGGGTCTCTAACAAAGATAAATGTTGCCCCATCAGGTAACTTAATTGGGCCTCCAGTGATGGCTATATTTTTACTTTCTAGTTGTGACTTGACAGATTCGAGATTAGTTACTTCCAGAGCCATATGAGTGTAGCCGGTATGTTTTAATGATATATCCATTAGTACATTCTCTACGCCTTCTTGGTTGGCATTGAGAATGAAATTTATATTGATTCCAGATGGATGTTCCATTATTGCTACCGGCTCTGGCCCGATGGGACCAACTATAAATTCGAATCCGATTTTCTCATAAAATTTTCTTGATTTATCGAGGTTAGAAACCCTAATGCCTATATGATTTAAACGGGTAATTTCTTTCACTTTATTCCTTAACGTTTACGATTTATCTAAAAGTTAACATCCAGTTAAGCGGCGTAGTAGATGCATCCGAGCAAAGGGGCTGAAAGCGTATGCGAAGCTTAAAATGAAGGTTTGTGGTACCCGTGACACGGACACCGCTTAGGTTCACTGCCAGTTAGCAAAACGCCGATGCTGTCGTAGCGGTCACTGCCTCGTTTGCGATAAGACTACATTTAGGTAATCTGCCGCTCAAAGCAATGGGACTCCTCCCATTGTGTAAAGCAAAAAACATACCGGTTTTGATATGTATCTATTTTTCAGAGAGATAGCGATCAACGTGACTTTGCAAAATGGTGGGGGTGTAAAGAATTTCGACGCAATGCGTCTAGTTTTTTGGTGTTATCAATGACCGCTGTGTGTCATCTGCACAACACTTAGTTAAGCGGGGATGGTTCATAGCCGACCTCTGATAAGCGCTGATGCTCGAATAGACGCTCGCTTGATTAAAAAGCTAAACAGGATAGGTTTCTGCTTCTGGGTCAGGCGTCTTTTTTTCGTAAACGACCGATTAGTCCAAACCAAAACAGTAATTCAAATACGATGCCTGCTAAGAGAAATAGCGCTCCACCAACCGGAACGCCATAGACGTAGCACGAAATGGCAAGTGGTAAGCATAGAATAGTAAAAATCCACCTTTTAAAAATATTCATCATCTTCGAAATTCCTTTGAATAAATGTGGAAAAATTAACGCGCGCGTAAAGCGAAGAGTGTCATTGAGCATAGCATGAGAAGTGCATTTTTGGAGGTACTGGGGCGATGGGCAAGACTGACGATTTTAAATGAAATGTTTGTCGTGGAAACGCGAATGATAATTGCATTTTTCCTCGTTGGTCTCGTGTAAAAATCAGCAGATAGAACAAAATGGAGTTGGCGGTTTACGGCAAGCCAAGCCGCGTTGCTTGTTGCGATACAAGCGCTTTCTCACCCTACTAAGACCGGATAGTTGCTGCCTTGCTAATAGGTAGTTCAAATCACACTATTGAAAGCATGGTTGGATTCTGGGGGGGCAGCGAATCTCGAAGCTAACAGTTTCGCAATTACACTTACCCAGCGCGTACTTATTTTTGTCACTCACGCCAACTCGTTAGTTAATTTTCCCTAGAGTCCTTGTTATAAGCGTATCTAAAAAAGTTTGTATCTAGGTTGTGTCAATTTCTTGATTATCTCCTCTTAATGTATATTTTTTGATCCATAGAAAAAATCCTATCACTTTTTCTTCTCTTCTAAGAAAAAGACGACTGAATAATTTTTTTCTTCTAGACAAATTTCCAAATTTTTGTAAGCGCCTAATTCAGAAACTGCATCAGCAGATGCATAAGTTACCCACCCTGCTGCCGAAATGATGGCAAAACTAGGTATCAAAAGTGAAGATAAAATACCGCCGGTTGTAGCCAAATCAATTAAAGCGAATAGTCCAACTGCTCCATAGACGCCGCCTACAACTTTCATTGGCACTTTTATGCTTCTAGCTTTGCCTTCAACCTCTGCCAAGCATATGTATATGTCATCGTTAATTGACTCGATAGATTTACTAGGTTCGATTAATACATATGCTGGAGTCCCTTCAATATGTATAAACTTATGCTTTTCTGGAGCAGTGCCCACAGTATTTACAGCACAAGAGGCTGACAATAGTAGTGAAAGTGTTATGCCAAATAAGTGGTACTTGCCTAACAAATTAAATTTCATTCCTACTTAAAAATTTCTTAAATTGGTGATTTTATTGAGTATATTTATAGATCTGCAAAGACATGCTCTGTAAATTTTGATGGTAAGGCATAAAAAAAGTTTGTATCAATTCTTTGTTAGTTCCCGCAAAGAATCTTAACTTAAACAAGCGCTGTTTTCTTTATTTGTGTGCGAGTCCATGCCGTGAGAATGCCTGATTCAGAGGATCAATGAATGATCACTATCCTGTTTATGAATTCACCGTTGCGGGAGAAGCCATGACGCCGATAGGATAAGATTGCTTTCGCATTCGACCCTCTGGCGACGACTTCAACGCTTGTGAAATTAGTGTCCTCGGTTACATTTTGCATGCTCATTATCAGGTTCAGTTG
>CAXRCG010000029.1:0-17344 GCA_964228885.1 Pseudomonadales bacterium | reverse complement strand
ATTGTCAGGGGGAAAAAGCCGAAATATTCGTGGAGTATTGGAGAAGCGCCTTTATCCAAAGTAGCAAACGTCGAACGGATGATGCCAAGGAGTTATATCTCTAAAGATGGGTATGGCATCACTGCGAAAGCGAGAAGTTATCTGCAACCGCTGATTTCCGGTGAAGACCACCCAGTCTATAAAGATGGCATGCCCCAGTATGTGCGGCTCAAGAACCTATTGGTGAGGAAAAAGCTGAAGGCTTTCAATGTGGGTTAGGCACACTAAATTATTTGTGTCACGGCGAAGTTGGCAAAATGATGTTCGGTTTTAAAAGTCGCTGCCACTGCCATAATAATCTGCAGGCAGTTATAAAAACTAAGAATATTCGCTAAGCGTGGCAATGATTTTAAGTGCGTCATGCAAGGCCGCGGCATCGTGCGTTCTGATGTAGTCTGCACCATTCATTGCGGCGAATATCTCGGCAGCCAGAGTTGCAGCACCGGATTCGTTAGCATTTTTCATCGATATCTTTCTTAGAAAAGATTTACGAGATACCGAGATGAGTAGTGGCAAATCAAACCGGTCTCGAATGAGCGCCAAGTTTTGCAGCACTTTTACCGAGGATGCTTCATTTTCTCCTAGAAAGAACCCCATGCCAGGGTCAAGAATGAAGCGGTTTTTTGAAATGCCTGCTTTCAGTAGCGCTGCTAATCGCTCGTCAAAGAAGAGCGAAATTTCATCCAATATACGATTCGGGTCAGACTGAATTCGAGTCGCAATGCCTTTACGTTGAATCGAGTGCATTAAAAATAGCTGGCAACTGGACTCCTTCAGTTCGGGATAGATTTCAGGATTAGCGAAGCCCTCAATATCATTCAGGTAGTCAACGTTTGAGGTCATTGCCCATCGTTGGGTTGCCGGTTGAAAAGAGTCTATCGAAATCTTTGCGCCAGTTGCCTCTAACGGAGAGACCACCGGCCTCAACCGTTCTATCTCTGTTTCTGCAGTCACATTTTTTGCGTCAGGATTGCTCGATGCTGGCCCCAGGTCAATGATATCTGCTCCGCTTTTAATTAACGCGCGCGCATGGTCGATGGCAGCTTGAGTCTCGAGATATCTGCCGCCGTCAGAAAATGAGTCTTCTGTGATGTTCACAATTCCGAGAATCTTTGGGTAACCGTGAGTGAGCATGTAAATCTATCCTTCAGTGTTAAGCGGGCAAGGTTCGATGGGATCTCAATCGTTTTAAATCCGATGTCTACGTCTTCCTATCCGCAGACGTTTATTGTATCCAATGATAGGCCATGATGGAGCTTCTTACCTAGAAGGACAGCACCCAAAAGCCACAGGCTTAGAAGGTTTCGACTAAACAAGCCGCTATATGGGTATCCCCAAGTCATTCACTTGTGCTCGGAAACGTGGGTTTTACTTTAATGTGCCTGGCGGTTCAGATATCCCGCGCCGGCGAAGTTCTGATGGTATATGAGTGCCATCGCTCGAAGACTGACGAATAGTGCTGCGAGTTATAAGCCGATAATAAAATAGTATTTTTGATTTTTTTCCATTTCCCGTAGGCTGCTCCACCTTTGGCGAGAAGGTAAAGGCCATTCAGGTGGCTTACCTCTGCTTTTGGCCAACCTGGTGAGCATTCAAAGACTAAACACTTTGGTAATAGTTTGCTCTTAAGTGCTTTCGAAATGGAGTTTGTTTTGAATTTCTATTTTATGAAATTCATTTGTTGATGAACGGGAAAGAAATAAATGTACCAATATAGTCCTGAGGACCAACGCCTAGTCAACGAGCGTGTTGCGCAGTTTCGCGATCAGACAGAAAGGTTTCTAGCGGGCACTTTGAGCGAAGACGAGTTTCGCCCACTGAGGTTGATGAATGGTCTTTACATACAAAGACATGCCCCGATGTTGCGGGTTGCAGTTCCCTATGGGTTGCTCAGTTCAGATCAGATGCGAATGTTGGCCCATATCTCTCGTAAGTATGATCGGCGATACGGGCACCTGACGACCAGACAGAACGTGCAATTTAATTGGTTAGCATTAAAGGATGTTCCGGATGTGCTTGCTGATTTAGCGACGGTAGAGATGCACTCAATTCAAACGAGCGGGAATTGCATTCGTAATACTTCCGCCGATCAATTCGCGGGTGTTGCCAAAGATGAACTGGAAGACCCTCGTCCCTATTGTGAAATGATTAGGCAATGGTCAACGTTGCACCCGGAATTTTCTTTTCTGCCTCGTAAATTTAAAATCGCGGTCTCGGGTTCAGAAAACGATCGGGCTGCGACTCAGGTACATGATATTGGAATACAGCTGGTTGAGCATGCGGAAACCAAAGAAGTGGGTTTCAAAATTTTGGTCGGTGGTGGACTGGGCAGAACGCCGGTTATCGGCAAAGTAATAAAAGACTATTTGCCGAAGAAATACCTGCTTTCTTACTTGGAAGCGATCCTACGGATCTACAATTTGGCGGGTCGTCGGGATAACAAATACAAGGCGCGAATTAAAATACTGGTTAACAGTCTTGGTATTGAAGAATTCACTCGGCAAGTTGAAGAAGAGTGGTGTTACCTGCGTGAAGGTAGCTTGATAATTGAAGATTCGAGCATTAATGAAATGCAGAAGTACTTTCAGCCCTTTGACTACGCAGAACATTACGACGAATCGTCAGCGACCAATCTAGCTGAAAAGTTTGAAGCTAGCCCGGCCTTTGCTATTTGGTATCGTCAGAACACACAGGAACACAAGATTTCAGGATATCGTGTGGTAACCATATCCGTTAAAGCGCCAGAAGAAGCGCCAGGTGATCTTACAGACACGCAGATGGACGGCGTTGCCGAGCTGGCCGACGATTACAGCTTTAGTCGAATGAGAGTGACCCATGAGCAAAATCTGGTCTTGTCAGATGTACCCGAACATAAGCTTCATGCGCTCTGGAAGAGGCTCTTGAGTTTAGATCTTGCTACGCCAAATGTTGGCACCCTGACGGACATGATCTGCTGTCCTGGTCTTGACTTTTGTAGTCTTGCCAATGCGAGCTCTATTCCTATAGCAAGGCAAATTAATGAACGATTCGATGATCTTGACTATCTCTATGATATTGGTGAAATCAAGGTAAAGATGTCTGGTTGCATGAATGCTTGCGGACATCACCACGTGGGTCATATCGGCATCCTTGGCGTCGATAAAAAAGGTGAAGAGTGGTACCAAATTACTATCGGTGGTTCAGCGGAAGAAGACGCTTCCCTTGGAAAAATCATCGGCCCCTCTGTGGCCAAAGAAAACGTTGCTGAGACCATCGCGACGTTGCTAACGACCTATGTCGATCTAAGAGAGGAACAAGAAACCTTTCTTCAATCGGTCAGGCGTCTCGGCGTGGCACCATTTAAGGAGGCTGTTTATGGGTAAGAAAATCATAAAAGACGATAGACTGGTTGAGGATTTTTGGTTACTGGGCCTTCCAGCCGAAGGCGCTGACACAGTCGCAGAATCAGTGACAAAAAATTGGATAATTTCGCTAGAACAATGGCGGCAGAATCGAGAGCAGCTTTTGGCAAGCGATGGTCCTAAGGGCGTGGCAATAAGCAATGACGATGATGTGCTGGAACTCGCTGACGATGTTGCTCATCTAGATTTGATCTGTGTTGAATTTCCTGTCGCTGGAGATGGAAGAGGCTATAGCCAGGCAAAGTTGTTAAGAGACAGATTAGGTTTTAAAAACGAGATTCGCGCGATAGGTGAAGTTCTCACTGATCAGCTGTTCTTGATGCGCAGATCAGGCATAAATGCGTTTGATTTGCAGGCAGATCAGGATCCGGAAGCATCGTTGGCACGATTGCATCCGTTTTCTGTTTCCTATCAATAAGTCATGTGGATTTAGAGGGTGGACTACTATCCGATATATTTAAAGCTAACCGCAAAACCCTGCGTTGTTGTTGGTGGGGGTAATGTTGCCACCAGAAAAATTGCAACGCTGATTGACGCTGGGGCAAGGGTATCGGTTGTTTCTCTGTCAATCAGTTCGGAAATAGCCGGTTGGATAGAAGCAGGCTTAATTTCCTCTTACCGGCAAGGTGAATACAAAGCGTCTGACCTAAGCGGTCAGTTGCTTGTCATCGCGGCAACCCCTTCATCGATAGTCAACCAACAGGTATTTGATGATGCCGAGCAAGTTGGAGTACTTGCTAATGTTGTTGATACCCCCGAACTCTGTAGATTTATTCTGCCAAGCATAGTTGATCGATCGCCTTTGATGATTGCCATTTCTTCAGGCGGAGCAGCGCCGGTGCTTGCGAGAATGGCAAGGCAGAAGCTCGAAACGCTCATTCCGTTTGGGTGGAGTGATCTTGCACGGTTCGCTGGTGGATTACGCTCTCAGGTTAAATCGAGATTGAAATCTGTCGATGAAAGAAGAAGGTTTTGGGAGCGCTTGTTTGAAGGCCCTGTGGCTAATTTGGTGATGGCAGGACGGCCGGAAGACGCGGCAAAATCATTTAATACTGCGCTTGACTCGGCGGAAGAGTATCAAAATATTTTAGGTCGAGGCGATCGCCTCGGTGAAGTTTATCTGGTTGGGGCGGGTCCCGGTGACCCAGAGCTGCTAACGCTGAAAGCGCTTCGCTTGATGCAACAGGCAGATGTTGTTCTGTACGATAATTTGGTTTCAAAAGATATTCTCAGTTTGGTTCGCAGAGATGCTGAAAGGATTTCTGTAGCAAAAGCAAAAGGGCGTCATTCAATTGCCCAGACTGAAATCAACCGTGAGATGGTTCGCCTAGCCGGCGAAGGCAAAAGGGTATGCAGGCTAAAGGGCGGGGATCCGTTTATATTTGGCCGGGGTGGCGAAGAGTTGGCGTCACTGGTTGAGGCCGGTATTCCATTTCAGGTTGTTCCTGGTATTAGCGCGGCAAATGGCTGCGCAGCGTATGCAGGCATACCTCTCACGCATCGAGATTTTGCTGATAGCGTGACTTTTGTCACCGGACACAGAAAGAAAGGTGGTCACTTTGACTTGCCTTGGAAATCTTTCTCTACCGACCGGCAAACGCTGGTGTTTTATATGGGGCTGACAAGTGCGGCGCTGATTAGAGAAAAACTCATTGGCTCTGGTATGTTGCCGTCAACACCGGTTGCAGTGGTTGAGCAAGGAACTAGAATAGATCAACGAGTGTTGGTTACGCGTCTTGATACGCTGCCAGAGGAAATTGCTTCAAACGCGATGGCTTCGCCTGCTTTGATTATTGTGGGTGGCGTAGTGACGCTTACTGAATCGTTGACCTGGTTTGGTACCAATTTGATAACCTCTGAACTCGCTGTTTCTTGATCACCCTTGATTGGCCGCATACCTCGTTCGACGCAAATAGCAGACACAAAAAAGCCGATACCGAATCACTGACTCGATACCGGCTTAATGTCTTACTTCAGTCTATTGTAGGTGTATAGCAGCTTACAATAATGGTGCGATTACCAGACTAACGATAGCCATTACATTAATTAAAATGTTCATTGCGGGTCCGGAAGTATCCTTGAAAGGATCACCTACGGTATCGCCAACAACAACGGCTTCGTGAACGTCTGAACCTTTGCCACCTAGGTTGCCCTTTTCAACATATTTCTTGGCATTATCCCAAGCGCCACCGGCGTTCGCCATCATCAGTGCAAGTAATACACATCCAAGCAGTGCGCCGGCAAGCATACCGCCTAGACTTTCACCACCGAGACCAAAGCCTACAATCGCTGGCATAGACACAGCTATTACGCCGGGCAGGATCATCTTTTTGAGTGCTGCCTGAGTAGCGATGTCGATACATTTGGCGTGATCAGGATCAGCTTTACCTTCCATCAATCCTTCTATTTCACGGAACTGGCGACGAATCTCTTCGATCATCTCCATTGCAGCATCACCCACAGAGGTCATGGTGATAGAAGCGATAAGGAATGGCAAACAGCCGCCGATAAACATACCAACGAGAACTTGAGGGTTTGATAATTCCAAACCAAAGTCAGGGTACTTGTAGTGCATAGTCTCAACGAAGGCAGCGATGATTGCGAGTGCTGCGAGTGCCGCTGCGCCAATTGCAAATCCCTTTCCGATCGCTGCTGTCGTATTCCCAACTTCATCAAGACCGTCGGTGATTTCTCTAATATCTGCGCCTAGGCCGCCCATCTCTGCAATGCCGCCTGCGTTGTCTGCGACGGGACCGTATGCATCAAGCGCCATTGTCATGCCAACTGTTGCCAACATACCTACAGCTGCAATACCAACGCCGTAAAGGCCGGCAAGTTCAGTTGATATGTAGATGATGGCGCCGATAGAAACGATAGGAATGACGACGGATTGCATACCTACAGCAAGACCAGTAATCATCACGGTCGCAGTGCCTGTTTTACCTGATTCAGCAATGCGAATGACGGGACTTTTAGCCGTGTAATATTCTGTTACTAAACCAATAAGCACGCCGCCACTTGTGCCGGCTACAATTGCCCACCACACGTCGCTCTTGATCCCAAGCGCGTCGGTTAGGAAGTAAGCTCCGACAACCAAGGCAACAGCACTTAGTTGATGACCCATGCGTAAAGCAGTTTCTGGTGCGCTGTTAGACATTGCCCGAACAATCAAGATGCCGATAACAGAACAAATTAGTCCAAATGAAGCCAGCGCTAGCGGCAAAAACATCAGTGCCTGTTGCCCCTTCATGGGGTCCGTCGTGAGCGCCGCAATGCCGTATTCAGCACCAAGCGCCATGGTGGAGGCGATTGCGATAGTTGCGATCATAGAACCGCAATATGACTCAAAGATATCTGAGCCCATACCGGCAACGTCACCGACGTTGTCGCCAACGTTGTCTGCGATGACACCTGGGTTGCGGGGATCATCTTCAGGGATGCCTGCTTCGACTTTACCGACAAGGTCAGCGCCAACATCTGCACTTTTGGTATAAATACCACCACCGACCCGTGAGAAGAGCGCAACAACCGATGCGCCCATACCGAAGCCGTGAATTGCGTGAAGCGCATCTTTATCGCCCCCGAAGAACCAGTACAATGAGCCTAGGCCAAGGAGGCCGAGTGATGCGACACAAAGACCCATTATGGAGCCCCCGTAGAATGCAACGGTGAGGGCGCTTGCAGCGCCAGATTCTTGGGCTGCGACGGTGGTACGAATATTCGCCTTGGTCGCCGAAAACATGCCGAGATAGCCAGCAAGTCCCGATGATATTGCGCCAACGGCAAAAGAAAGAGCCGTGCCTTGGCCAAGTGCAAAGTAAAGAATAACAAGCAATGGCAGGGCGAACATTGCAAGCATTGCGTATTCCCTGTTCATGAAAACCATTGCGCCCTCATGAATTGCTTTTGCTATCTTTTTTAGTGCATCGTCTCCGTCTGAAAATTTTGTCATCAGTAGGTAAATGACAAAAGCACAGACTAGTCCTAGCGCACCAATAATAGGTGGCAAGTTAGTAATTTCGCTCATAGTGAATTCCGCTCGGATTATTTTTAGTGTGTCAGTCCAATCAAGACTCTTGGTGGTCTTTCAGGATTGTGCCTATAGTACAAAAGTGATCGCCAGTCTTGAACTATAAATGTGCAGTTTTTGGCTACTTTCGAACAATTCGTGCGGGATTAGGCAATAGAGACCGGTTTTCGACGGCTCGCTGATGGTGATTTCAGGATTTAGGTGCGCTTGAACAACTTAATTCACCGGTACAAATAGTAAGACTAGAAAGTTGGTTTGTATCTATCGGTGCTGCGATAAACGCCAAATTGTCTTGCATTCTTTATACCCGTGGTTTCACGTGATGCTGTGCTGGAACCTGCTATCCGTCCTGAAGCAGCCTTCTCAAATCAATAATTGCGGCGTTTGCGCGGGAAATGTGTGCACCCATGACTAAAGAATGGTTTGCGACGAGTCCAAAACCACTACCATTTAGGATGATGGGGCTCCAAAGTACATCCTGTGTGGGTTCAAGCTCTCGAATAATCTGTTGCAGGCTTACTAGCGCGTTCTTTTTTTCGAGTACGTCCACAAAATCGGTCTCGACCGCCCGCAATAGGTGAAGTAATGCCCAAGTAGTGCCGCGGGCTTCATAGAAAACATCGTCTAGTTCTGACCAGGGCGTTTTAACCTCGACGTCGTTTACTGTGCCTGTGGATTGCCGTGCGGCAGTATCCCCGGCGAGGGAAACATCGAGCTGACGCTTGCCTACGCTGGTGCTGAGTCTTTGCGAAAGGCTGCCTAGTCTTGTTTCAACCTCAGAGAGCCAAACTCGTAAATTATCCGCTCGTGCGTAAAATTGGGCTGATTGCTGATCATTGTCCCCGAGTCTCTGTAGGTAGTCTCCAAGTGCGTTATTGCCCTGTGTGTATTCAGATTCTGTTTGTGGGAACGCCCAGCTATTTGTATCGAAATAGAACTGATTTTCGGCTGTCGTCAGTGCTGGATCCTCTGTGGACTGAGACTGAGAACGGCTCATGTTGTTCCGCAGGGTGCGTGTCATGTCACGCACTTGCACTATCACGCCGTATTCCCAGTTGGGGACGTTGTCCATCCAAATACTCGGAGGGATGACGTCATTGGTTAAATAGCCGCCACGTTTGTTTAGCATTTTATCAGCGAGCGCCATTGTGGTTGAAACCGTTGTGCTCCCAATGACGGTCTTCACTCCGTAATGTTGAGTCGTTTGTTGAGTGATAGAGTGAATATCGAACGTATCCGGTTCCGTATCCCAGATAAAACCAACGATGCCGGCGACAAGAAGAATGACACAGATAGTGCCTGCGATTGCCTTGCCGATCCTGCCCAAGATACTGTCGGTCTCAATTTGATCGTTGACGTTGTTTTTTAGTTTATCAAACACTGATGCGGCGGCCTTAGCTTAAACTGGGTGTTCATGTTAAGGAAACTGCGGAAAATTGCCAACTTCAGCGGCAGGACGACTTAATAAACAGCTTAGCACCATGAGCATCGCTGCGGGCCGGGTCTTCTTAATTTCTGTGAGAACAGCGTTGAAGACGCATCGATCGATGGACCAGTTATAGTCAGCGGTTAAACATGATGTCGGAATCACCGAGTCACGGAATAATGAGCCTAATCTCTGGTTTTGATCGTCGTTCAAATCGGGCTTTGATGCGATTGTCCGTATGAGCATTTAATTGTTGATAAATCCATCGCCCCTCAGCGTCACTTCGGGCAGAAATGATGACGCTCGCAGTCGTCTCCTGAATCCGCTGGGCAATGGCGACCAACGCTTGTTGTGTTTCTGCTGACTTGCTCTTCACGATTTCAGGGTCCAGTAAGTAATGTTCCTCGCTGGCATTTCGGTATTCCGTAATTCTGGTTTCAACAGCGGAGATATTGGGATGAGTTTCATCAACTGAACGTGCTTTGTTGAGATAATTGGTAGCAGCTCTAAAGGTGCGACTGGATAGGCTTTCCAAAGCCCAGTCAAGGTACTCCTCGACAATGTTTGATATTCCTGTGTTAGCGTCTTGGTTAGTTGGGTCAATAGCGAGAACCTGTAGATAACGATAATATGCATTGTCTTCAATAGGCGTGGTTAATCGGCTCTCCATGAAGGCAAAGTATGCTTCTTCAAGCAGTTGCTGAATTCTAGGGTCTCGAATTGGAATTGCTGGTTGGGTTACAACAGGCTGAGTCGCGGCAGGGTTGCTAGGCCCAGAATTAGTAGCATTACATCCTGTAAGCGCTAGAATCATGCTGCACGTGAGGATAAATGCGGCTAGCCTGTCCTTAATGCTGGCTTTCATAAAGTGTGTGGAATAGTTCACTGTCGAATTTTTAGAGGGGTGCCGTTAGTTAAATGAATAAAGTTTATATGCGTATAGAGATAAATACAGGAACTTGCGTCTAATGCCAACTCGAGTGACAAAATTAGTTTGCGTCATAGCATTCATGATGACGTCGAAAATATGCACAGCCGAGACTTCGTTGCAGAGATTCGGAGGGTTCGGAGGCCCCGTTTTTCTTGAGGTTGATAAAGCCTTTAAAATGTCCAGCCTGACCAGCGGGCAGGACGTCCTCGTAAGGTGGCAAATAGCGCCAGAATATTACTTGTACAAACATCAACTTTTGTTCAGGGTCAAAACCGATACGGATGATACTCGGACGATCGTTGTTTCTCTGCCGAACGGAAAGCAGAAACATGACGAGTACTTTGGAGATGTCGAAACCTATTACGGTGAATTAGAAGTAAACGTGCCAGTAAATCCTGGGAATTTCGAGATGATTGTTCAATATCAGGGGTGCGCAGATGCTGGACTCTGTTATCCGCCGCAAAAACGCACAATAGTGCGGAAAATGTGATTTTTATCGGCTTTTTTGAGTTCTCCGAGAAATGTCGCAAAAAAAATAGATAAAAGTGGTGTAATTTCTTAAAAAATGAAATTTGTGTTGAGTTAATATGTGCAGCAATATTTACCTTTTCTAGGAGCATTTAAGTTGGATATTCGAAAAGTAAAGAAGTTGATTGAAATGATGCAGGAGTCTGATCTTGGTGAAATCGAGATTAAAGAAGGGGAAGATTCCGTTCGAATATCCAGAGCAAGCAAGGAAAGCGCTACGTCGATGATTGCCTCTGCTCCGCAGTATGTTGTTTCGGATACCGCTCAAGCTACCCAAGCCTCGGTGTCCGGTCGCAGACTTGCGCCGAAGGTCGCGCGCAGGGTTGTTACAGACGTAAATGCTCATACTAGTGGTTTCGTCAATGCGCCAACGATCAGGCCGCGCGGAGCTGTTCGTTCATCTGATTTGGTGACACCTGAGCATGCGCAAGGACACGCAACTGTCACAGCGCCGATGGTTGGGACTTTTTATCAAGCGCCTGATCCTGATGCTGCGCCGTTTGTGACGAAAGGTGCGCAGATTAAGCAAGGTGATACGCTCTGCATAATTGAATCGATGAAAATGATGAATCACATCACGTCTGAACATACGGGCATACTTGAGGCGGTGTTGGTGGAAAATGCAAGTGGGGTTGAATATGACCAGCCGCTTTTTGTTATTAAGTCAGCGTCCTGATATCAAGGTCCTTCATACGGTTTAGGTTTGTCTTCTTGCCAAATTTGGTCGCAATAAATGAGTAGTTCCGAGACGACACAGAGATTGTTGATCGCCAATCGAGGTGAAATTGCGGTCAGACTTTTACGTGCCTGCAAACAATTAGGTATCGAGTCGGTCGCCGCTTACACAAAGGTAGATGCGGAGGCTCGTTACCTGGATTTGGCTGATCAGAAAATCTGTATCGGTCGACAGGATTACCTTAACATTCCGGCGATGATATCCGCTGCCCAGATAAGCGGGTGCACAATGATCCATCCTGGTTATGGGTTTCTATCTGAAAGCGAAGAATTTGCTGAAGCTGTTGCAACCGCTAACATGCGATTTGTTGGACCAACGGCTGAACATATTGAGATGATGGGTGACAAGGCGGTTGCTAGGACGACGGTCGCGGGTCTTGGTTTAACGGTTGTTGATGGTTCCAGAGGAGAGGTTGGGGCCGCAGAAGTAGCCTCTCTGGTAGACGATTTAGGTTTGCCAATATGCATCAAAGCATCCTTTGGTGGTGGTGGCAGAGGTATGCGGGTCGTTCACGATGTCGCTCAATTGAAGACGGCCATTTCTGAAGCTCAGGCCGAAGCACTGGCAAGTTTCGGTGAGAGTGCATTTTATATTGAAAAATATATTCCTAAGGCGCGACACATAGAGGTTCAGGTTCTTGGTGACGGGGAAGGTAATGTGCTGCATTTCGGCACCAGGGAGTGCTCCACCCAAAGGCGATTTCAAAAATTGATCGAAGAAGCACCTGCGCCGGGTATTGATGCTGACTTACTCAATAGACTTGCAGAAAAATGCGTGAAAGCAATGTCTGCGATTAAGTACCGCAATGCTGGAACGCTTGAGTTTTTATATGACGAAGGCAAGTTTCATTTTATTGAAATGAATACCAGATTGCAGGTTGAGCACCCGGTTAGCGAACTGATCACCGGACTGGATATCGTTGAGGCGCAATTGTTTGTTGCGCTAAATCATCGACTTCCTTATACCCAAGGTGATATCGCATTCAGTGGAACCGCCATTGAATGTAGGATTAATGCGGAAAACGATGATTTTCTGCCGTCTCCGGGGTTAGTTAGTAGTTACAATCCTCCCGGAGGTCCGGGCATAAGAGTTGATTCTCACTTGTTCTCCGGGTACCGAGTCCCTCATCATTATGACTCGCTCATCGCAAAGGTTATCGCATGGGGTAAGAACAGGGAAACCGCGCGCCGCAGACTTGACTGTGGGCTTGAGGAAACTGTGATTGAAGGGATCAGTATTAATCGCGATCTACTCCGTCGAATTCTTGCAACGCCGGAATTTATTGAAAATAGGATGTCGACAGAATTTGTAACCGAGTTTGTAAAGCGCGAATTGACACTAGAACAAACCGCTGGAGGCGCCCGCTGATGCCATGGAAAACGATTGCAGCAGGCACTTCTACCATGGCTTCAGGCGAGCACGGTGACCCGTTAAACGTTCTGGAAACATTCTTCTGGGACCATGGCGCTGTCTCAGTCACCGTTGTTGATGCAGAGGATAAACCGATATTTGAACCTGGTCCGGGGGAAACACCTGTTTGGGAACAAGTGACAGTCACGGGTTTATTTGCGGACGACGTTAATGTGACAAAAATAAAAGCTGCCTTAGCGGATACGGATTTTCGGTTTCTCTATGCGGAAACACTTGGTGACAAAATTTGGGAGCGAGAGTGGTTGAATCGATTCGAACCCATGCAGTTTGGCCGAAGGTTGTGGGTGTGCCCCTCTAATCACGAAGTTGAAGAGGATAACGCTGTTGTGATGAAACTAGATCCGGGACTTGCCTTTGGTACTGGTACCCATGCGACGACTCATTTGTGCCTGTCGTGGCTGGATGAGCACATCAAACCCAAGCAGTCAGTCATGGACTTTGGTTGCGGTTCAGGAATATTGGGAATTGCGGCGCTCTTACTGGGTGCCGGAAAAGTCGCCGCGATAGACAACGACCAACAAGCAGTGGATGCAACCATTGAAAATGCAAAGCGAAATGGTGTGGCTAGCAAAATTCTTCCAGAACTTCCAAGAGGCGACTACGACGATACTTATGACGTGGTCATCGCGAACATTTTGGCTCAGCCCCTAATTGACCTTTCTGGGACATTGACAGACCTAATGAATCCGAGTGCTCACATTGTGTTGTCTGGTGTTATGGTCGGTCAAAAGTCTTGGGTGAAGGCGGCTTATGAAGCGCTTGGGCTGGTGTTTTACGCGGAAACAGAAATGGACGGTTGGGTTTGTCTGGCTGCGACTCGGTCTACTGCTCTTTTAGAAGAGGATCGAAGCTGATGGTTGAGGCTGGCTTTGTTTGCCGTTGCCCGACGTGTGAAATGACTTTTCGTGTTTCCGAAACCCAGCTTGCAGCGGCTCACGGCGCTGTTCGCTGCGGTGCTTGTCTTCAGGTGTTTGCTGCAAATGATTATCTGCAGGAAACAGCCCTATCTGCCAGCGAAGCAGAGGTTATCAGTGAACGTGCAAGCGCCGCCATAAATGATGTGGCTGAACAAGCCGATAACCAGACTTCAGTGTCCTCGGGCTGGGATGAAGGGCAAACTGAAAGTTTGCAGGTAGATCAAGCCATCTCCCCATTAGAACCTAAATCGTCCGAATCAGAAAATTCGGTTTCTCAAGCGCCGAGATATCAAGCCGAAATTGTTAGTGTCTCCGGCCCTTATGGCGCAAGGCCAGATGAACAGTTAAAGGTCTTGAAGAGAGATGATCGCAACACGGAGCCCACAACGGGAGTTTCGCCTGATCAGGAAGCTGAAAAAAATACAGAAGTTGAGATTGATGTAACCAACGCTGATCTGGCGGTACCTGAAGTCGTTACCGTCTTTCTAGATGATAGATCGAACAAAACTTTGGCGGTGGGAGGGACCTTTGGTGCCGGGCCTGAACTCGGAGAGAAGTCAGACCCCAGACGCGATCGAATCCCCGATTTCAATGCCGACGCTGAAGTTCATGCGTTAGACAAGTCATCGCCGCTCGGTGAGCCGGATAAGGAACCGTCGACTCTGGAGGATGTTCCTGAAATACAGCTTGAAGCGGTAGCGGCTGACGAAATCGTGGGGGAGTATCAAGATACCGCTAGATCTCACTTCTTGAGATGGT
The DNA here is from genome assembly GCA_964228885.1 of Pseudomonadales bacterium. Taxonomy (GTDB): domain Bacteria; phylum Pseudomonadota; class Gammaproteobacteria; order Pseudomonadales; family Azotimanducaceae; genus UBA4582. The sequence goes on along the minus strand of CAXRCG010000029.1, from coordinate 3,146 downwards.
TTGTTGGCGCATTATTGTTAGGGCTGGTCTTTGTCATTCAGTTTGCTTCGGTGAATGTAGAACTGCTGGCTCAAGATCCAAAACTGCGGCCTTACTACGCTTTTTTTTGCAACTACGTTGAATGTAATTTGCCCGTATTTGAGGATGTGTCTGCTATCGAAACAACCGAACTTGTCGTTCGTGTTCATCCAGAGACTGAGCGTGCCTTGTTGGTTGACGCGATTATCAGAAATACGTCTGCTTATCGTCAATCATTTCCTTTATTGGAAATGAAATTCACAGATATTAACAATCTGGTTATTGCTACTCGTAGGTTTTTACCGAAAGAATATCTTGGTGGGGAAATGGTGGGGTTAAGGTTTATTCCAGCGCTTACTGAGGTGCGCCTTGGGCTGGAAATAGTTGATCCAGGCGAAAATGCTTTTGGTTACGCGCTTGAAGCTGTACCGGCTATTTAGTCACAAAGACATTCTTAGCTTCATCGATGAAGCTGGTAGTGTAGATCTTCCTGCTGATATGATGCTCGCCCACACTTTTTCAACCTGATAGAACAATGCTGAGGATTGGCCCCCACCTGCACGAGAGTCGCGTCATTGTCGCCCCGATGGCGGGTGTAACCGATCAACCTTTTCGAAAAATGTGCCGGAGTTTTGGGGCGCATTGGTTAGTTTCCGAGATGTTAACCAGTGATGCGAGTCTTTGGGAAACCTCCAAATCAAAAAACCGCCAGCGTTTTGAAGGTGAAGCCGGCCCAAGATGGGTACAAATTGCTGGTGCTGAGCCAGACATGATGGCTGAAGCTGCAGCTTTCAACGCTGAGCAGGGGGCCGCTATTATCGACATCAACATGGGCTGTCCCGCGAAAAAAGTTTGCCGAAAAGCAGCAGGCTCTGCGCTGATGAAGGATGAGGTGCTCGTTGAACAGATATTGTCTGCAACCGTCAATGCTGTGTCGGTGCCTGTCACACTCAAAATCCGCCTTGGCTGGTCTCGGGATCAACAAAATGCAGTGAAAATTGCGCAAATTGCTGAGAAATGCGGGATTCAGTTGATTACTGTCCACGGCCGAACGAGAGCAGACAAGTTCGATGGTGAGGTGAATTATCAAGCGATAAAAGAAGTCGTGGAAGCGATTGATCTTCCGGTTGTAGCGAACGGTGATATTAATAGTCCGGAGAAAGCCAGATGGGTATTGAATACGACAGGCGCTAATGCCGTGATGATTGGGCGAAGCGCACAAGGGAGGCCCTGGCTACCTGCTCAAGTGGATCAATTCTTGAATTCAGGGAATGTAAAAATAAATCCTAATTTGCCTGAGATATTGAGCGTTCTCATCACACATATAAAAGAACTCTCCTGCTTTTATGGAGATGTGATGGGTGTGCGTATTGCGAGAAAGCACGTCGGTTGGTATCTGAATGAATGTTTTTCCAAGACGCCTGAGGAGGCAAAGTTGGTGAAAAGCGCATTCAACCGATGCGAAACAACCGAAGAGCAGCTTGCCATGGTTGAGCACTCGTTTGAGCGTGTTTCCGGCAAGGAAACCTTTTGTGATAGATCCGGTGATGGTCAATAGGTTTTTTGATATACCTAGCAAGGCGCGAGCTGGCTGCTAATGGGAGATAAGAATGAGAACGCCTAACATAGTAAATGGCTCTGTTGGTTTCAGTGAAGATGTTCGTATTGAGTCAGATTTGGAATTCGAGTCGGCGAAACAAGCTGAGCCAACATCAGACCCCGTGATGAGCACGGCCAACCGGGATAGTGCTTTGACGCAGGATGAACAGACAACGCTAGCAGAATCTGTGCGCGAATGTGTTGAGCGGTATATCTCTACGATGGGTGACGAGGAAATATCCAACTTATATGAGTTGGTTCTCTCAGAAGTAGAAGCGCCATTGATTCAGAGCGTGCTTGACTCCACGCAGAATAATCAAAGCAAAACCGCGCTAATGCTAGGTCTAAATCGGGGTACTTTGCGAAAGAAACTGCGCAAATATGGCATGTTGTAAATTCTGCTAGGTCCTTAAGCCCATCTGCCAACAAAGGTGACCAAACCGCAACTGTTCCTTGATTTTTTTTCAGTTCTAAAATAACTAGCGCTCGTGGCATAATTAGCCATTCTCAAAGGACGGTAATTCCGTCCTTTTTCTATTTCCACATCACGTGATTTTGCGTGGTGCGGTAGCCAGTCTCGACTGCCACTATAAAGAGCCTACAGATATGAAACCCGTAAAAATAAGGACCGCTATCGCGAGTGTGTCGGATAAGTCTGGTTTAAAAGCGTTCGCCATGTCACTTCAATCGTACGGCGTAAAGTTTCTTTCTACCGGTGGGACTCATCGGTTGCTTGCTGACGCTGGAGTCGCGGTAAGAGAAGTATCGGATTACACCGGATTTGCGGAGATGATGGATGGGCGCGTGAAAACCTTACATCCCTTGATACACGGTGGGCTGCTAGGCAGGCGAAATGGTGATGGTACGGGGGTTGATGCGAAGGTCATGGCAGAGCAGGGCATTGAGGAAATTGACCTTGTCGTTGTTAATTTGTATCCGTTTCAGCAAACCGTGGCTAATCCTGACTGCACGCTTGTCGATGCAATTGAAAATATCGACATCGGTGGCCCCGCGATGTTGCGTTCCGCCGCCAAGAATTTTGACAGTGTTGCTGTCGTCTGTGATTCCTCAGATTATGCAAGCGTGCTCGAAGAGTTGGCAGGTAACGATGGGTGCCTTTCCCTTGAGACTCGGTTCAGACTGGCGAGAAAAGTGTTTGAACATGTTGCTGAATATGATGCTGCGATTAGTAATTATCTTGGTACGATCAAGTTTGAAGGGCAGTCTGAGGGGGTACCCGAAGTCGCTGAATACTCAAACACATTGACGGTCCAGTATGAGAAAAAACAGGAAATGCGTTACGGTGAAAACCCTCATCAATCGGCTGCGTTCTACACAGAGATGAAACCGGAAACCGGTACCATCGGACATTCGACTCAGTTACACGGCAAAGCGCTGTCGTTTAACAATATTGCCGATACAGATGCTGCACTGGAATGTGTTGCTTCCTTTGAAACGCCTACCTGTGTCATCGTGAAACACGCAAACCCCTGCGGTGTTGCGAGTGACGTTGACTTATCCGCAGCCTA
>CAXRCG010000028.1:0-34839 GCA_964228885.1 Pseudomonadales bacterium | reverse complement strand
AAAGTCCGAGCGGGAAGATAATCAATGTCTATATTACTGATGGTTTTAGGCCTTGATCGGTATTTTTTGTAGGAAATGGAAGCTGTTGCTTCGCTCTACTCGGTTATTTTTCAGTACCCTTCTTCATAAGATGTGATTCTGACCTTGCTGTATTAAAACCATCTGGGTAGATAATCGACTCAAATCGATCGTTGAAGTCATGCGAAAAGTTGAGTCTGTTAATTGCCCAGATGGTCTTAGCTGTATGGTTGTCCATGATTCCAGTGTTTATTGCGTGAATTGGTCTAACAGCTTGTTCTTCAGTAAGGATGCCGATCTTCCACTGTTGAAAGCTGTTATGGCTATTTTGCAAAAGTGCGGCGACGTAATAACTTATTCTGGTTCGATCGACATCGCTCAGAGTCTTCGCATCCCAATCTATAGTTAACAGATGAGCAAAGTTTTCGTTTTCAGCAACGCGAATAAACCTATCAGTTATTCTGGATGTGGACTCAGAATCGAAAGCAGAACGTGCGAGCATGTTGGCGTGACGTAACTGAGCTAGCAAAAAATATAATGTAACAAAAACCGCGATTGATCCCGACAATTCCGCAATGGCGCTTACCATATCCCAATTCATATCTACCTCTTGAGTGTTTGATGAGTGAACTGAATGCTTGACTAGAGCCAGTATTCAAGAATTAAGGTCTCTTTTGTAGTCTGACGCTCTGCTGAGTGTCAGAAGAAGAGGAAAATAAACCACATCTTCTGAAGAGCGGTCAATAATAGTAATTGCTGAAGTCCTGTTAAATTTACGATCCGCTGAAGTGCTAACCCTGTAGACGATCAGTGACCGCTAGGATGCCGGTCTGTTGGCTGACAGACTATTGATTTGATCGCAGGGAAGGTTAGTCAGCCAAGCAGAGTGATTTTGGCCTGCTAATTTGGGCGCGTTGTGACATGTTTTATCACTTGTTGTTGGAACGATGAGTTTCCTTTCTCGTGCATTCGAACCAATCGTCGTAATAGAGTAGATGTGTTATCGCGAGGCTGATGAAATTTTCGATGGTATTGGCCATGCGTATTATTTACCCATGCCATCATTAGTAGCTACCAGCTGCCACCGAGCGCCAGATTCAATCCGACCCTCTGCGCAAGTGACGCTCGCTCCATGGATGTCACACTGCTTTGCGCTGATATCAGTCGTTGCTGAACCGTGAGCAAATCCAACAAACTGGACTCGCCTTCCTTGTGTAAAATTTCAGCAATTTTATAGGCTTTTCTGGCTTGTGCTTCTGACTCTTTCAGTGCAGACAAACGAATAGCTAAACCCTCGCCTTGTTCAAGTGAATTTTCGACATCTCCAAAAGCATTCAAAGCGGCATCTGCATATTGGGCAATAGCTGCCTGTTGATCCGCATTGGCACTATTCACAGCTTCAAGGCGCTTCCCCCCATCAATGAGTGGCGCTAATAAACTGGTGCCTAAACTCCATGCAACATTTGCGGGTTTGAGGAGATTTGATAAATCACTTGAAGCACCGCCTAGATTTCCTGTGAGACTGAGGCTTGGCAAACGAGCAGCCTTAGCAGTTTCCACCGCGTTAAAGGCTGCTGCGATTCTCCTCTCTGCGGCGACAAGATCAGGGCGCCGTTCTAAAAGCTCTGCGGGTGCACCAGCAGGTGGTGGTGCGGGTAATGCTGGCAAAGCTTGACGGATGACAAGGTCAGCACTCGGATAACGTCCTAGCAGTAACTCTAAAGAACGCAGTCCTGTTGATTTGCTATTGATTAAAGCTTGATTGCGTTCTCTCGCAGCTGCCATATCAGACCGCGTAATCGCTAAATCTTTAGCTGAAGCTGCGCCTTCATCATATTGGACCTGTACAATTTTCAATGTTTGCTCTAGCAGTCGAATTGTTTCTTGCGAATTTTGCACTTGCATATGCGCTTCAATAGCTGCGAAATAGGCTAGCGCGGTATTCGCTGCAATTGAGTATTGGGCAAATAGGAAGTCCGCCTCGGCTGCTTGCGCTGACAAGGTGCCTTGAGCGGCGCCGGTACTGATGCGACCCCATAGATCAGCTTCCCATGAGACCTGTAGGCCAAGGTCTATCGCGTTAGCGTTACCAGCACCAGTCTCCACACCGCCAGATCGGCCTGTATTGCTCGCGAGATTTACACTAGGCGAAAGACTAGCACCCGCTTGTCGTGCAAGCGCTCGCGCTCGATCCAAGTTCGCCGAAGCTACTTGTAAATTAAGGTTCTTTTCGACAGCCTCTTCGACAAGGGCCGTCAATTGTGGATCCTTAAAAGAAGCAATCCAATCCACTTGCACTGGCCCAGCTTGCAAAGCGCTTTGCCACGCGTCGCGCATCGGCAGTGAACCTTTCGCTGCTTCACTTGCAGACGCGTTGATCTCCGATTGAGGGGTCGCGCAAGATTGGACGACCAACGCGGCCAGTATAATTAAGAGCGCTTTTTTCATACTAAGCCTGCACCTCGTGAGATTTCACTTTAAAAAATACTGCATAAAGAATGGGTATAATGATCAACGTCAGGATCGTTGCAAAAGTAAGACCAAACACGATCACGACTGCCATGGATTTGAAAAAGGCATCGAGCAGCAGTGGCAAGACACCCAGCACAGTTGTTGACGTTCCCATCATGACGGGTCGAACACGACTCGCGGCAGCTTCGACAACCGCATCAAGCCTGGCTTTGCCTTCAGAGATTTCAAAATCAATCTGATCCACTAAAACAATCGCATTCTTGATCAATAGACCTGACAAAGAAAGTAATCCGAGGATCGCCATGAACTCTAAAGGCGTTTCGGTTGCAACTAAGCCCACCACCACGCCGATAAGCGCTAGAGGGACAACCAGCCAAATAATAATGGGTTGCCTCAAGGTCCCAAACAAAACCACAACGATCAATACCATGGCGAGTAGTCCGAGCGGAATGGTCGACGCAAGATTATCGTTAGATTCCTTTGAGTCTCCGTACTCACCTTGCCATTCAAAATGGTAGCCAGCCGGTAGTTCTATCGCTTCTATATCGGCTTTTATTCTATCGCGCAGGTCCGAGGGCAACGAGCCGGGTTCTGGGTCGCTTTGGGCTTTGATGGTCCATATTCTGTCTACTCTTTTTAGTGCACCGTCATCCCAGGTCGTTTTAAACCCGTCAACAATCTGTCCAATAGGTACGGTCTTTCCAGTAACAGAACTTAAAACCTGAATGCTGTTAATGCTATCAATATCAACCCGCTCGTTGATGGGCGCTCGAGTCACTATCGGAATGAGGTCATTGCCTTCTCGATAAACACCGACCTGACGCCCGCGAAAGTTTGTTGCAATAGCACCGGCTAGATCTTCGCGTGTGACGCCGGCTCGGCGACCTCGGATTTCAGAGTAAATCGGCTCGATGCTGCTGACTTTTTGACGCCAATCATCCTTGATCGAGATGGCACCGCCGTCATCAGCCATGATGCCCTTAGCTTTCTCCGCCAGTAATCGCAAGACATTCGTGTCCGGACCTGAAAAAGCAGCCTCTACCTTAGAACCGCCACCAGGACCCAGAACAAACCGCCATACTTTGCCTTGAGCATTGGGATAATGTGCATCGATATGATTTTGAACCTTGAGTATAAGATCATTGATTTGCGAAGCGTTTTCGGTTCTCACTAATATCTGAGCGTAAGCTTCGTTGTTAGACTGAGGTCCGTAAACCAATAGGTATCGAATGCCTCCCGCACCGATTGAAGTCTCGGTATAAACGACGCCCTCTTGGGCCCTAACGAATTGATCAATTTTTGCGATATCTGCTTCTGACCGGCCAATTTTAGTGCCCTGAGGCAACCAGTAGTCAATCACCATTTGTGGCGATGTAGAGGCTGGGAAGAAGCCGGATTTAACAAACTGAAAGCCCCAAATTGACACTGCGAACAATCCAGCTGATATGCCTAAGACAAGTGTACGCTGCGATATCGCGACACGAAGAAAACGCTTATAGCTGAGCAAAAACTGCCCTTCAGGTTTTTCCTCCTGATCATCGCTTGAGCCTTCGGTAAACAGCCAATAACAAAATAAAGGCGTTAACGTTACGGCGAATAACCAGCTGTATGACAATGAAATGAGAATGACCCAGAACAGGTGTCCTGTATATTCAGCGGTAGAACCCGGCGCGAATCCAATGGGTGCAAACGCAATAATTCCGACCAGCGTGCCACCTAGCAAGGGCCACTTGGTTTGAGCGACGATCTTCTTCGCCATCTCGAGTTTAGTTTCGCCTTTAGCCACGCCGACCAAGATACCCTCGGTGACGACAATGGCATTATCTACCATCATACCCAAAGCAATAATTAAGGCGCCAAGTGATATGCGGTGCATCGGGATATCAACTATTTCCATCGTCGCTAGCGTAGCAGCAATTGTTAGGAGCAAAATTGATCCAATCACAACAGCTGACTTCAGCCCCATGAAAATAAGCAACGTAATAATCACGATGACGAGAGCGGCAATAACATTTACGACGAAGTCATCAACCGCCACTTTCACTTCTTGTGCTTGATTGTAAAATTGGTTTAACTCCATGCCCAAGGGCATCCGTATTGCAGTGAGCTTGAGCTTGTTCTCGATATCTGCGCCAATTTTTACGATATTGCTGCCGCTTTCCGCGGAAACGCCAATAGCAATTGCGGGTGCTCCATTGAACTTGTAAATTTTGGTAGGCGGTGTTTGGTAGCCACGCCAAACGTGAGCTAGATCATGTAAATAAATCAGCGTGCCGTCGTTAGTGGTATCGATGATCAAGTTTTGAATCGCTGCGACAGAATCGATACCACCCGTAGGTCGTATCACCAACCGCAGATCTCCTACCTCCACATCGCCCGCAGTCACTATCGTGTTTTGAGTTCTCAAGGCCGAGTAGATCTGATTTAGCGATACACCTAACGATGCCAAGTTGTTTTGTGATATCTCAACAAATATCGCCTCGTTAAAGGCGCCATCTATCTGAACCTTTGCCACTCCATCAACCGAAAGTAAATCACTCTGAAGCGTCTTTGCATGACGCAGTAGTTCAGCTGGCGTAAACCCGGGGCCTGTTAGGAAAAAGTAAAGACCATAGACATCACCGAAGTCATCGTTGACATAAGGAGTACTCGCGCCGGGTGGCAGCGACCTAGACGCGTCATTCACCTTGTTTCGAACTTTGGTCCAGACTAGCTGCAAGTCTGCCTTAGTCGGAGAAAACTCATACTTAATATTGACCATTATCTCCGACTTGCCAGCAACGGAGGTGGATTCAATATCATCAACTTCGCCCAACTGCTGAAGTGCCCTCTCCAACGGGTCAGTAATTTCCTCAGCGACCTGTAATGGCGTCGCGCCTGGATAGTTGGTAATGATAACGGCTGTTCGAATAGTAAATTCTGGATCCTCAAATCGCGGCATATCTTGATAAGCGATCCAACCACCCCAGAGTGACATGATAACTACGATGACAGACAGCACCTGATTCTTGATAGAAAACTCTGCAAGATTCATGGCGCACCTCTTGGTATTCGACTTATCACTAACGAGACTACTGCCATTCGCTGACCTTTGCGCCTTCTGTGATATAAGCACCGCCGGCGCCGACAATTCGATCACCGGCCTTCAGCCCTGAGCTGACAGCGGTGTATTCTCCAATACCGGGTTCTATTGCCACTTGCCGCCTTGATACAGTCATGTCAGCCTCGTTGAGTAACCAAACAAATTCGCCACTCGCATCACTTTGTATTGCTGCCAAGGGCACATTTATGGCGCTTCCACTGTCACCATTATTTGTTCTCTGGATAAAGACCGTCGCGTTCATGCCCGGCAAAACCAGCAACCGTTCAGGTGAATTGAATGTGAAAGTCACGCGATACGTCTGTGACGTAGCATCTCCCACGAGGTTTGCTTCTTTGAATACAGCTTGAATGGGCGCTTCTGGCGCCGAGTCTAGCATCACAAGAGCACCCTGATCTTCCCGCGACGGTACTTGCGCGACGATACTAGCGGGTAAATTAATCGTTGCTTCGAGGGATGAGACATCAATAATGGTTATCGCTGAGGCACCCGCTGAAACTGCTTCGGTTTTGCGAATCGAAATGGCAGCGACGACACCGGTGAAAGGGGCGGTCAGGACAGAGTCGCTGAGCGCTTTCTTCGCTGAGTCTAATTGCGCTGTGGCGACATCTCTCTGTGCTTTTCGTTGCTCTACGACACTCTTGGCAATCGCATCCTGTTCTAGCAGTCTTAGGGCACGTTGATATTCTTCCTCGGCTATATCAAAAGAGGCTTCTAGCGAATTTACCTGATTTTCATAATCACGAGTCTCGAGTCGAGCGAGCACCTGACCCTCTTGGATGTCTTGGGCTTCCGTCACCAATACATCTTCAACGCGACCACTGACTAGAAAACTCAAATCTGAATTTTTTGCCGCGCCAATCACCGCTGGAAACCTTAGTCGCGATTCATCATTCGCCGCACCAACATCAATGAGTTTGATCGGTCTTGGGCTCTTAGACTCTGCAACGCGATTCTCTGTTTCAGTACAGCCGAGAATCACTAGCCCAAGACAAAAGATACTCACAAGCCTCAGTAGGGTGGTGTTGTTTATTTGAAACATAGTGATCTCCTATTCGCATAGATGGCAGTACGCGCGTTGTTTGTTTCCCTTTTTATTCAGTTAGCCTTGTCGTCTAATTGCGGAGACGGCGAATGCCGCGCGCCGATCGCCAACAGCAGGAATCCAATCAACCGACTTACCATTATCGCTGCGCGCATCAGTCTAATTTTGGTAAAGATGTTTGTCGCAGTATCCGGTTTTCAGTGGGCTGCAATAATCATGCCTGCACTAGCTGACAGCTTGGCCATGCATGAAGGGGGGCAGCGGCACACGCCACGTTTCTAATATTCACCTTGGAGTTGTTAGCCGTATTTCTGCTCGGTTATTTGGTTAAGGCAAGAAACGAACCAACCTTCTAATAGGCAGCCACGATGCGGTCTGCTTATTATTTAACTAACAATAGCGTCATGTTTTTGTAAATTTTCTCGACGCTTTTTTTGGCGGGCACCAATATCGCGTCTCAGCGCGAGGTAGGTAGTTTAAAAGCAACTAAGAGTCATTTTTCAAAGCCCCACTTCCACGTTTGATTAGGATGTGAAGGCGTTTAGGCACCTCGCGTACAAGCGCCTGATGCAGGAGCGCCTTGTCCCTAAATGCGATGCAAAACGCGCGGTAAGCGACAAAAAAATAACACCAAAGCACGTGCAGTGACGCTATGAGAGTCTTTCACGCGTAGGGTAAGGGTTCTGTCGCACGGCGCTTAATCTCTGCGTTACTTAAACAACTTTGCAGAGGCATATTGAAATATTAGAAATACTGCTATGCCGATCACCGCAAGCGTCTCAATTGAGGCAAAAAATCCGATAATTAATCTGAGCTTGAACAGCATCAGTACAATAACAAAACTCAGTCCTATTAGAATCATTAAACCAAGCAGACGATCAAAACCAGGCAGGCGATCGAAGCTTACTTTCCGGCCTATCACATAGTAAGAAAAACCCATGGACACAATAGGTAAGAAGTAGATCAAGAAATTGACCTCCAGTAGATTCTGCTGCACAAAGAACAGCGAGTAACCAATAAGCACAGTGGAGATCACGCCAGGAATCCCAACCAGGTATACCAGCACAGAATAGATGTAGTCCCAGACCACCACGCGACCTTGGCGGTTATAAGGCACAGCGCCCATAGCCCACCCGAGTAGTGGTGGCAACACAAAATACAGCGCGATGACGGCGCTGTAATTACCTATAAAGTTGATACCATCCTGTATCGTCATATACTAGCCGTTTACTTCACCATTTGAGTTCAACAGAACAGCAGGACGCTAATCTTAACCTGGATTTACTCCGGCATCTTGTGTGCTTGAGGCGTTGATCTGGCGGCAGCAATAAAAGGCCCTAAAGGGCCCTTATTGACTTTATCTCAATTCACCGTCTGAGCAGTAATGTAACCAATTTGCTCTGCAACGCCTTCTTCTCTGGCTCTTCTTTGCATTAATTTAGCCCAGTCACTACCTGGCCCTAATTTAGAAAAGCTCGCTTGTAATGCTGTCCAGCTATCGTACATGAGGACATAGTGGTACTCTCCTGGCGCTCCCCATCCGCCTGCATAAATTTCTACTCTTGCTCCCGCAGCTTCTAAAATCGGTTTTGCTTCAAGAAATCTAGTAATTAACGTCAAATCTTTACCCGGATTAACTTTCCAAATTGCTGCGGAGTAAACATAAGATCCTTTGAAATCAGCTGCTTTCTTAGTTGGGTCTAGATTGTTAGCACTAAAACTAGCCACAAGTTCACCAGCAGGGTTCGCGTTTGATTCTGCCCAAAAGTCGACCCAAGCGTTGGATGATCTTTGCAGATCTTTGCTTTTTGCATAATCTTTTGAATTATCCCATCGAATAACATAGTTAATTAATTGTGTGGACCCTATATTATGTGCATCGATAGAGACTTGTCCGCCTTCGGAAGCATGAATTTTTGCGGCTTTAGACATGCTCGCGAGCATATCTTGTGCTTTTCCCGGATAAGCTTTCCATTGAAAAACTTCCACTACATCGGCAAACGAAACTGTCGAGAAGCTAAGGAATATTGATACAACAATTAAGTGAATGGTTTTTATGTGTGATTTCATCATTTTGTCCCCGATGTAGATTGAAGTCGAATAGAAACGATAGCACTCTGCGAAACATTTACAAAAAGTATTTCGATTTTGGTTACCTGTACGACTGTTTGACGAAGGTCATACAACAAGATGATTAAACTGTTCGAATAAGAGATGATGATCGAGGAATTAAGTAGTCAAGCGAGTACCGAATGAAGCGGCAAACCCTGAGAGAACATCGGCTACAACGGCCGCGAGATTTTACCGGCGACCAGATACAATCCTTCAGCGCTGTATTCATACGTCATGGGTTGCCGTGTGCACTACTCGGATTGTTGTTCTTGACTGACGATTCGATATGGCCGTTATTAAAGAGTGCAACTGCTGCAGCAAGTGAAAATAATACGCTGTATTCGATTTCCGTAGGATTGATTTTTCTATGCTTGATTACTCACGCGGTGATTGGCAAATATCGTCTCGATTTGGGCCGGGTTGGTTGGATTGCTTATCTAGGGTGCCTTTCTCTTTGGGAAGAATGGGTTTTTAGAATCGGTATCCCTCATTATTTAGGTGCGCTCGGCGTAGGGGTGCTGTTACCCATCATCATCAGCAATACAGTTTTTGGTATCTTGCATTATTTTACCTTGAGATGGCGTTGGCGGTGGTGCCTGATGGCTGGAGTTGGTGGTATGTTTTTTAGTCATAACTTCACCAATCACCATGATTTGCTATTGATTGCGGGTATTCATTGGGTCATGACCTACCTAAATACGCCCAGACCTCCTAACGGCGATCGTGACATCGTGCTTGAATCATCTCCAAAACCTTTGGGTTGAGTCGCTAAACAAGCAAGTATTGCTTGGCGCTTTCATCGGGGCTGTCACCCGGACCCGGTGTTGCCCGCAAAAATCACGTTGAAGCCTCACAAGGCACAAAGGTCGGTAGTTGTTGCATGTGTTCTTTTGAGTACTCGGTGCGTCCGAACAGCATCGGGTAGTGGAACTCGCGTAGCTGCGCATGGAATTGTCTAACGCACTGGTTATAGCGTTGAAAAGATGCGATGTCGGTATCAGCAAGACGAGACAGGGTTCGTGATGTCCTAAGCGATGGTGAGGCAAGCGAAACGAGATTCATTGCTTCGTCGCGTTTACGGGTGCCTTGACGTAGCTCCTCGGACAGGGGAGCCACTGTCTGGTCACCCACTTGATGAAATGCGAAGTACCATTTCCAAGCAAAGGGTTGATCGACTTTAGCTTCTTTCGCCCATTCGGGGTTTTGTTTAATGAAAGGTGTCATGGTGTCTTCTTTAGGCAAGTCCCATGCAGCGTTGACAGTTTCACGCTGTGCTAAAAGGATTTCACCCCCTTTCGGTAGATCAATGTTGTCTTCAATTACGAGTTTCCCGAGTACCGGTATAGCCACAGCAGTAGTGAACCAGATTCCCAGGAGTAAAGCCGCTGCAGTAGGACCTGACTCCGTCTTGTAGGTGACGAAGAGTGCTAATACGAACCAGACAAAAACGTTCAACGCAACGGCGCTCATGGCAACCTGAATACCTGTCAGGCTTGCACCGTTAAGCGATGCCGCAATCGCAAAGGGCAATATAATACCGAGATACAAGAGGACAGATCTCACCGCTGCTCGGTTGGTGAGCAGCCTCAACCCATTGCCACTTGTTGCCGACAAAAACTCCCATCGATTGTTGCGAATTTCTGTGGCCCTCAGGTCATAGAGGAGCAGGATCGAAAGTAGCGGCAGCAAAAAAGAAGCAACAAAGTCGAAATCTAATTTTCCTATGCGTGAAAGTTCCGGGTTGCCGGTATCCGTCTCGTAGATTTGACCCTCAAGCGCGAGCATGCGTATTCGATGTTTCCAGGGAAGATCATCACGCACGCCGCGCGAAATGAATGAAAGTACTTTAGGTGCCTCGTAGGTGAAATGATATGCATAATACGCAGCGCCACCTGCATCATTTTGATCTGCCAGTGTAATCTCACGGTCCTGGGTAACCAATGTTCTGACTCGTTCGATCAATGCCTGTTCATTTGCTGACTCCTCTAAGCCAGTCAATATAGTATAGCTAGCAAGTATTGCTGCAATGGCGAGAGCCACGACAACCACTCTGTCTGTGAGGGCAAATCGCAGCTCTCTTGTTGCGCTACGCACGGTTCACCTCCACTAGGCGCCTAGCACCCAGCCACCCTATCCACCCGACAGTGAGTATCCACAGGCCGATAACCAGCAGGCTTGGCACAAGCTGGGTTAGTCTCTGAGACACTGGTGCTGCATGGAATTCAAAATCTTTGAGAATGCGCCAATTCTCTGGATCAATTCGCGTACGCCGTTCAGCATCAGAATCACTGCTACGGTTAATGTCGTCACTGTAAGCCATTTTATCCGCGTGAACTTTGTTGAGGTCTTGTACAAACTGAAATCTGGTCGCTTCAGCCTCTCTCAGAAAACGATGATGGGTTTGATTGTCTGTGCCTGCTGCCATCATTGACGCTGATTGTAGAATGGCGAATGGCGAGAGAATTTGGAGCTTGCTTACGAAGCTAGACTGTGCCATCTGACTCGCCATGCGTCGCTCTGCAAACTCATTGAGGACTTCCGTTAACTTAGCTTCGGCAGCCTGCGCAACGATGCCTCGAAAGTTAATCGGTAAGTCTTCCACGCGTTTAACGTCATATTGTTCAAGTAAGTTGGCACGTAGCTGATTAAACGCCGGGTCATTAGCATTGTGTCCGTCACCCACGTCACGCAGCGCCACGATCACCTCCATATCTGTCTCAATTTGGCTGACTGTGGGCAAATTCGCCATTGCCGCGCTGCCGAGTAGTCTGGGGGTGACAATACAAAGCGTCACCCAAATTGTGATAAGCGCCAACAATGCCGAAGACGCGCGCGGTGACCAAGCAGACGCGGCGGTAATAATTAGGACCCATGTTGCCAGGTACAAAGCGTAGAGAAGTAAAAAGCCAAGGGCTATTGTGCCTTCTGCATTAGATAGCGCTGTTCCCAGAATCAATGGTAATAGTACTAGCACTGCCGCACCTAGCAGAGCCACTGTTTTTCCTAGCCAGATCGTCGTAGGTGAAACCCCCGATGTGACGAGTTGGCGGTCGGTGCCGGCTTCGCGTTCACGAGTCACTGTGCTGAAACCCATAATGATCAATAGCAATGGCACCAAAAGCTGATAACTTAATGCTGGTGTTAGCAGCGCAAAAGGGCCTGCTTGGGCACCTGAGTACGCTGGAGAGAAAGTCGCAGAATTTTGTCGGTGACCTTCTAAAAACATCACAGTGCCGGTGTAAGGATCGACGCCAGGGTCTAACGCAGCGAGTGCGGTTGGTGGTCTAAATACATAGTGCCCGTAATGCACCATCCGGTGAGGATGGCGGGCCGGCTGATCACGAAAGGTATGTTCTGCTTCATGCTGCAATTCGACTCTAGCTTCTCTTTCAGAGTGCACTTGATTCATCGTTGCTAAAAGGGAAGCGCAGGTTAAAATTAGCGCTAGCATACCTGCAGTTGCGCCAAGTTTAGATCTGCGCCAATAGCGCCATTCGTCACTTGCAATCAGAAGTACGGTGTTCACGGTTTACACTCCTTCTGCAAAAGCATGATGTACTGCATCAGGAGATATTGCGCCGTCGCTCCCGGCTTCAAACATACCAACAAGTATGCCTTGTCGTAGCAAGCCAATCCTGCTCGCAACCTGACACGCACCGTAGACATCGTGGGTCACCATTAGCACTGTCGTGCCATGGCTGGCTAGCTTGGCAATAAGGCGATTAAATTCATCAATGGCAATCGGGTCGAGGCCCGAGGTAGGCTCATCTAGAAATAATATCGGTGCCTGACGGAGAATAGCCAAAGCGATCGCTACTTTCTGTCGCATCCCTTTTGAGTAAGATGACAACATTCGACCGCGAGCCTCCTCAATGAGACTAACCTCATCCAGAGCCGCCTCAATTTCCGCTTCACTTTGTTTTACCTTCGCCAGGGATAGAAAGTATTGGATGTTCTCTCTGGCATTCAGGTGCGGATAAAGGTTAGCGGCCTCCGGCAGATAAGCAGATTTTTGCCGTACAAAAGACAAATTACTCCTGACAGATTTGCCCAACACCTCAACGTGGCCTTTTTTAGGTGTAATAAAACCCAGAAAGGTCAATAGGGTTGAGGATTTGCCAGCACCATTACCGCCTAACAGTGCAAACACCTCACCTCGTCTGACGGCAAAGCTCACATCGCTAAGTACCTGCTGGCCACCGCGTTCGATATAAAGATTCTGCGCTTCTAAAATTGTTGTCATGGTCGTTACAGTTTCAACGAAACTGATAGTCTGAAGTTGCGAGGTGTGCCAGGTTGAACCCAGACAGACGCAAACGAATTAAGATAGTATTCCTCGTCGAATAAGTTCTGAACCTCAGCCTTAACGTTTATCGAATCCGTGAATTGATAAGAGGCGAAAGCTTGTCCTGTCGTGTAACTGGGTAGATTAAAGTTCTGGTTGTTAAATTGACCGTTGCGATCGCTGACATAAAGTAATCCTCCACCAAGCACCAGTTCTTTTTCTTCAATCTGCATATTCTTGACTAACTGCAAGCTCAGCGTTTGGTCCGGTACATTTAATAGAGAGCTACCAGCGGGTAGGGCTGCCCCAAAGTTAGCATCAAAAAAGTCATTGGACGTTTCGGCATCAACATAAGCGTAGGATGCCCACAGTGATAACTCTCCGTCGAAATTGGCTGCGAGGTCTAATTCGAAACCGGTACTCTCAGCTTCGCCTAGGGCAGCAAAGGTAAACAGGCTAGGATCATCCACCACTAGGATGTTTTCCTGATCAACTTTAAAGAGCGCTGCCGTTCCAGTCAAAGCGCCGCCGTTAAGAACGAATTTAATGCCTGCTTCAAGTGATGTTGATTCGTTAGGATTGAAAGAATTTCCGTTGGCATCACGCCCTGATAGTTGCCTAAAGTTCTCACCATAGGATGCGTACACGGAAATTTCATTTGACGCTTTGTAGACTATGCCAAGTTGCGGACTTACTCTGGTATCTGTCGTGTTAGCTTCTTCTTCCTCGAAGTCGTCATAGCGAGCGCCTATGCGGACATCCAATCGGTCATTAAGGCTGATTTGGTCCTGAAAAAAGAGCCCTGCAGATTTGAAGGTCTGAGTGAAAGGTGTTCCTGTTCCTAAGTCTGTTGAAGGAAATTGACCGTAGACCGGATTGAACACGTTGATCAAACGCTGCTCCTCTGGCGTGGGGTTGGCGCTTACTCTGGGCGGTCTTGCGCGAAGAAATGTCTGTTCGTTCTCAAAATCGTCGATATCGACACCGACAATCAGTCGATGGGTTAGGTTGCCTGTTTCAAACTCGCCGGAAACCTCTGCGCGAAAAACGCGATAGTCGGCATCGTATTTTCTATAACGTCGATTACGTGACAAGTTTTGTTCATCGACATTAAGTTGTTGACGACTGCCAAAAGAGGCTTCGGTAGAGAAACCTTCCAGCGAAGTATTGCGTTGCGTATAACCAATAATTGCTCGCCAGTCGTCGTTGAACTCGTGTTGAAACTCTAACTGGTGCCCGACAACCTCAGTTTCCATCGGACCGTCACCTGGCTCTCCTAGGAAGTTACTATCATTTATCTGCCCTAACTCGCCATTGATCGCAACGACGCCTCGGTCAAATGGGATTTCTTGATCGGAGTATTCCAACTCGTAGGTGACTTTACTGTTGTTGCTGATGTCATAAGCAAGAGATGGGAAAAATCCCAAACGTTTTGTCTCGATGGTGTCCCGAAAACTTTCTGCGTCTTCGTAGAATCCGACAAGGCGCACTGCCAATTCGTCGGTTAATGGTGTGGTCCAGTCTGCATCAGTTCTAAAAGTATCGAAGCTTCCTGCAGAAACTTTTATTTCCCCTGCCGTCTGATAGGTTGGGCGTTTGGTGACGAGATTAATGGTGCCGCCGGGTTCGCCTCGGCCAAATAATGCTGCTCTAGGTCCTTTGAGCACCTCTACGCTTTCAATACCGGCTAAGTCTCTCGGGCCGCCAAAGCCGCGTCCAGCATTGAAACCATTGACCAGATAATTACTTGGTAAGTTTTCGTCTCCGACAAATCCTCTTATGGAAAACGAATTCCACAAGCCACCAAAGTTATTTTGTCTCGCAACTGACGCGGACAAGTCGAGGGCCTGCACGAGATCCAACGCGCCGGCATTGAGTAGTCTTTCAGCGTCAAGGATTGTTTCTGATTGGGGTATTTCGAGTGTTTCGAAGTCGCTAAGATAGGCGCGATGGCCCTCTACGATAATGGTTTCATCTACTGCTGATTGTGCATTTACGGCACCAAAGCTGGTAATCAATCCAATGCTGATAGCAGCTGTTAAGTTGTTTTTTTTCCTCATTTTTCTCTAGATCTCTTCATGTTATTCGGGTCGAGCTTGTGATGGTTAAGCAAGGCGCGTGTGGACTCAAAATGAAATAGTGTTCAGCACCATGTGTATGTCATGGTGGACTGAGAACTAAATTCAATGAATTTACATCAATTAGATGATGCAGGCCTTAAGGCTAGATAAATCCGATTGATTAACGCAGGGAGTTGCTAGGTGGTGCTCGAGAGCGCCGACTGAGGATGATGCTAGTTTCTGTAAGAGAGCTAGCAAGCGTAGTGGTGTGGGTAAAAGTTAGATCGAAAAAATCTCGAGTGTCGTGCGCTGCAGCTGCTGTCGCGCCAGAAGTATTGTAAAGATCGCAAAGCTGCGATGGTTCATGTTCTTGGTGTAGAACGTCGTGTGCTTGGCTGAGCATGGGTGTCGCCATCAATAGCAAAGCAGCAAGCATCGCTGGTAATGTGGCGATGCGCGTTTGGCAAATTTTATAGCTCGAACCTAGCATGGTCGGAAGACTACATAAGTGGTGCCGAAGAGTAAAGTTAAAGGCTCGTTTCTAATCTAACTCCTTACAAGCCTGAAGTATTACCTGAGCGATCTCAGATAAAATATCTAACCATGTGACAGAAAAGCTGTGCGCACAGATTGGCAACGAGTGCGAGCAATCGGTTCAATGCCCGGGCTTCGTGCGCGGAGAGCCATGCTTAAGCTGGTTTTTTTTCCGCTGGCACGAAGGTGAGTAATTGCCTTAAACTCATGAGTAATCCCTTGTGCCAAATAGAATTTGATTCAAGTCTCCTCGTTAGGAAAACCGATAAGTCCTGATGTCATGTTGGACGTAATTTCGGAAATGTCATTAAAAATGATCAAAGTAGCGACGCTATCAACTTGAAGGAACAACTTAATGCCATCAAACGCTTTTAAACCTTTTAATATCGGCTTAGCCGCCAGTGTCGCATTTTTTGTGGGCTATATCATTTTGGGATCGCAGGGCTGGGGGACACCGGCGACGGTAGAGCAGGCGGTAGGGGAAGTGTCTCGTTGGTGCGAAAGAGTTCAACCGGGGTTATTTCATGAGCCAGTGAATGCGTTGAGTAATCTTGGCTTTATGGTTGCTGGTCTTTGGATGCTTTGGTTGTTGGGAAAAGACGTAGTGGCAGGCCGAACCGGGATGATGTTTGGTCTCAGCCCTATTGCTTTGCTATACGCCGGCGCTACCATCTGGCTAGGGCCTGGGTCGCTACTAATGCATGGCACTCACACAGCTTGGGGAGGATGGGCTGACAACTTGAGTATGGTGATGTATATCCTCGTGCCTTGGTTGATGAATGTGTCGGGTATGGGGCGTTGGTCAACTCCGCGCCTACTAAGTATTTACGCAACCCTTGTCTTGGTTTATGCCGTGGGTCGAGCCGTGAATGGCTGGGGTTTGGGTATCAATCTCGATTTCTTTGGTTTGTCGATCGCCTTTTGGATAATCAGCGAAGTCTTGTACCGCTTTTGGTCACAGTGGCTACGGGTGGCCTCAGGGTTCATGGGTTTTGTCGTAGCTGGGGTCTTTGGTATTACCCCGTTTGAAATGATGGCGGCACCTGAACGTTTCTGGTGGGTAGTACTGTTTTGGTTGCCTGGTCTTCTGGCCACTGGGCCCGCGCCCGGTCGACGCTCATACCTTCCATGGTTTGCATTGGGAGTCATCAGCTACTTGAGTGCGTTTGCGATTTGGCAAACGGGTAAGCCTGATCATGCGCTGTGCGATCCAGATTCACTTCTGCAAGCACACGGCGTCTGGCATTTGCTCTCAGCGTTTGCAACTTTTTGCTTTTTCTTGTTCCTGCGAACTGAACAGAAAGCGCCCAGAGACTAGCCCAATCAAGGGTGCTGTCGAGCACACGCGTTAGCTCATCTTAGGCTCTGGACAGATGTCGGACCTGTCGTCACGTCGCAATGCTAAAGTTGTGATTTTTAGACAAAAAACCCGCCTTAGACCTTGTCTAAAACGGGTTTTGCGTCGATGGATGTTAAGCGAGTTTTCCTATCACATCACCAAACAGTTCGTCATCCGCCGGTATTACTTTGGGCGTAGCTAATGGCTTGGAGATCCAAGTGACATTGATTAAATGCTTCCAGTTAATGTTTTCGTTTGTGGAATTACCACCCCAGGTACCGCAGCCCAAAGAAAATGTCTGGCGCATTCCATTCCACAAGTTACCGCTATTAGAAGCGGCCTGTGGTTGATTCACCATGACGCGAGACGTCTTTGTGCCCATCCCCATTTTGAGAATGTTATCGTCGCTATTTGAGTAGATGCCACAAGAATGACCTTTGCCCTGATATTCCTGAATCTCGTTTGTTAACTCAATGGCCTCATTGATATCAGAGACTTTGTAGAAAGCCATAATGACGGAGAGTTTTTCACCAGAGTATGGATGATCCGGACCTGTGCCTGTTTCCGGCATGATGATGAATTTGGCATCAGCTGGAATTTCGACACCGGCCATTTCACATAAAACCTGTGGCTTAAGCACCACAGCCTTTGTGTTCAAATGGCCATCTTCCCACAGGACCGCTGCAATTTTTTCGTAGTCGCCTTCCTTTGCGAGGTAACCGCCTTCGGCAATGAGTTTTTCTACGAGATCGTCGTATATGGATGCCACCGCGATAACTGAATTGTCAGCAGAGCAGGAGGCCGCGAGATCCAATGTTTTTGAAATACGAATTTTTTCGGCAGCGTCAACAATGTCTGCGGTTTCATCAACCGTGATAACTGCATTACCAGCGCCTACACCCAAAGCAGGTGTACCACTCGAGTAAGCTGCGCCCACCATCGCCGCGCCGCCGGTAGCAAGAATGAGGTCGCACTGCTTCATAAGCTCGTTTGTTTTTTCTAGTGATACAATGCCAACGTCTTGTACAAGGTCTGCCGGCGCTCCCATTTTTTCGAGTGCAGCGCGCATGTTATCAATAATCATCTTATTGGTAAGTTTCGCCCTAGGGTGCGGGGCAACGACGATAGCGTTGCGACCTTTCACTGCGTTAATGGCCTTGATGACGGGTGTCGCCTCAGGATTTGTCGATGGCGAAAGGGCACCTACGACCCCTACGGGTTTGGCAATTTTAACGATGTTGCGTTCAATGTCCTCTTCTATAATGCCAACCGACTTGTCATCGATGATGTCCATCAGTGCTGCTCGAGTCTTCGTTGATATCTTCAGAAATTTGCCGTTGTAGTCACCAAGTTCTGTCTCGTCCAGGGTATGTTGCGCAATTTCTTCCGCCACACCCGGTTGAGCGCAGGACCATACCATGGCCCGAATCAGTTGATTTACTTGCTCTTGAGAATAGTTTTCTATTTGTGCCTGTGCAGCGCGTGCGCGAGCAATAATATCGGCTATCTCTTTTGTTTCTTCGTTTTGTTCAACCTCTGGTTGTGCGGACATGTGCCACCTCGTTTTTTAATTTCTCTTACTTGTTGAAAATTGTTTCACCCTCAGCGACAGCAACGAAGATGGATGAAACGCCTGTTATATATCAATAAAGCTATTTTTCTACGAAGCTTTGTTGAATGCTTGAAAAATCCTTACGACCGTTACCAAGTTTGCGATGATTGATATAAAGGTTTCTCGCCAGTGTGCCCATTGGCGTCGCTGAGCCCGTATCAAGCGCCGCTTCAAGTGCTAATCCCAAATCTTTGATCATCAAATCAACTAAGAAGCCGCCTTCATAGTTGTTGGAAGAGGGTACGCCCTCCATAACGCCAGGGTAGGGGTTATAAACCTCCAGTGCCCAGTTACCGCCAGAACTCGTGCGCATGATCTCAGACAGTACAGATGGGTCCATGCCGTTATCGACGCCCAACTGTAGCGCTTCTGCTGTACCGGTCATCAAAACAGACAGTAGCATGTTGTTACAAATTTTGGCGACCTGACCGGCTCCCGGTGCGCCCGCGTGAAAGATATTTTTGCCCATATCTTCGAGCAGCGGCTTTGCTTGGCTAAATGCGTCGCTTTCACCGCCGACAATAAAAGTTAGCGTGCCTCCCACTGCTCCGCCGACGCCGCCGGAGACTGGTGCATCAATCATAAGGATGTTTTTAGCTGCGGCCGCTTCTGATACTTTGCGTGATGATGCTGGCGCTATCGTGCTGCAATCGATAACCAGCGTGCCTGCCGCAATTGTCGTTAATAAGCCCTCATCGCCCAGATACAGGTTCTCGACGTGTACTGAAGCCGGTAACATTGAAATCACGACGTCGACACCATGGACCGCGGCGACCGCGCTGTCGCACGCCTCTCCACCTTCTTTCGCAATTGCTTGTAGTGCTGAATCAACAAGATCGAAAGCACGAATGCTATGCCCAGCCTTAATTAGGTTCGATGCCATTGGACCACCCATGTTGCCAAGGCCAATAAAACCAATATTTGCCATATGATACTCCGGTTAGTTTAAGTCGCTTAGCGGGTTAATGGGCCAAGGTTCGGCGAAGTGCGCCGTGACCCATTCCTGAGGAACTGCCCCCATTTTGTACTGCCAGTTGGGCGTGTTGTCTTTTTCAATGATCAGCGCTCTGATACCTTCTCTGAAATCATCGTGGCGACTGCACTGAATAGCAAGCGTGAGTTCCATTGCAAATATTTGTTCACGATTCATGGATTTTGCACGCTGAATTTGCTCATGGATTATCGCGGCAGTCGTCGGCGTGCCAGCCTTAAAGGTGGCCACTGCTTTGTCCAGCCATTTATCACCACCCAGCTTCTCGCATTGTTCTAGAAATACGCCAACCGGGTTATCCGAGGCTAGCGCGGGAGTCACGGTTTCGCTGATAATTTGATCGTGCATAGCCAGTTGACTCGGTGGGAAGCCGCTGCTGGCTTGAACGAATGTGCCAAGCAGTTGGTCAAGTGCTGTGGCGGCATCACCCGCCCACGCGTGTGAAGTCATGGCATCAATCACCGCATCTTGTTGTTCATTGTTTATCAAATAGTCGATAAGACCAACCCGCTTAGCATCTTCGCCATTGATATTAGCGCCGGTCCATGCCAGAAAATAGGCGTAATGCTCGGGCATGCGTGATAGCGCATAAGTTGCACCAGCATCGGGGAAAAGCCCAATCGTAATCTCTGGCATCGCAATGCGCGTTGTTTCAGTGCCAATTTTATGGCTGCATGCCGTTAGCACTCCCAAGCCACCACCCATCGCAATCCCGTGTCCCCAGACAACAGTTGGTTTGTTGTAGGTCTGGATCAAATAATCTAGGCGGTACTCTCGTTCAAAAAAGGCATCACTATAAGGGCAGGGTCCGTCTGGGTGCTCAACCATATCGTGGTAAAGGTTCTGGATGTCGCCACCGGCCGAAAAAGCGCGGTCACCGGCACTTAGGAACAGAACCAGGACGATTTTTGGATCGTCCTGCCACTTGATCAGTTGGGGTAACATCAAATCGATCATGTCTAAGCTAAGACTATTTAGGGTTTTCGGCGCATTCAGGGTGACAACGCCAAGCTGTCTGCCGTCTTCCAGCGATTTTGTTTCGAATAGGACTACATCTGACATCAGGCGTTTTTCCACTCTGGCTTGCGTTTTTCCAGGAATGCATTCACACCTTCTTTCTGGTCGGCGGTTGAAAACAAATCAACAAACTCATCTCTTTCAACTGGGAAGCTGTCATTCATGTTGCCTGAACGAGCGGCCATGATAAGTCGTTTGCAGGCTGAAATGCTCGTCGGACTCTGATTACCGGCAGCTGCCGCGAGATCGAGTGCTTTCTGCAGAGCTTCACCTTTGCCAACGACCTCTTCAACCAGACCGATCTCTTTCGCTGTTTCTGCACTAACGCGCTCGCCGCAAAGTATCATGCGTTTTGCCCAGCCTTCGCCGACAAGCCAAGGCAGGTGTTGCGTGCCGAGACCGCATGGCAACAAGCCAACGGTTGCTTCAGGCAGGGCCATTTGAGCTTGCTCCTCGGCAATACGAATATCGCAGGCTAGCGCGCATTCAAGACCGCCACCCATCGCATACCCGTTGATAGCAGCGACAGATACACCGCGAAATTGTGACAAGGCCTGAAATGCACCATGAAAGTTTTCTGCCATCTGTCGAGCTACGTCAGTATCACCGGCAGCAAATAGATTCAGGTCAGCACCGGCTGAAAAGAATTTTTCTCCTTGGCCTGTAATTACCAGGCTATAGCAGTTTGCATCAGCATTGAGCGCTTCTATCAAAGATTTTAGCGCTTGGAGGCTTTCTTCATCCCACGTATTGGCGGCGGGATTATTAATAGTGATCAGCGCAGTGTTTCCTCGCATCTCATGTAGTAATTTGTCAGTCATAAATGCCTCACTGGTAATGATTATTGAATGAGCTCGACGTCTGCCATTGTCAGCAGGCGTCTCGAAACGATCAGGCGCATCACCTCATTGGTACCTTCCAAAATTTGGTGGACGCGCGTGTCGCGAATGTAACGTTCAAGGGGATACTCTCTCATGTAGCCATAACCGCCATGTAACTGTAGCGCCTCGTTACATACTTCAAAGCCAACATCTGTCGCAAATCGTTTTGCCATGGCGGAGTACACTGCAGCTTCTGAATGTTGCGTGTCTACTTTGAATGCAGCAAGTCGCACCATTTGGCGCGCAGCGACTAGCTCGGTCACCATGTCTGCCAGCTTGAACTGAAGTGCTTGAAAATTACTGATCGATTGGCCGAATTGCTCACGCTCAAGCATATATGCTTGGGCTCTGTTTATCGCGGCCTGTGCGGTACCAATTGAACAGGTAGCGATATTAATCCGCCCTCCATCTAGGCCTTTCATGGCAATTTTGAAGCCATCTCCTGCTTTACCCAACCGATTGGTCACGGGGACTTTAACGTTATCGAAACTAATTTCCCGTGTCGGCTGGCTATTCCAACCCATCTTCTCGAGGTTTGAACCGAATTTAACACCCGGTGTGTCAGCAGGAATCACTAAAGTTGTAATGCCCCGAGGACCGTCATCTGAGGTTCTGACCATAACGACCAAAACGTCTGTACCTCCAGCGCCGGAGATAAACATTTTGCTGCCGTTAACAATGTAGTGATCATCTGAGAGTTCGGCGCGGGTGCGCAGCGAAGCGGCATCTGAACCCGCACCGGGTTCTGTAAGGCAGTAGCTGGCGAGGGTTTTACCGGCTATCAGGTCAGGACAAAATTGTTCTACCGTCGAGTGGTTGCCAAAATCAGCTATCATCCAGGTCGCCATGTTGTGGATTGATATAAAGGCCGTGGTTGACGTGCAACCGGTTGCTAGCTGCTCCAATACGATGCTGGAGTCGAGGCGCGTGAGCCCAAGTCCGCCAACGTCTTCAGGGCAATAGAGTCCGCAGAATCCAAGCTGGCCTGCAGCAGCGATGACATCTTTTGGGAATATCTTGCCTGCGTCCCACTCAGCTGCATTAGGTGCTAACTCTTTGTCAGCGAATGTGCGGGCGGCTTCTTGGAACGCAAGCTGGTCCTCGTTAAGGTCAAAATCCATGAATACTGTACCGATAGTGTCAGGCGATTAATATTTTCGTTGGAGGACACCACGGTGAACCCTGGCATTTTTGATACCCGGTTAGCCCATCTGCAACGAATATAGCGTCTTAGTGTGTAGTTAGTTTAAGCAGAAAGTATCATATAGAATACATATGTGCAGTTAAATGGTGTAAATGCAGGCTTATGCTGCGAAAAAGCAATATGAACAAGGGTTCTGCCTTGGATGCGGTCAATTGGGATGATCTGCGGATTTTTCTGACGGTGGCACGGCGAAATAATCTCGATGCTGCTGCAGCCTACCTTCGTCTAGACCCGACAACCCTTGGTCGGCGTATTCGCAGGCTGGAATCAGCCATCGGTGCAATATTGTTTGAGCGTTCCCGGAAGGGTCACGTGCTGACAACAACCGGTGACTGGCTGCTAAATCAGGTAGAGGGAATAGAGCAAGTCGTATCCGGGGTTAGTGAAGCGATCAGTGGCGAGGTCCAGCGGATTACGGGCACCGTTCGACTCAGCGTAACTGAAGCGTTTGGAAATGTTGTGATTGCCCCGGCGCTTGTAAATCTACTTGCGGCGTTCCCCGCACTTAAAGTGGAACTTGTTGCAACCAGCGGTTTCTTAAGCGTGAATAAACGTGAAGCAGACATCGCTGTGATGTTGTCGCGCCCCACTACGGGTCGACTGAAGGTGAGCAAGTTAACAGACTACAGTTTAAAACTTTACGCTACCGAGGAATACTTGAAGCACCATGCCGCAGTTAACAACATCTCTGATCTGCGCCAGCAGACTTTGATCGGCTACGTTGATGATCTAATTTATTCGCCGAGGCTTCGTTATTATGATGAAGTTGATGCGGGGTTAGCGCCGGGTTTGACCAGTTCCAGTTTGTTAGCGCAAAAACAACTAGCCTGTAGCGGTTGTGGCATCGCAATGCTGCCATGTTTTGTTGCCGATCAGGAACCGGACCTGCAGCTGGTGCTAGCGAATGAGGTAACCGTCACCCGTTCATTTTGGCTCGCTGTGCATGAAGATATTGCTGATCACGCGCGCATCCGGGCGGTGATCGATTTTCTGACGGAGCTTGTTGCTAGCCGTGATCTGTGCTGAATATTTCCTATGACAGGTGTTTTGAATGTCGAAAGCGACTTGGCATCCTGCTCTTCCATAGCGCAACTTCTTTGAGTGTAAACAAGATGGTGAGCACAAAATGCCGATATTGAAGCGAAAGGTCAGTTGGCGGTTGAACAGCACGAAAAGCGATGAGGAGAGGTAGCCCCCTGAAATATTTTCTGATTGTACTCTTGCCACTGATTTTGATGCAGAACGGCTGCACAACCACCCATCGTAATGCTGAGACGCCTCACGCAATTGAACTGGAATTCGAGCAAGTCGCGAACTCAGGCGTGCCAAAATTCACTGCGGTCACTCGCCTGCAGGCGCCAATGTCCAAAGTGATGTCGGTGCTGATGGATTTTTCGCGCTGGCCTGAATGGGTTTACGGGTGCAAGCGTTCGGAAGTTTTGCAGATTATTGGTTATCAAGAGGCCTATGTTTACCAAGTAACGGGGTTACCGTTGGTACGTGATCGGGACGCAATCGTTCACGCTCGTTTGTCTTCAGATGATAGTGGAGACAAATTGACAATCGTCTTCGAGTCGGCGCCGGATTATTGTGTAAAAAATGAACGTGATGCCTGTCAAATAACGAATCAGGAAAACACAATTCGCATGAGAGAACTGGTTGGTCAGTTTGTACTGCAACAGATATCTAAAGATGAAACGATATTGACTTGGGAACAATATACGGAACCAGCCGGCATGATTCCCGATTGGGCCGCAGCTTTGATGTTGCCGCGAGTCCCTGTGCAGTCGTTGACGCAGCTGCAAAACATGCTTCGCGATGATGCTATTGCGGCGAAGTAGCGAGTCCTCAGCGCATGCTATCAGTTTCAAGAGCGTCAAGGAGACGGCAATTTTATTTTAAGTTCATCTGACTACTTGTCGGCGGCGCTTCTTTAACTCGTGGTTTGAATGAGTTGAACAATTTCTCTAGATAATTGTTCTGCAGCATTTTCTTGCACAAAGTGTCCACCGCCTTTGATACTCGTATGAGGCAAGCCTTTTGTGCCTGGTACACGATCTAAGAACTGCTTCTCACCGCCCTGAGTGACCGGGTCGTTATCGGCGAAGGCGCACAGGAAAGGTTTTTCAAATTTTTCAAAAAAATCCCACGCCTTTTTCTGTTCCGCCAGCGAAGGAGATGTGGGTAGGGTCGGCACATGGCTCGGCATGGCTCGTGGACCCATCTTATAACTTGGATCAGGAAAGGGTGCGTCATAAGCCTTGGCAAGCGCGGTCGGTAGTGGTGAATACATACCCAAACGATGCATTAAGAACTTGAGCGCTTGCAAAGGTTCGGCCGTTTTCTCCATCATCATCGACATCATAAAACCGATAGGCATGTTTTCGTTTTCCCAGCAGAACTTCTGCCAATAGGCGAATTTAACCGCTTGCTCACCTGGCATTTGTCCGATGGCTTTTTGCATTTGGGGCAAGCTGGGTGTCGGTGCATTGGCGCGAAAGTTTGCAATTTTTTTTACGATGCTTTCGGGTACATCCGGGTTGTAAGGCAAACCAGTGTTTGAGATAACAACGCGATCGAATCGCTCCTCATGATTCACCACCAATCTAAGCCCAATCAGACCACCCCAGTCCTGGCCAAAAAACGTAATGTTGCTAAAGCCGTTTTGAGTGAGTCATTGACCTAACCATTTTACTTGTGATTCGTAACTATAGTCGTCAAGAGATGCTGGTTTGTCGGACTTTCCATAGCCCGGTAAATCCGGCGCGATCACGCGACAACCTGCGGCCGTTAGATGTGGAATCATTTTTCGATATAAATAGCTCCACACTGGTTGGCCGTGCATGCAAAGCACCAAAGGCCCATCTTTTGGACCCTCGTCCAAGTGGTGAATGCGAAGATCGCTGCCATCCGCCGTTTGAATCAGGGTGTAGTTGGGCAAGAAAGGATAGTCGACTAAATTTTCAAAGCGTTCATCGGGAGTGCGTAAGATTTTCATAAGTTAGCCCTTTAAATCTGCGCTAATTTCAAAAATACTGATCACCAGCCGTCATTGGTGACTGAAGAAGCTTTCTCTTTGTAGGCGAGATTGGTGGAACAAAACTTTAAATCTGCCTGTCCTGCGATGCAAGATTTGATTCTTGTTGAGTAATCGAGTCTCTTCGAACTAATTGACCGACTAGCTTGCCGAATCAGGTTACCCTGTATTAGCCTTGTGAAAGCACGTAAACTCGTCGCGCGTTCGGTGGGTCGGATTTCTCAGCAGGTCGTCGCTAGTCTCTTTTTTGTAAATGGCGCCATCAATAGAGCGCTTCAATCATCGGTTTGATGCTGCAGAGTTGGTAGAAAAGGACTGAAACAATATAGGCTATAGATATCTTGCCACTGTTAATCGGGATCGATGAATCATGAATCTATCAGTTGTATTTCCTAGTGTGATGTACCGTGAGGGGCAGGCGGGCGTTAAAAAGCTCATGTCGGGCATTGAAAAGATCGGCTATGACGAACTGGACATGTTCGACCACGTAGTGATGGGATTTCCAACTAAACATCGTCGAGCGCCCGTTTATGACCCGAAGATGCCTACCATGGAAGCCGTCACCATGTTGTCTTTTGCGGCTGCAGTCACGGAACACATTAAGTTGGGTACTGGCGTGATGGTATTGCCTCAACGGCAAATTGGACTAGTAGCAAAGCAGGTGAGCACTCTGGATACGCTATCGAATGGCAGAGTTAGGCTTGGCGTTGGGATTGGTTGGCAGCGTTCAGAGTATGAAGCGCTGAATGAAGACTTCCGTACCCGCGGTCGACGACTGGAAGAGGGTGTCGCCTTGTTGCGGCAGTATTGGGAAGATGAACATGTCAATTTCTCCGGTCAGTACTATCAGGTCGAGGAAATTGCGATGGAACCCAAGCCGCCGCAGCGAGGTGCTATTCCTATTTGGATTGGCGGAACCAAGGAGCGGGCATTGAAACGCATTGCACGTATCGCGGACGGCTGGATGGCGATGACGGCACCCGGTGATCCGCCAATACAAGAAGTGTTGCCACACTTTAAAGATCTACTCGAAGAAAATGGCAAAGACCCGGCTACCTTCCCCATGCAAATGTCATTATCGCCAGGCGCGATCGACAAGGACAAGCGTAAACGTTTCTACAATGATATGGATTTGCTAGTAGCGCGAGCTTGCGAGCTCAGGGACCTGGGTTTCTCCGATACGTCGATTGATTGTGTTCCCTTGTTTCAGTTGGGCTTTCGCTCTTCGGATGCGTTGCTTGAGCAATTAGCGAAAATACACGAAGCGCTGGCGCCAGAAATGAGTGACTGATCGCAACAAAAATATTCGACTCAACTTTCAGGAGAAGAACATGTCTATGAATACCCGCTCAGGGCCGCTGGAAGATTTGACAATCGTTGACTGCACAATGGCTTATGCCGGGCCCTATGGAACAGCGTTGCTAGCTGACATGGGTGCCAATGTGATCAAGGTAGAACCGCCCGCCGGTGATAACTTCAGGCAGCTGGCGCCGTTCCCGGAAGATGCCGATCGCGTAGGGGTTGAGACGCCCGGTGCAGACTACGGCGCCGCATTTGCCAGCGTGAATCGAAATAAGCGCAGTATCTCGCTGGACTTAAAAGACCAGGGCGATCGTGAAATTTTGCTGCAGTTGTGCGAAAAGGCGGATGCAATTGTTGAGAATATGCGGGCGGGCGTAATGGATGAACTGGGCGTAGGTTATGAAGTCATAACAGCACGCAATCCAAAAATTGTTTACGGTACCGTGCGCGGTTACGGTGACCCAAGAACGGGTGAAAGCCCCTATGCAGATTGGCCGTGCTTGGATGTTGTAGGCCAATCGGTGGGCGGAATTGTTGAATCTACCGGTGATTTGTTTGGCCTGGCGATTGCGGACATATTTCCTGGGACATTGATGGCAACAGGCCTGCTAGCGGCAGTGATGCAATCCCGTCGAACGGGTAAAGGCGAGTTTTTTGATGTTGCCATGTACGACGCGATGCAGGCTCTAATTAAGTCTAATGTTGCCTCCTATAGTGTGACCGGTAAACAGGCTAAACCAGGACGAAAAGGTCTTGTACCTTTCGGTTTGTTTCCAACCACTGATGGACGTATTGCGATTGCCGCCCCGGTCGAGCGGCACTGGGCTTTTTTATGCCAAGCAATGGGTCGACCAGAGCTGATCAGCGACGATCGCACGCGATCTAATCCTAGGCGTGCAAAAAATGTGGAGTTCACAGAGGCTGCCATAGCGGCCTGGACTCAGACAAAAACCAAACAGGAAGTGGTCAGTGCAATTGGTGGTAACGTGCCTTGCGGCCCTTCCAACACAATACCTGAGGTGCTGGCCGACCCGCATACTCAAGCACGCGGCATGATCCAGGAATTTGACTTCCCCGGAGGTCAACATAAGGGGCTTTCAACGGGTAGTCCCATAAAGTTCATGAGCGGCGACACTGACCTCTACCAACGGCCACCAAAACATGGTGAGCACGGTGAGGAGATTTTGGCTGAGTTTGGAATAAAGGTGAGGAAGTAGCGAGGGGGTAAATTTTGTGGTGAGCCACTGACTTGAACCGTGCCTGAACGCGTTGACACGTTGCCTAAACAAAAGTCTTACAAGTCCATTTCCAGATGCCCTGCGTTCGTCGCAAACGGATTTTTCCTTGTGATTGGCAGCGCTCCATAGGTGCGCTGCTGCATCCGGTTACCAAGGAGAGGTTGGAGAAACACTGAGTATTGAACCGTATTGGCTCAGAACTATTTAACGTTAACAATCACGTTTAAAGAATCTCGGCACCGGTCTGGCCTCGGGCGTAACAATCCCGCATAGTTCTAGCTGCATTAATATTCAAGGAGAGAGTTTTGAGTCTTTTGGACAGTGGTTATCAGGATATTATCGACAAGCTAAGCGTCGAAGAGAAAGTGAAACTTGTCTCCGGTGCCAGCACTTGGCGCACGCTGGCGATTCCCGGCGCGGGCATACCCGAGATGAAAGTCTCGGATGGGCCAAATGGTGTGCGCGGGGATGGCGGTGTTTCGGCTGCCTCATTCCCTGTGGGTGTTTGTATGGCTGCTACGTGGAATCTCGATCTGATTGACCGATTAGCCGATGCCATCGCGGAAGAAGCAAAAAGCAAAGGTGTTCAAGTTGTGCTCGGCCCAACCATTAACATTCAGAGAACCCCCATTGGTGGTCGAAACTTTGAGTGTTATTCCGAAGACCCGTATCTGTCTGGCATGCTGGCCAGCGCTTTTACCGACGGAGTTCAAGCGGCCGGCATAGGCACGTGCGTTAAACACTTTGTATGCAATGATTCAGAATTTGAGCGGCAAACCATCTCGGTTGAGCTTGACGAGCGCACACTACGGGAAATTTATTTGCGGCCCTTTGAAATAGCCATAAAACGCAGTAACCCCTGGACGATTATGGCATCTTACAATCGTGTTGATGATGTCTATGTTTGCTCTCACGATCGTTTGTTAAATCAGGTGCTAAAGGGTGAGTGGGCTTATGATGGACTCGTTATTTCAGATTGGTATGCGGCAAAGGAAACCGTACCCAATGCACTTGGCGGTCTAGATCTGGAGATGCCGGGACCTGCGATAGCCTGGGGTCAGCACTTGCAAACGGCGGTAGATTCAGGGGAAGTCCCTGAAGCAGTATTGGATGACAAAATTGCTCGTTTGCTGTTATGTATGGATCGCACGGGGTTAATGGATGACGTCAGTGTGACGCAAGAGCTGGCCTTGGATAAACCAGATCATCAGGCCATAGCCTATCAAGCAGCAGTCGAGGGTATGGTGTTGTGCAAGAACGATGGCTTGCTGCCGCTGGATCTGGCGAAGCACAAAAAGATAGCGGTCATCGGACCAAACGTTAAAGATTTTAGAATTATGGGCGGTGGTTCCTCGACGCTGCGCCCGCATTACGTCGCAACGCCGCTCGATTCTATTACTAGCCAATATCCGGACGTGAAAGTTGAAACCGCCCGTGGCTGCTTTACCCATAAGTATATTCCCGAAGCAGAGCGCCATTTGCTGAGCCCAGAGCCAGGCGCGAATGAAAAAGGATTGCGGTACGAATTCTTCTCGGGTGGTATTGATGGCGAAAAGCTAAATGAACGGGTGATTCCGCGTGGCATGGTGATGTTGGCTGCCATGGCGGCTTCGCCTCAGGATGCCTTGCGGGCGCATGGCTATTTCAAGGCCGAAGAAAGTGGCACGCACACCTTTGGTATTCTCGCCACAGGTAAGTCTCGAATCTATGTCGACGATAAGTTGGTGGCTGACAACTGGAATAACCCTGTTGCCGGAGAAGCGATCTTTGGTATGGCTTCAACAGAGGCGCGTGGTGAAGTTGAGATGCAAGCCGGTGAAAGCTATTCCGTCAAGATTGAATTCGAGTCCAACACTGAGGCGACCTTGAAGGCGATGCGGTACGGTATTTTAGGTCCGGATCTTGAGGAGGGTATGACCCGAGAATTAAATATGGCTTCGGAAGCTGATGTGGTGATTTTGATTGTTGGCAATAATGATTATTGGTAAACTGAAGGAAACGACCGTGAGGCGCTAGCGCTTCCAGGTGAACAAAATGCGTTGATAGAAGCCGTTGTGGCGACAAACCCCAACACGGTGGTCGTTAATAACTCGGGGTCTCCGGTTGCGATGCCTTGGCTTAAGCATGTGCCTGCTATGATTCAAACCTGGTTTGCCGGGCAAGAGTTCGGTAATGCTTTGATGGATTTAATCACAGGCAAAGCAAATCCGTCCGGCAAGTTGCCGTTGACGTTCCCGCATCGTCTGGAAGATACACCGGCTTACACAAGCTATCCGGGTGAGTTCGGTAAGGTGTACTATGGCGAAGGCGTGTTTGTAGGCTATCGCTGGTACGATACGCGTGACATCGAACCCTTATTGCCGTTTGGCTTTGGGCTGTCGTACACCACATTTGATATCAGTGATCTTGCAACAGATGATGCCGACGAGATTTTTACGGTTAGGTGCACAGTGACCAATACCGGGGATAAAGCTGGGCAAGAAACTGTGCAAGTTTATGTGCGTCCTATCGACAAAACCGTTTCAAGGCCAGAAAAAGAACTTAAGGGTTTTGCCAAGGTAAATCTCAAACCCGGTGCCAGCAAGACATTGAGTATCGATCTAGATTCTGAAGCGTTCTCTCATTGGGACATTGATGCAGCAGCATGGCAGTCAGCAAAGGGTAAATACGAGATCATTGTAGGAAACTCAAGCAGAGATCACCGAATATCGACGGTTGTAGTTGTGTAGTCGAGCACTTGGCAAATCGCTGTCACACTAGTTGCCGGCGATATGTTGAAAAGTATAGGCATAAAGTTGAGTATAGAGAGAAGGAATGGGAGGTAAACTCCCTGCTTATTTAGCTGATCAATTTAAGTTTTAAACCAGTATTTTGAAGGGGCAATTATGTACGACTATCTCATCAAGGGCGCCTGTATTGTCGATGGCTCAGGCGGGTTAAGTTATAACGGAAATGTGGCGATTAAAGATGGTCTTATTGTCGGCGCGGGCAATGTCGATGGCAAGGCCCGGGAGACGATCAATGCTGAGGGTGCCTATGTAACGCCCGGGTGGGTCGATGTGCATACGCATTACGACGGTCAGGTGAGCTGGGACGACAAAATTGATCCTTCGTTCAGCCACGGTGTCACCAGCGTTGTCATGGGAAATTGCGGTGTTGGTTTTGCGCCCTGTCCACCGGGCGGTGAAAGACGCATGATAGAACTGATGGAAGGGGTTGAGGATATCCCCGGTACTGCACTTTACGAAGGGATTGAGTGGGGGCGTTGGGAAACGTTTCCGGAGTACATCGATTACATTGGTAGTCGTGAGTATGCGCTCGATATCGGCACGCAGATTCCTCACAGCGCAGTGAGAAATTATGTGATGGGAGAGCGAGCGCTGCACCACGAAGATGCAACAGCAGACGACCTCGCAGCCATGTGTAAGATAGTAGAAGAAGGCCTGACGGCGGGCGCGGTTGGCTTTTCAACCTCGCGCACCATTGGTCATCGCTCGGTGCTCGGCGAACCCATTCCCGGTACCTTTGCGGAGAAAGCAGAACTGATGGCTATCGGGCGTGCAATGAAAGCAGCCGGCAAAGGTGTCTTTCAAGCTGTGCCTGCTGGAGTGGTGGGGGATATCGCCGGCCCAGAGAAATGGACGACAGAGCAGGAAGTGGAGCTGTTTGCTGAGATAGCAAAGGAGAGCGGTCGTAGCTGCACCTTCACCCTCGTGCAGAACGGTAATCGCCCTGATCAGTGGCGAAACTGCCTGTCTATCGTGGCGCAAGCCAACCAGGACGGGCTCAACATTCGCCCGCAAATCGCGACGCGCCCGATTGGGTTTGTGACGAGCCTGAAGGCTTATCATATGTTTCAGCGCAGAGAGACATTTTTGAAACTAGCTGACCTGCCCTTTGAACAAAAATTAGCAGAGATGCGCAAGCCTGAAGTGAAGGCTAAAATTTTAAGTGATAACGACATTTCGCCAGATCAACCGGGTGTGATGGCGAATGTCTATGGTCTTTTAGCTGCTGCTGCGCCGGGCATGTTCCCCATCACGCTACCCATCAATTATGAACCTGAGCCCGGCACTAACATCGGCGCACTTGCCGCGAAGGCGGGCTTGGATGTCCCTGAATATATGTATGATTACCTTACCGAAGGCGACGGTAATAACTTTGCCATTCTGTTAGGTGCGAACTTCGTTGATGGGACTTTTAGTGTGATGGAAGAGATGATTGAACATCCCGAGACCATCATAGGTTTATCCGATGCAGGTGCACACGTTAATCTGATCTTCGATGCGGTCGGCCCAACCTACCAACTCACGCACTGGGTACGCGATCGTGTGCAAGGAAAACGCATGCCTATGGAGCTGATGGTGCACAAGCAGACGTTATCTAATGCATCTCTCTTTGGTATGCACGATCGGGGCAGTATTGAAGTTGGCAAACGCGCCGACCTTAATCTTTTCAATCTAGACCGACTTGCGCTGGGTGCGCTGCAGGTGCATCACGATCTGCCCGCAGGCGGCAGTAGAATTCTGCAATCTGCAAGCGGCTACCTAAACACATTCGTAGCGGGCGTTAAGACCCGGGAAAATGACGAGGATACAGGTGCAAGACCCGGGCGAGTTATTCGGGTTTGAATGTCTGCGGTCAGCCATCCTAGGTAATCGCTGCTGCAAATGAGGCGAGCGCTCGTTCGTCTCGGATTGCGATAATTTTGTGAATTGCCCTTTGCGGACCGAGTCCGTAGCATAGACCCGATGTCTGCGTTAAAAAAACAGTTTTTTTGGTACATGGCTGGCGTCACTAGCTTTGTAATCCCCATGGGAATTCAGACGATATTATTTCCATGGCTAGTTGCCGTACAACTGCAGGAAAGTGCCGACAGGTTAGGTATCGCGCAGATGAGTACGCAGCTGCCCGGATTGTTTTTAATCTTGTTCGGGGGGTTACTTGCCGATCGGTTTGATCAACGCAAGATACTTATCGGCTTTCATGTCATCGCAGCGATACCCGCGGCTGGACTAGCACTTCTGATGTATCTGGATTTGCTCAGTTACTGGGCGCTTATCGGTTATGCGTTGATGATGGGAACGGTAGGTGCTTTCATCCAACCCGCTCGTGATGGGATGTTGAACCGGGTTGCTGGAGATCAATTGCAACGGACAGTAACCGTTACCATGGGGCTAACCTTTGGCGCGCAAATTTTCGGCTTTGCTGCTGCAAGTTTTGCTGATTCTATCGGTGCAATCCCATTATTAGTGCTGCACTCACTGATTGTCTTTTCAGGTGCGTTGATCTCTCTTAAGCTAAAGCCAGCGCCACCTCAACCTCAAGATGTAAACGCGGGTTCCCGATTAAATCAAATTAAAAGCGGCCTAAAAGTGGTTATTCGGTCGCCAAGAATGGGTCCTGCGCTTGTCATGATGATGGCCATGAGCACTTTCTATGGGGGCAGTTTTGTCGTGCTCAACCCGATCATCGTCAGAGACGTTTACCATGGCAGTGCAAGTGATATTTCAATGTCGTTTGCTGCCTTCATGATAGGCACCGTCGTCATAACGATTTTGTTGGTGAGTCTCGGCGGCGTGAAGAAGCAGGGCAGAGCGTTAATGTTGGCGATTCTTATCGGTGGCATCTTTTTGCTGATCGCAGCGACTGGCCTGCCTTTTTATGGTTACTTGATTACACTGTTTTTCTGGGGAATGTGTGGCGGCGTTGCTATGAGCATGGGCAGGACGCTTATGCAGGAATCTGCGCCGCCGGAATATCGCGCGCGTGTCATGTCTGTTTTCTCTCTGGGTAGTGTTGGCGGCATGCCTTTGGGAGCTTTGTTGATGGGGTACTGTGCGGCAAGCATTGGTGGACTGATGACATTGTGCGTCGCAGTGGCAGGTATTTGGTTAGTTTTAGCGCTGGTATGGTGGAAATCAGATTTGGCCAGACTCGAGCCTTTGACATTGGAGCAGCATGAGCCCCTGCTGGCCAAATGAAAAATAACGGGTATAGCGCATCAAAACGGTTTATCGCCCGCAACGGTTACGCGATATCCGCTACGGACCCTAGGAAAGTAGTCCCACATGGCCAGATGCTGTACGGCTCGGTTGTCCCAGAAAGCAATAGAATCTTTTTTCCACGTAAAGCGACAGACGAATTGTTCCTTTCGGTTGTGGGCGTAGAGAAAGTCGAGGATTGATCGACTCTCATCTTCTGGTAAGTCGCAGATATACTGCGTAAAGACCGGACTGACATAGATACCTTTTTTACCCGTTACCGGATGCGTGCGAATGACGGGATGATCGGCGTAAGGATATTGTTTGTCGCCGGGCTTGCCGTTGATTTGAGCACGGCGGTTGTAGTTTGGGCCGCCATCGTGGCGAGCCTTTAAACCACCAAGAAATTTTTTCATCGGTGCGCTAAGGGCTTCATAAGCGGCATTGGAACTGGCAAAAAGCGTGTCGCCACCCACCGATGGAACAGTATGTATGTGAAGAATAGATCCCATGGGAGGTTCTGGATCGCAACTGACATCTGAATGCCACCGGTGGCCAGCAACTTGCTTCGAGTTTTCGTCAGCGTGAATGCGTAATATCTCTGGGTG
>CAXRCG010000027.1:0-13887 GCA_964228885.1 Pseudomonadales bacterium | reverse complement strand
CTTCGTGTGCCCCTGCCTTTTTTAGTTCCGGAGTCAGTGATTGAACGAACAGACACAAAACGCTGCACAGCAATTAATCAAACAGGCAAGGTTTTCTGACGCCGAGCAAGTGGTGACCGAAACATTGAAAGACATTGCGCTTTCTGATGAACACGTAGAACTGTTGTACCTGCTTGCAGTGGCACAACGGTATCAAAACAATCACACGGACTCGCTGCAAACCCTGGCTCTGCTACTGAGCCTGAATAAAGAACACGCTAGGGCATGGCAAGAACGTGGCCACAATCACCTCGCTACAAACGAACCAAACAACGCCAGAATCGCTTTTCAAGGCGCCGTACATTTCAACCCAGCCTTAACTGCTAGCTGGCAAGCACTGATCAACTTATATAAGACTGAGGACAATCAGCAAGGCCTTGAACACGCGATCAACGAGGTCAATTACCTCAAGTCTTTACCTCCACCACTTGTTGCTGTTAACAGCTTCATCAACGAAGGTAAGTTTTTTAAGGCTGATCAGCTTTGCAGACATTTTCTACGGGACAACAAACAGCATATTGAAGGTATGCGCTTACTGGCGAAGGTCGGCGAACAGCTTGATGTGCTGGCAGATGCTGAATTTCTCCTTGAGACCGCGCTAGCAATAGCACCGGATAACAACCGCGTGCGCTACGATCTGGCGAACCTGTTGCTTAAAA
Organism: Pseudomonadales bacterium; assembly: GCA_964228885.1. GTDB lineage: Bacteria > Pseudomonadota > Gammaproteobacteria > Pseudomonadales > Azotimanducaceae > UBA4582. The sequence continues at coordinate 13,189 of CAXRCG010000027.1, read as the reverse complement.
TGCAAAAGTTTGAAACCGCATTAATGCATACAGCCGAACTTGTAAAAACATCCCCCGAAAATCTTGTTTTTCTCTCGCTGCACGGTAATGCAACCGCCGGTGTCGGGGATCATGCCGGCGCAATATCAATATACAATGAGGTGATTGATTCCGCGCCCAATCAACATAAGTTGCATGTTATGCGCGGCCATGCTGAGAAAACAATTGGACATCTCGCAAACTCGATTCGCTCTTATCGTAAAGCATTCGAGATTCAACCAGACTACGGAGACGCATTCTGGTCTTTGGCAAACACGAAAACTTACCAGTTTACCAAAGACGAAATTGAACATATGGTGCAGTTTGAGCAGAGTGAGACTATCTCGACTGAGGACCAAACACACCTGTGCTTTGCACTCGGTAAAGCCCTTGAAGATCGCGGCAATTTTGATCAGTCGTTTTCATACTATGAGCGCGGCAATGACCTTATGCGAGAGGAGGTTCGACATCGCGCGACCAATCTGAACATACGTACCCAGGCGCAAATGGACGTCTGCACAGCCGACCTTTTTAAGCAAAAATCGAAGGTTGGCTTTGATGCTCCGGACCCAATATTTGTTCTCGGTCTGCCGCGAGCAGGATCAACCCTGATAGAGCAAATTCTGGCATCACATTCACAAATCGATGGCACTATGGAACTGCCTAACCTGATCTGGCTGGCGCAACGCCTAAGGGGCTCTTCACATCTTGAAGAAGAATCAGGCTCACCGCGATATCCTCAAATACTCACAGAGCTGGACGACACTTATTTTCATCGATTCGGCGAACAGTTCATCGAACAAACAAGAATTTACAGAGAAAGCGCTCCGTTTTTCGTCGATAAGAACCCGAATAACTTTTTTCATATTGGATTAATCAAACTAATACTACCCAACGCAAAAGTCATAGATGCAAGAAGACACCCAATGTCCTGCTGCTTTAGCGGGTTTAAGCAGCTGTTTGGGCAAGGACAAGAGTTCTCGTACGGGCTGACTGAAATTGGCAACTACTACCGCGAGTACGTCGAGTTAATGGATCACTGGGATCACGTATTACCCGGTTTTGTGCACCGGGTACAACACGAAGATGTGGTCGATAATCTTGAGCAAGAGGTCCGTCGTCTACTTGAGTTTTGCAATCTGCCGTTCGAGAACGAATGCGTCGAATTTTACAAAACACACCGCAGCGTTAGAACGCCAAGCTCGGAGCAAGTTCGACAACCTATATTTCGAACAGCGCTGGATGCCTGGCAAAACTATGAACCTTGGCTCGGACCACTGAAAGAAGCACTGGGTCCGGAGGTCCGCGCTCGGTACAATATCCAGTGATCGTTTCCCACAAACATCGATATATATTCTTTGCTGTGCCAAAAACAGCGACGCAGTCGATTCGACGCGCGCTTCAAGCGAATCTGGGTCCTGAGGACTGGCAGCAGCATGCGATGTTTGGGCGATCCACACTCCCTATCCCCGCACTTGCAAGCCTTGGCCATGGACACGTATCGCTGCAACAGGTTACGCGCCATCTGGCACCTGAACAATTATATCGCTACTATAAATTTGCCTTTGTCCGGCATCCTTTTGATCGTTTCATTTCCGCAGCAACTTTCTTGCTCGGCGATGAGCCAGATTTTCAACATGCGCCAACGGACGTGATGAAAAGAGCCATGTCACGTTCACGATTTCGCAGCCGTGTGCTAATCACTCCTCAGGCAGATTTATTAACGAACAGTTCCGGAAACACCGGCATGGACTATATTGGTCGCTATGAATCACTCCAAGAGGATTTTGACCATGTGCTAAACCACATAGGTTTGCCGAAAGTCGCGCTATCCGTCACAAACACCTCCGAGCACGCAGGTTATCAGGCGTATCTCGATGATGAACTGACGTCACAACTTGTTAAGTTCTATGCGCAGGATTTTGCACTTTTCGAATACAGTACTTGAGCTCACCCTGGAACGGTTTTGGTAGAAACCCGGTGCTGCTCGAACATTTCCGGCGCAAGCGCTGCTCTCACGATTCTTTGCATGATGATCGGATTAACGCCGACTTCATTACTATGCGTAATCAATGATCTCGGATCACGGTGCATTTCGCCCTTTAGTTTAGTAACTAATTGTTGATATCGCGGCAACACCTCTGGCAGCGGCCCAAACTCGGCATAGATTTCCCGCCAGTTATGTCTAAAATCATTCAGTATACTTGTATAGTGTTGCACTCGCTGAGGCAGGTTTTTTGGATGAGCGCTAAAATCCTCGATCAGCCCGAGGACTAGATGATCAATCTCACCCGGCGACATGACCGGTAAATTGTTGAACTGCTCTGTGCGCACGCGCCCTTGCCAATTCTCATTGTATGTAACCTCAGCAACGGGCATGGCATCAGCCGTTTGAACCATTTGCCAGAACCGTGACGAACCTGCCGTATCGATCACCAGATGCACCCGATCTTCAACTCCACCATTAACCACTCGATGGCGCCGCCAGGAATCGAAGATCCAGCATTCACCCGCGGCCATGTGAGTTGACTGATCACCACAAAAAAAAGTCACGCGCGGTTCAGTCGTAATAGGAATGTGAATTCTGACCCGGGAGTACCAGTGATAGTTGAAATCGACATGCGCAGCAACTTCAGCACCGGGCGCCAGACGCATTAAACGGGATCGACCGAACACCTCTCCCAAACTGCCAATAGCTTGTTGCAAGTATGCACTGGAAGTTAAATGTGGCGTTACCTGCATTCGACCCGCAAAGTCGTCATTATCACCGCCCTCTCTGGAGATCAACGCGATAGCACTGTTTCCTTTCATACCTGACGGGTGGGCCATCCAAGCAGACGCAGGCATGGCATTCAGTTCCGATTGCATGCGTTCCACATCGAATTGAAACGGCAGCTTTATAAATGGTTTCGCAAGTTGCATGGCGGCAGGTTAAGGGAAGTAGAAGACAATATCCAGCAACCTCCTCTATAATATCTGCATGGGAATGCAGCCTAAAGACTACGATGAAATCCTTGTTGCCCTACGACGGATAACACGTGCCATTGATCTTCAGTCGAAGCGACTTCTGAAGACCACTGGTCTGACAACATCACAACTATTAGTACTTCAAGTTATCGATGATCTAGGTAATCCGACACCAAGCTCAATTTCCCGCGAAGTTGTATTATCTCAAGCTACTGTCACCAGCCTGATTGACCGTCTTGAGCGTAACGGCATGGTTAGCAGGTTCAAAAGTGATAGTGACAAGCGAGCTGTACACATTCGGTTGACGCCCCTTGCAGAAGAGAAACTTAAGGATGCACCCGAACCACTTCAAGCGGGTTTCTTACGGGAATATCGCAAATTACCTGAGTACCAGAAACATCTGCTTATTGGTTCCCTACAACAGATTGCAACGATGATGGACGCTGAGGAAATTGACGCATCGCCGATTCTCGATACAGGTGACCTTAACCCACCCTCACAGCGCTAACTTACTGATTTTTGGATTTGACTTCCTGACGCTAGGTCATCCTAATCTACTGACAACGCAAAGTTTTGGACGCCGATTTCTTCACACCGATTTCTTCACACAATGGCATCACTAGCATAAGCATCGGCAATTTCTTCACTCGTTAAACCAATCACACTTTCAAGCACTTCAAAACTATGCTCCCCGATACAGGGAGCAGCAGATCTGGGGCCATTGTGATAGCCACTAATGGTGTATTGGTGACCAGCATAGGGTATGTGACCCATTTCAGGATGATCAAAATATCGGTAAAAGTCCCTGTGTTTATATTGCGGGTCTTCCAGCAAATCCTTACTGCGCTGGACAACACCGGCGGGTATGCCTACACCCTGCAGTCTAGAGACTGCATCGTTTGGGGTAAATTGCATCGTCCAACTGGTTATCGCTTCGTCTATACGATCATGTTGTTCAAGACGACCTTGGTGTGTAGAGAGTACATTTTCGTTTGAAAGGTCAGCACGCTGCATCAATTCGCAGAGGCTACGCCATTGGCTGTCTTTCTCAACAGCAATTGCACACCAAGCCTCATCTTCACTACAGGGGTAAACGCCCTGCGGCGCATAATAAAGGGATCGATTACCGTTACGTGTCACACTGTGACCATTCGCCTGTAAATCCAAAATTTCCGGACCCAAAAAGTGTAGTGCTGTTTCAATCTGCGCGACATCGATAAAGCATCCTTCACCCGTGCGTCGTTTACGGTCCAATGCTGCAGCGAGCAATATCGATACAAATCGCGGGGCCACGGTATCAGTGTAGGCAACCCACGGTGCTGAGGGACCCAAATCTGACCAACCCGTTATTTCATAAAATCCAGCGATCGCCGCTGCATGGTACCCATAACCAGCCAGACCGGCGGCAGGTCCGGTTTGCCCCATCAGACACGTGCTGATCATAATCAAGCCAGGATTAAGCTGCCGCACCTCGTCATAACCCAGACCCATTCGACTTACTGCACCGGGCGCAAAACTTTCGATAAACACATCAGCTTTGCCAATAAGTTTTTTCGCAAGGGCGATGCTTTCTTTAGATTTCATATTCAGCGTTAGACTTCTTTTCGATGTATTAAAGTCGCCAAAAAACTGGGATCGATTCCACCCGAATTCCGCATCTTTCATAGGAACACCGCCCCGTAGGACATCCGGACGGTTCTCCGACTCTACCCGCACAACATCAGCACCGTGGTCAGCGAGGTATTTCGCAGAAATTGGTCCGACCCCTACCCATGCAAAATCTGCAACTTTAACGCCGTCAAACGGCAACTTATCGTCAATATTTAGTTCAACCGGTGTTTTACTGGTCGCATACAGTTGTTCCTTAATTTCTACCGTGTGCTCCCCAAGGGCCGGTGCGTTTCGCCGCACGGCCATTTCAAAGCCATCAGGTTTAGCCCACAGGCCGGCAGACTTCACTTTTTGACCGTTGGGTAATGTTGTTGCCTGCCAGTATTCCCTCGCTTCCATATGCTCCATGCCCAACAACTCACTCAGCGTGTTAACCGGCGCAAGTGTGACGCCCTTTTGCAAGCCCAGCTCAAACAACTCTCTTCTCGATCGGCCAGCAAAAAATTGTCGACATATCCTTGCGCACTCCTCAAAGCTAATTGGTAGATTTTCAGGAGTCTGCATGTTCGCTTCAAACATGTCCCAGTCGATTTTTCGGAAAGATTCATCAACGATGCCATCTTCAATTAAGGCATCTGTACATCCCTGTAACACACGACCAAATGGAATAGCCACAACGTGACCATCTGTTGTTGGATAGACTAATTCAGTGAGACCGATCCCCTGCACAATCGACGACCCAATACGCTCAAATTCAAAACCCTGAATTGCCCAAGCATCCATCGCGTTGAGCATGGTCCAAGTCATCACGCATTGTGCCGAGACATCGACAAACTGCGCCGAACCAGTTCTTCGCATTCGAGCGTGAGCCACCATCGCGCCAGCAATCGCTTCAACGCCGGCATGTCGCCATACCTGCGGCACACTGATACGCAATGGCGGACGCTCAGGAACCCCCTGAAGCGCGACAGGTCCTGCCATGCTGACAATGGTTAGATCAGCAGCTTTCATATCTGCGTAAGGGCCATCACTACCAAACGCAGTGATTCGTACATGGACAAGATGAGGATTCAATGCTTTAGCATCATCAAAGCTGATGCCCCATATCTCTTCAACGAACCGACCTGATTCTATAATAAAATCAGTTCTTGCGATCAGCGCCGCTAGTGTAGCCTTATCTGCCTCGGAATCCGGATCTAGACAAATAGAGCGTTTATTCCGGTTGAAGGCGAGAAACTGCAAGCTACTCAGATCTGTCTTATCTGCCTCCAACAGTGGCGGTGCACGCCGTGCCTCAGAACCGTTCGGCGTCTCAACGCGAATGACATCTGCACCAAGGTCTCCCATCAACATGGGACCAATCTCACCGCGCTCATCTGTGAAGTCGAGCACCATATAAGCTGAAAGAACCCCAACTGACATAAACTTCCCCCTTAAAACGCTAGTATCATCGATCATGGCTAACGAGTGTCTATTCAGCAAGTCTGCACTGACCTGCCCTCTCTAACGAAAACCGAAATCACCGGCTAACTTATCTTTAGCCGACAATTGTTGATAAACTTCATGTGTTTTTTGATAGGTACTTTCTAAATGGCTTGAAAAACATCCGCCCATTCCTCTATCGCATCTTCAACGCCATGCACCAGCTGAATCGTTACCTGATCGTAACCCATGTCACGAAGTTCACGTATTTGCAGAATCAGGTCTTCTCGGTTACCGCTCATTGTTGTTGACTTGACTAGCTCTGGTGTAATGTGGGTTTCCTCGGGACGGACGTACATCAAATGGCCGCGGTGATTAGTCAGATAACGTGCATCTTCGGGTTGATACTTTTCATGAATCGCGAGGTACTCGGCAATCACATTACTCAGAGGTCCGGTTGGCAAATTTGCGCCCCCCATTGCGCCGACATCGTCAGCCATATTGTGAAACATCACCGCAGTAAGTGGCCCCGCTTCTTTGATCAGTTTCTGGTTGTCTATTTCCTCATCACCCGTCAAAACTGCACCAAGGAAAAAAAGGTTAGCAGCAAGTGTTTTTCTGGATCGACCTGCAGACTCCCAGATTTCTTGCATTTCTATCAAAGACTGCTTCGCACCCTGTGCACCGAAATTTAACCAACCTGCCCCCAACGCTGCCGTCAGTTGCTTTGCTTTCGGTCCAAACGCCGAAACCCACAAAGGCACTTGGTCCTCAAGATTAATCAAACCAAGATCAGGATTCAAAAAACCAATCTTTCGATCTTTACCCTCAAAACGCCAATCTATTTGCTCACCTAGCAATAGACTCTGTACACGTTCGATGTAGCTTTTCATCTCTTTCAGCGGCAACGCGCCCAAGCCCATCGTCCGCCTCGCTGTAAACCCTGTGCCAACACCAAAATCAATTCGCCCCGGAGCGAGACGGTTTAGAGACGCAAAGGCGTTCGCAGTGACAGGCTCGATACGGTTGCTCGGTACAAGTACCCCGGTGCCCAATCTGATTCGAGTCGTTTCGTGTGCGGCAAGCGCCATACAGATAAAAACATCCGGGTTAAGCAATTGCGTGTCGTAGAACCAGGCTGTGTCAAAACCCAAATCTTCCGCCTTTTTGACCCATCTCCATGAATCAACCTCGGAGGCAAATGCAACTGAATACTTCATCTACTTTTCATCCATTAATTTATAGCACCTCACTCTGCCGTTGAGAGTAGATTGAGTCAATACCCCACACAGTGACAGTTCGCGACAACAGATCCATCAAATTTTAGTATAGACATCTAACGCTACCTGCGGGTGAGGCGAACAAATTATCTTTGCACAAACCAAACATCAGGAACGCTGAGCATCTATGATTTCGCCGACTGCCCGGTAGCCTTGCGCGATCGCTGTCTGCGTATCCGCTTTCACATTAGCATCTGAGTTAGCAATATGAATATTGCCAAATGGCTTTCGTCCAATCACCCATGGCTTTTCATCTTCTGCGTACTCCGCGCCCCACAATAGTCTGTTACTGTAGGAATAGCCGTGCGGCCAGCGATTAACCGTAATAGCCGACACATCTCTATCAGCATCAAATCCGACTTCAGCGAAGGCCTGATTTAACTGGTCCTTTGCATGTTTCTCGAACACTTCGAAGCTCGTGCTCAAAATTTGCCGGCGACCGGCGCGCCATTGCTCCGGACCCTTGATATCCTCAAACAGCGGCACATGACACATGTGAACGATCATAGGTTCATCAGGCGTCTGAGATCTTTTGTACTTACCTAACGAGACGGGATATGCCAACTCAGCTTGTTTGTAGAACCCACCAGTGTAATACACAAAGCTGGTCTTTAGCTTGTCAAATGCTTGCCAGTTGTTTATCAACACCTTCGTGTAGACTAACGGTATTTTTATATTGAACGCCAGACCTTGTTTTTGTTTTTCTGTCATCTCGGGACAAAGATATGGAACTGCACTGTTGTAACACGCCATAATGCATTTTTTTGCTCTGACTTTTCGCGCTTTACTGCCATTAACATAGGTTATATCGACGTGCTTGCCGTCCGTTGTATTCTGCGCATGAACAACGGTGCTGTTTAAGCGGATATTCAGTTTACGGTTGGGTTTGTCTAATTGAGAGTAGTCAGCTTTAGCCGTGACAACATCTTCCATCGTGAAGCCAGGCATTGCTTCCGGGATGAGTTTCCTTACAAGCAATCTAGCGATGGAAGCATTACCATCGGGAAAATGAAAAATGTATGGGTCGACACCGCGCCCCTTACGTATCGGCAGAGTGTGATCAACCCCTGGTATACCCCCGTCATAATACTGCACCGCTGTTGTCGGCACCTCCTCCATATCGACGCACCAAAAACTCATACCCCAGTGCTGGTAAATATCGATCACCTGCTCATCTACTTTACAGTAGTCTCTGAGAAAAGATGAGTAGCCGGTTTTGCTTAAAATCTCGAATTTCTTCTCAGTCGCCACGCCGGGTAAGTAGTCTACCTCTTCCGTTTGAACGCGAATGAAATCTGCACGGGCTTTTTCTGTTAACGGCGCTTCCTCTGCGAATTGTGACCACGGTTTTTTGCCATACCCAGTTACATGTTTTGTTTCGCCGAACTTCTCTTTATCGAACACAATGCTAAAACCCATACCTCGCGATGCATAAAGGTCTTGTTGGAATGCACCATAGAATTTATCGAGGTCGATACCGAGGTCCTTTAGCAACTGCATTGCCTCAGGCGGATAAGACGAAGGCGTGTCAATCGCCTCGGTTCCACCATAGCCTATTCGCGTGTCACCGTTGTATTCAAATTCATTTCTTTTTGCATGCCCACCAAAGTCATCATGGTTATCTAAAACCAACACCTTTGCGTTTGGGTGCTTTTCCAAAAAGAAGTGTGCCGATGACAAACCGCTGAGTCCTGCACCTACGATGACCAAATCGTAATCTGCATCAACCTTTTCAGCATTCCACTCTGTACCCATGACACGGGCGTGCATCACCTCCCAAGAGCCATCATGACTGCCTCTCAACCCGGTTTTGGCAGGCGGGTAATAATTAGGATTTAGCGAGAAGCCTTCTGGTGAGCCGAAGGTTTCGGTCCAGGGGGACAAAAGAGAACCACCAACAGCAGCACCTATGGCAATTTGCGTTCCGTTCAAAAAGTCACGGCGCGTAATATTTTTTTTCATCATTCTTCTCTGCGAGTTTGTTCATTCATAAATTCTGAGTCATTTTCTATTAGTTAGTTACAGTCAAGTAGTGCTCGTCAAATTTGGTTCGCCTTCTTGAAAGCTTTTGGTCTCTTTTTCACGACGCTCAGCCAACTTTTTCACCACGAGTTCGTGTCCCTCCCGGCTTGACTTATTCTGAAGCACACACAGTACGCTCACGACTGCAAACCCTCCAAGAAGAGGCCCGTAAAGCAAACCCAGTTGAATCAACTTCTCGGGCGATATGTCGACTGCGCTCTCCACCTGAGTTGGCCAACTGATAAGATCAAGACCGACGCCTCCGATAAACGACCCAAGCCCGGTCGTCGTTTTGTTAGCAAAAGATACAGCAGCAAAGAAAATGCCTTCTTGACGTTTGCCGGTAGCAAGTTCATGTTCGTCCGCAATATCTGCAACCATCGAGTTAAAACTCACCAGAAACTGTGCCGCGGCTATACCCTGAGTGAATTTTACAAATACCAAAGAACCAACCAGCGTCGCCGTGCCGTTATCGGGAAAGAGATCACTAAACCTTAGTAAGACAGGTACAATTTGACAGAGTGCCCAATAAACACCCCCAAAAATGACACCGGATCGTTTGTTAAAATGTTTGTGCCAAACAGGCGCAATAAAAGTACCAAACATGATACCTACGGGGTATGACAACAAGATCGTCAGCTTTTGAGAGGAACTGAGCTCCCAAAAATACTCAAACATATACAAATTCAACGCACCATCAACACCCACCATAACGAAGATAATCATCGTGCCCGCAAACAACCAAGCAAAGGAGCGGTTCCGAAGTGCACCGATAATCTCGCTAAACATGCGCGTAATGACGTTGAACAACGTTAGCTTACCAACCTGACTCTTATCACTAGCTAGGGGCAGATAGGGAATCCTGTGATGGGTTCCCCAACCTGACCATACAATCGTGATGACCATCGTCACCGCAAGCACAAAGGCATAGGGCGCGTAGGCATCCACATTGAATTGACCCTGAGGAAATTCTGTTGTGTCTTTGAAAAACACGCCAAAGCCAAGGTAGTAAGCAACCAGATAACCGCCAAAACCGAGGAAATAGCGATATGAGACAATCTGGGTTCTTTCGTCATAGTCTTCGGAAAGTTCAGCACCGAGAGCAATGTGAGGCACGTGATAAAGTGTCATCGCGCCTCTGGTGAGCACTACCGTCGCTGTCAGCCACAAAAAGAGGGAGAACTCGGAAAGCCCTTCGGGCGGTGAAAAAAGAAAAAAGAACGCAATGCCAAGTGGTAACGCAGAAGCATACATAAAAGGATGTCGCCGACCCCACCTAGACCGCCAGTTATCTGAGAGGGACCCCGCCAGTGGATCACTAACGGCATCAAACAACAATGCAATCAAAATAGCAGTGCCCGCAAGCGTGCCGGAGAGTCCGAGTACCTGATTGTAATAAAACAGAACAAATGTACTGAGGGCCGAATTCTTAAGACCTTCTGCGAGTTGTCCTATGCCGTAAGCAAACTTGGTATTAAACGTCAGAGCAGATGACATACCTTACGCAATAATCGCGGATTGAGACTAAACTGTACTATGTAAGGTAGGTAAAGCAAACCCGTGATGGAACAATCATGACGACGTGGAATGCTATTATCCGAGCTCGTTTTCGGCAGCAGCTAATATTTCGAATTCTTGCTCTGGCGTTTTCGCGACCAAGTGATTCTTGCTATACAGAAAAAAATAAAGTGCTCCTATCACATATAACACGATCGTATAATTGAAGGCGCGTGGATCGAAGGCGTATACACCGGTTAAAGCAATGACAGCAAGCACGAGACAAATGGATGAAGTGAACACGCCTCCAGGAGTCTTGTACGGGCGGTGCATATCAGGATATTTGATTCGTAACAGGATGTGAGATAACGCCATCAATGCATAAGAAATCGTGGCGCCAACTACTGCCATCGCAATAATCAGGTCGCCTTCTCTCGTTAACGAGATAAGAAAACCCAGTATAGCCGGAATCGCCAGAGCCCAAACTGGGGCTTTACGCTCGTTCGTCAATGACAGAAACCGCGGCAGATACCCAGCTCTCGATAAGGCAAAAACTAACCGACTATAACCGTAGATAATCGAAAAAAAAGAAGCAATCAGACCGGCTAAACCTAAAACATTAACGGTTGTGGCTAGTGTTGTATTGCCCGTGTGTTTAAGCGCATCAACGAGCGGCACAGAACTGTTACCGATTGCTTCAGCTCCGGCTGCTCCAGCCAGCAGGAAGACAACCAGCACGGCTGTAACCAACAGGAACAACATGGCTCCTACTATCCCTCTGGGCACATCAGTAGCAGGATCCTTAGCTTCCTCCGCCGCTAGAGGCACACCCTCTATTGCCAAAAACAACCACATACCAAAAGGTAAAGCTGCCCATACGCCGTGCCAACCAAAAGGCAAATATTCATTCGCGCCAGCAATGCTTGAGTCCGGTTCAATATTAAATAAATTAGCGGTTTCAAAACTGCCAAACAAGGTAATCGCGGTCGCAACAATTGCAAAAACCGCGAGCGCAGTAATCACCATCATTAGCTTTAGAGCTTCGCCAGCGCCGATCAAATGTATGCTGACGAAAATAAAATAAAATGCGGCGTAGATAACAGGACCATTAAGCCCAAGGAGTTCTTCAATAGCAGCGCCAATAAAAACAACGATTGCCGCGGGGGCCAGCACGTATTCAATGAGTACTGCTAGGCCTGTTAGATAACCCCCGCTAGGCCCCATCACCTGGCGAGCAAAGCTATATCCACCGCCTGCAGCTGGAATCGCTGCAGACATCTCTGCAAGCGAAAGTACGAGCGTAAGATACATCAATGCCATCAACACTGCGGCGACGGCAAAACCGCCCCAACCGGCCACACCAATACCGAAATTCCAGCCAGCAAAGTCGCCAGAGATTACGTAGGACACGCCGAGGCCGGCAAGCAAGATCCAACCTGCGGTACCTTTCTTCAGCTGCCTTTTAGCTAGATAGTCCTGATCTATATGATGTTCCGCCACTGTTGTATCTCCTCGGGCAAAGAAGCATTAAACAATGCCTGAGTACACTTGCTGCCGCAAGCGTGGCGAGAAGTGAACATCGATACTGGCGGCAGGACTCATTGAATGTCTGACTTGGCAAACGGCATGGGTGAGGAAAACACGCCTCAAAGCGTAATCGTCGTCTTAATGACAGCCTCTACATTGAATAATTTAAACAGGCTCCACGTGCAGGAAGAACTCTAGTTCTTATCTAAAAAGACGCGCTCTTTTACCATCATCGTGAGATGTATCTGACTCGCGTGAATCTACTCTCCCTTCCAGTTTGGCGCTCTCTTCTCTGAAAAAGCAAGCGGACCCTCGACAAAGTCTGCTGAACCGTACATCGCTGATATTTGATCGTATTTACCTTTGATAGCCTCTTCAAGTGAAGGAGCAGACATCCCCTGCATAGCAGCTTCTTTGCTGCCGCGCACGGATAATGGAGCACATTCCAAAATTTGAGCCGCCCAGGCTTTCGCGGCGTTCAGTGCTTCTCCGACGGGTACCACCTCATTAACAAAACCAAGCTGCCTACCCTCTTCTGCCGGTACGCGACGGCCAGTCAGCAACATCCCCATCGCCTGTTTCATACCAATCTCCCGAGGAAGCCTATGAATACCGCCGCCCAAGGCCGCTAACCCTACCCTCGGCTCAGGAAGCGCGAAAATTGCATTTTCCGAAGCGATTATCAAGTCACAGGCGAGTGCAACTTCAAAGCCTCCCCCCATCGCAATACCATTTACTGCGGCAATAATCGGCTTTGGATTGTCGAACCGGGAGCCCAGACCGGCAAAACCACTTGCTGGAGAGTACATTTTCCCCCCAGAAGCCTGATATTTCAGATCATTTCC
>CAXRCG010000026.1:0-3871 GCA_964228885.1 Pseudomonadales bacterium | reverse complement strand
CCCGCCTTGTGCGAAACCTTGGCCGGTATTGGCCGATGGCATCAAGGTAGGTCAGGTGACCAGCGCCATCTGGTCTCCCGCATTCGGGAAAAATGTGGGTTTATCGATGATCTCAAGATCGCACTGGACTGCAGGGACTCCGGTAAAGGTGGCGATGCCCGGGGGAGCCATCTCGGATGCGGTCATTTCGGCTCTGCCATTTGCGGTTCCGGATTGTCGTTATGGCTAATTCTGGTCTTTAGATTCCGTGCGGGTCAGGGTCTTGATCCAAAGTTCAGTGATTGAGGCCTTTTCTTTTTTTACGTTGCTCAAAGAAAGCTTTCATAGCCGCTTGGGGTTCACCAGATTCAAATGCCTCCTTTTGAATCTTCATCCCGCTAGAAAACGCCTCGTCAAAATCGGCTTGAGTCATCTCGCGAAATCTCTGGCGATTGAGGCGCATCGCAACGGGCGGCTTCCTACCCAAGTCTTCAGCGATTTGCAGAGCCACGTCCGCCACCTGGTCCTGATCGACAAGGTGTTGAATTAAGCCAATCTTTTCGCATTCAATGCCATCCATCATTCTGCCGGTTAACGTCAGTTCAATAGTTCGCGAAAGTCCGATTCGTGGCGCCATCAACAGAGGTCCAAGCACACTCGCAATTCCCGAGTTAATTTCAGGTTGGCCCATAGCACTGTTCGCATGACCCACGCGGATGTCGGTGAGCATCGCAAACTGAAAAGCTGAGCCGGCAGCGACGCCATTGAGCGCAGCGATGCAAGGTTTATCGAGATTCCGGACTGAGTCATAAAACTTTCTCCACGTCAGAAACCAATCCCCGCCCTCGTGCCCTGATGAAAAATTCATTGTCTCATCCAGATCTTGACCAGCGCTGAAAGCACGGTCACCGGCGCCTGTAAGGACTATCGAGCGGACCTGCGTGTCTACGTTGACTTCACTGAGTATTGCGGCGAGTGCTTCACGCATAGGAGTATCCCAAGCGTTTAATTTTTCGGGTCGGTTCAAGGTGATGACTGCGGTTGATCCCACCCTCGAAAACAAAATGTGATCGCTCATGATATTTTCTCGTGAATCCTCAATTAATTGGTTGAAATTACCAAAGCCATGAACCCGTATCCTCAATCTTCCAAAGATCTTCGATAGGATTGATCGGTCGGCGAGTTATACGGATGTTTCCGTTAATCTGACAGGTGAGCATTTCGAAAAAACAGAAGAATGCTCGCTTTAGATCATCTGCAGCATCAGCGTCAAAGGGATGAAAACTGCGTACGATAATCTCGTGTTGCGTAGAAGTTGATTCATTTATTTCGAAATCTTGGGAGAAGCAATGTAGGACCTGACCTATAAGAGTGGCGACCTCCTGAGATCCCTGACCACTCCGATCGAAAGTGTTAGAAAGTTCATGCGTATACTGGATTGCCAGAAGCCGCATCGCTTTGGACACCACTTCGAGGGCACGGGCTTCGCCAAGTTGCCGATACAGTACCTCTACGGTGGTTCTAAGGTATCGAGATGAAAAGTTTCGCCGCGCACGAATGAGACGTTCCTCTGGCCAGACTTTCTCATCCAGGGTTGGCGCACGTTCTGGATCATGTGGAGGTGACTGGCTAACCGACTCTATTCGATATCGCTCCTCAGGGGCGAGGTTGTGATCGTACTCCATGAAGTAACCTTCATCATAAGGATCACCTTCCATGATGAATTTGGTCGCGACCCAACCCAGTCTTGGGCAGCCCATCATTTCGCCATTGCGCGGATGCCAGGTGCCAAGAATAGTGCGCCTGAGATCTCCCGGCATCGCCAACATGGCGACACCATCGTAGGTCCAACTGGGCGCGGTGTAGCGAATCCACACCTTTTTTGGGCTCTCTTCTGCATAGTGCATCGTGAGTCCACCAATCAAATTTGTGTAATAGTGATATTTGGCAGCCGCAACCGCGGGTGGATCCTGATCGATTCCGAGTTTCTGAAGTCCTTCGTGATACCGCTCATCTTGATGTGATGCGAGCACCTCGCGCCAAAGCGCATGAACGGCATCGTAGCCTTCTTCTCGGTAGATGAGGGCAGTTAGTCCCGAAAACATTTTGCTCCACAGCCTCGTCCCTGTTCCAAATTGGGTCCGCAACACATCGAGCTGTTCTGTAGATAATGGTTTTCGCATTTCTCCTCCGTATTATTGATAGTAGCCCGAATGATTGATGCAAACTTCTACAGCCACTTTTCTTCCACCCGGTCCCAAACACCAGCCCGTAAGTCGGACTTGGCTTTGATTAAGTCAGATTTTTTTATCTTGTTGCTCGGGGTCCTTGGAAACTCGTCAATACATTCAAAATAACGTGGAATCTTAAATGGGGCCAGCTTTGATTCGCAGTGTTCAACCACCGCATTAATCATTGCTAGATCATCGGTAAATTGAGGCGCACGTCTCAGATAAGCTTTTACTTCTTCTCCTCGCAGTTCGTCGGGCACGGGCAATACGGCAGCCTCAATCACACAATCAACACCACGTAAGACCTGCTCTACTTCGACCGCAGAAATATTTTCGCCGCTTCGCCGGACCATATCCTTAACGCGCCCGAGATACCAGAACCAGCCGTTTTCATCTCTCCTTCCTATGTCTCCGGTTCTAAACCAGCCGCCTGGGTGGAATGCACTTCGGGTAGCGTCAGGGTTGTTGTAGTAGCCGCGAAAGAGCCCGCTTCCTTTAATACAAATCTCACCAACTTGGTTATCTTCCAGTGTACTACCGTCTTCGTCGCAGATACGAACCTCCCTAAAAGCGACTGGGAGTCCAACTGTGCCGGATCCCGTGACGTGGTCTGCATCAAAAGGGACCGATAGGGCGCAGCCGACTTCTGTCATCGAAAAGCCCTGCCGCGCTTTCCCGCCAAAACGTTTTTCATACTTGGGAAAATTTGTAGGCCTGTGGCTATAACAGGACATCGCAATCAGGTGTTCCATGAAGTCAGCAGAAGTTGCGGGCGCTCGGGAAACGACTTCCGGAAAATTACAATATTGGATGCGGTACCTCCTTAACCATTCTAGAAATTTACTGGAGTGCATCTCTCGCGCGATGAAAAGAGGGGCACCCGTCCAGCAACCCATCAACATTAACCATTGAGCATCTACATAATAAAACGGCTGAGCGACGAGAATCCGCTCTAACTGATCGAGGAATTGCGCTGCCCCGTTGCGGCTGAAGGTCAACCAGTAGCGGTTGTCGAGGATAGCGCCTTTTGGAAGCCCGGAGGTGCCCGAGGTGTATTGGATGTTCATCACGGTCTCAAGGCTGGGACTGCCGTCGCTGATCGCAGGGCTAGTTGATCCGGCGTTGAGGACAGCGTGCCAGCCAGAGTCATCATCAGGGGTACTTTCTAGAACGATGACTCGATTCGGATCGATAAGATCAGAAAGATCCAGACCAGGCAGGCGTTCCAGAAACTCACGAGCGATAATCAAGAACTCAGAGTCCGAATCAGTGACTGCAAATCGGATCTCTCTTTCCGTGTATCGAACATTAATTGGGACGGTTACCGCACCTAAGCGAGTCAGAGCAATCCAGGTGATCGGGTAGTAGCGGCTTGTCGGCAGCATTACCGCAACATGCTGTCCCTGGCAGATCCCTGCTTGACGAAGGCCTTGGGCGAAATTTTTGGTCAGACGGGTAAATTCCTGATAGCTGAGAGTATCGCCGTCATCAAAGAAGTTCAGGAAGGTTGTGTCTGGGTGGGCGCGAGTTATGGCATCAAGAAAGTGAGGCACGCTCTCTGGCAGAGGCTTGGATTCAATATGTTTAAGTAGTTGGCTCGACGGCGATTCAGCGTCCATCGACGCAAGGCCTTTCCGCTCGGAGTGTTTAGCCATCTTTTG
>CAXRCG010000025.1:0-9808 GCA_964228885.1 Pseudomonadales bacterium | reverse complement strand
CCAAGGAGCCTGCTCGTTCATGTATGCCCTCTGGGCCAATTCCATTTGAATCACATGGACGTTTTCATCAGGCTTGCCGTAGTGGCGGGTTGTCCAGCCACCTTTGAAACGCCCATTCAAAACATGATCATACAATGCTGCTGATACGCATTCATCGACGGTCAGTTGCTCAATCTGGGGATCACACGTTCTACCGCTGTTCGTTCCGACGCTAAAAACCGGCAAGAGTCCTTTAAATAGGAACGGGATCGTGGAACGGATCGAATGGCAGTCATATAGGATTGCAAAGCCATGATCTGACTTTACCCGTTCGATCTCTGCCTTAAGCGCGTTGTGATACGGTCTGTGAAAATTATGGCATCGGTCTGCAATTTCTTCGACTGTTGGTTCTTCACCATCTTGCCAAATCGGTTCGCCGTCGAAATTTGTCAAAGGGCAGAGCGTCGTCGTGTTTTGGCCGGGGTAAAGAGATTGTCCATCCGGATCTCGATTGGCATCTATCACATAGCGATGAAATGTGGCCGCAACCGTCGTCAAGTTAGGAACCAAATCTGAGTACAGCTCAGCAATGTGCCAATCTGTGTCGTCGAGACCTTTGCCCCGATCATTTAGCCTGCCAAAGATCTCCTGAGGAACAAACGTCCCACCATGCGGCATTCCCAATATGAGTGGACTACTGCCTTTTTTGGTTCGAACAGGATTCATGCTGCTAGGCTCGGCAAATCAACGTTGGCTGACAGGATAATAGCCGTTGAAGCAACCAAAGCCTTCGCGGCCTCCAAATCAGGAGCTAGATAACGATCTTTACAAATCGTTTTTACATCTTGGCGGAGTCTGGTCATTACAGATCGGAGTGGCTTGCTTGTTGCTAGAGGCTGACGAAATTCAACGCCTTGAGCCGCGCAGATCAACTCAACTCCGAGGATATGGTTCAAGTTCTTGGTCATCCGCAGCAATCGACGTGCCCCATGTGCCGCCATTGATACATGGTCTTCTTGGTTGGCGCTTGTTGGAGTGCTGTCAGTGACACATGGATTAGCCAAATGCTTATTTTCGCTCATCAGTGCCGCTGTAGTGACCTCGGCAATCATAAGACCAGAGTTTAGGCCAGGATCAGGGGTTAGAAACGGCGGCAGGTCATTACTAAGAGCCGGATCAACCATCAGGGCAATTCTGCGCTGCGCGATGGCGCCAATTTCTGAAATCGCTAAAGCAATCATATCAGCAGCAAAGCCAACAGGCTCAGCATGAAAGTTGCCACCGGAAACGATAAGACCAGCTTCAGTCAATACTAATGGGTTGTCGGTGGCTGCGTTGGCTTCGATTTCCAATGTGGTCGCTGCTTGGCGCAAAACATCCATTGCAGCACCGGTCACCTGAGGTTGGCATCGGATACAATACGGATCTTGAACGCGTGTATCCCCTTCGATGTGGCTTTCACGTATAATTGAGCCATCCAGAAGTGAACGAATGGTCGCAGCGGCTTCGATTTGTCCACGGTGTCCGCGAAGGTTATGAATTTCAGGGTGCGTTGGAGCTGTTGAACCCATGATAGCGTCAGTTGATAGCGCTGATGTCACAAGCGCATTTTGAGCGGCGCGCCAAGCTTCAAATAGACCAGCAAGGGCAAACGCCGTTGAAAATTGTGTGCCGTTGATGAACGCCAAGCCTTCTTTTGCCCCAAGCGTGATCGGAGAAAGACCTGCCCTTTTGAGTGCCTCAGCGCCAGGGAGAACCACGCCTTGGTATTCAGCTTGCCCCTCTCCAATCACGACTGCCGTCATGTGCGCCAGCGGAGCTAAATCTCCCGACGCTCCGACAGAACCTTGAGCCGGTATTACGGGTGTCACACCCTTGGACAACATATTCTGGACCAGTTGGACAAGGCTCCAGCGCACACCAGACGCGCCACGCCCAAATGATAAAAGCTTCAAAGTCATCATCAGTCGAACCATTTCCTTCGAAATATGTTCACCAACCCCACAGCAATGACTTAAAATCAGATTACGCTGCAAAGTAGCAGCATCAGACGCTTCGATTTTGATGCTGGCGAGCTTGCCAAAGCCTGTGTTCACCCCATACACTGGGACATCACCACTCGCGGCTGCATTGATGTGATCAGCAGCATTTTCAACCGCAGGGCGACAGTTCGGGTCAAGGGATGCAGTCACCCCATCCCAATAAATCAGAGCGAGCTGATCCAAAGTGGCATTGCCGGGAACTAAGACAAGATCAGACAAGATCGCCTCCAAATATTCGTTTTTCTAATGGGTTGAAGCCAATGCGATAGGAAAGTTCTGCAGGGGCCTGAACATTCCAGATACTGAGATCCGCGCGCTTGCCAGCTTCGATGACGCCGGTATCAGAAATCCTAAGTGCAGCGGCTGCATTCTTGGTGACACCGGCTAGGACTTCTTCGGGTGTCATTCGAAACAACGTGCAACCCATGTTCATCGACAACAAGAGTGACGAGATGGGAGATGATCCAGGATTACAGTCAGTCGCAATCGCCATCGGAACGCTGTGTTTTCTTAAGAGGTCAATCGGCGGTTTGTGGGTTACTCGCAAAGTGTAAAACGCACCGGGCAAAATGACCGCGGTCGTTTTTGCTTTGGTCATTGCTTTGACGCCAGCCTCATCCAAGTACTCGATGTGGTCTGCGGACATCGCGCCGTATGATGCCGCAAGTTCAGCACCGCCAAGATTTGACAGTTGTTCTGCGTGTAACTTAACGGGCAAACCTAATTTAGCAGCAACGTCAAACACCCGAGCAATTTGTTCGGGCTGAAACGCAATCCCTTCGCAAAACCCGTCAACAGCATCAATCACTCCCTCAGAATGGGCCGCTCGAAGCGCAGGAATGCAGACTTCATCAATATATCGATCAGGTTCACTGGCGAATTCAGGGGGAACAGCATGTGCGCCCAGGAAGGTCGTGACAATTCGAATAGATCGCAACTCAGCAAGACGTTTAGCGGCGCGAAGCATCTTCAGCTCTGTTTCGACGTCTAATCCGTACCCAGATTTCACCTCAACGAGGCTGGTTCCCTCAGCAATCATTGCGTCAATACGTGGTAAGGCGTCGCTCACGAGTGCATCAAATGATGCCTCTCTTGTGGCCGAAACAGTGGAGACTATGCCGCCCCCTGCTCGTGCAACCTCCTCGTAGCTTGCACCATTAAGGCGCATTTCAAATTCTTGTGCGCGATTTCCACCGGAGACTATATGCGTGTGGCAATCCACAAAGGACGGGGTGACTAAACGATCACCAAAATCAGTAAATGTTGACTTCGAAAACACTGATGGACATCTCTCAGCAGGGCCAACCCACGAAATTCGACCCTCTTGAATCACAATTGCTGCATCGCGCACCAACCCATACGGAGCCGTGTTTTCGGCGCTCATAGTTGCAACGGCATGGCATTTTATTACGTGCATAGATTAAGTCACATGTTTTCATGAATAGCGGTTGTTATTCTTCTTCGTAGAGCGTATTGATTGCTATGTCTATACATAAGGGTAGTATTATGCGGATTTTTTCAGCGCAAGCATGGCTGGAAGATGGTTGGAAAAACAACGTCACAGTCTCGATCGAAAACGGCGAAATCACTGCTATTGAAACTCAGGTAGTCAAAAAGCCAGGAGACATCAACGTTGACACGCTCATGCCGGCTCTAGCGAACTTGCATAGCCACAGCTTTCAACGCGCGATGGCCGGAATGACCGAGTATCGCGCAGCTGGCCAGGACAGCTTCTGGACATGGCGTACCTTAATGTATCAATTCCTCGAGCATTTAACTCCAGAGCACATCGAAGCTATTGCGGCTTTGGTCTTCATGGAAATGCAGGAGGCAGGGTATGCTTCGGTAGGTGAGTTTCATTATGTTCATCGCCAAGCTGGTGGCGGCAGTTATGATGATCCAGCTGAGTTGACCAATAGGGTTTTTTGCGCAGCAAATCTTTCAGGTATAGGGCTAACCCATCTCCCCGTTCTTTATTCTTACGGTGGAGTAGAAAAAGCTGCCTTGAATGGAGGTCAGTTGAGGTTTGGTAACAACTTGGAGGAATTCGAAGCCTTGGTGAGATCGTCAAAGAGCTCCCTAGCTTCCTCCAATAATGACACACGAATAGGAATAGCACCGCATTCATTGCGCGCGACTGCACCCGATGAGCTGGCGGCTGTAGTCGCATCATTTCGTGATGGACCAATACACATCCATATCGCAGAGCAACCCAAAGAAGTTCAAGACGTCCAAGCTTGGCTCGGTGCCCGTCCCGTTGAATGGTTGCTGGAAAACATGGACGTAGATCAAAAATGGTGCCTCATACACGCGACACATATGACTGACAAAGAGACCGTTGATCTAGCGGCATCAGGAGCAGTAGCCGGTCTTTGCCCAATAACTGAGGCCAATCTTGGTGATGGACCGTTCAATGGCCCTGCTTACTTAAATGCAGGTGGTGGTTTTGGTTTAGGCTCGGATTCCAATATACGGATATCCCTCACGGAAGAACTTAGAACACTTGAATACTCTCAACGCCTCAGAGACTTGCGTCGGAATGTGATGGTGCAGGGTGAAGGCTCAGTAGGAAAGGCTTTGTACCTAGGTGCTGCCCAAGGAGGAGCACAGGCTCTTAATAGAAAAGCAGGTAAAATTGCTGTTGGGAACCTTGCAGATCTCGTTGCAATCAACAGTGGACATCAATCTCTTTGCGGACTTTCATCAGATCAGCTCTTCGATGGTCTATGCTTTGCAGCAGATGACTCTTCTGTGACAGATGTTTGGTCCGCAGGACGGCACATGGTTCAAGGTGGCGAGCATATTTATCGTAGTCAGATCATGCGCCATTACAAATCCACTATGGTCGAACTTACGAAGCTCATCTCCTAAAGCTGTTTTGAATGACCAAAGCTGTCGAAGTGTGACTAACAGCAGTAAGCTTTCCTCGTGGGTTCATCACACCGTCATGCGACAATAAGGTCTGAGATCCAAGCAGCTTGAATGCACCCGTCAGACAATAGACAAGCGTCATGACCAAAGTCGAAGGTAGACTGATGTCGAGTTCGACAGTATCAGTAACAGATACATCGGCAGCAAGTTTTGACCCGTCGAAAATTAAGTTGAAGTCTTGAATTGGCCCATTGGGCAACAACCCATCGATCGCCTCTGTTTCAGAAAAGTGTACAGGATTGTGGAGATCGGCTATCAAATCACCATTGTAGCGCGCGAGCACCATCCCTTTGCCTTCGATAACGGTTAGAATACGATCAAGACCTTCAAACGATGAAAATAGTCCCTCTTGATCAACATTTGCGATACTGAGACGCCAAAATGGTGCCCGAGAGTGGGATTTGGCCAACTCGCGCGTGACACCACCACCGTTTTTCCAAGGCAATGTAGTGATTGTGTCATGGCTAAAAAACTGCTCTATCGTTGATCGATAACTTTTAGCACACACGTTGGCAAGCTAAGTATCACCAACATGGATATATGTATATACTTGTAAGATGGACGTAAAAATCGAAACCCGCATCGACGATAAGAAACCAAGAACATTTTCTCTGCATGAGCGTATTTTGAACGACGTTCGAGAGAAAATCGTCTCTGGGACATGGCCTCCCGGGTTCCGCATCCCATTTGAAACGGACATGGCAAAGGACTACGGCTGCTCACGTATGACGGTGAATAAAGCACTTACCCAGCTTGCACGATATGGGCTTCTTGAGCGAGCACGCAAGTCTGGAACATATGTGAAAACTCCACAAACGCTATCTGCGGCGATGGAGATTACAAACATTCGCAAAGAAGTTGAGGATTCAGGAAAAGAATACTCATACCGCCTGCTTCACGATACGGTGCGGCTAAGCGAGGCAGACGACCGCAACAAGCTGAGTGACTTATCTAAAAACTCTATTCGTCAGTTGGAATGTCTTCACTCAGCGAACGGAGCACCATTTTGCTTTGAAGAACGGATGGTAAATATCGGATCCGTCCCAGAAATAAAGGACGTAGCCTTCGATCAGGAAGGACCAGGCAATTGGCTTCAGAGAACTGTCCCGTGGAACTCGGCAGAACATCAGATTATTGCAACACTGGCAACTGAAACAGTTGCTAAGATGCTTGGAATTGAGCCAGGCGCGCCTTGTCTGGTTGTCGAACGAAGAACCCAAAATGACCTGGGAAACGTCACTTGGGCAAAGCTTTGGTATGCTGGGGCTAACCACCGACTGGTAGCAACTTTCACTCCAACTGGCTGAGGATCATTGTCAGTTTAGGCTATTTGACAGACGCACTCAACGCCCTTCTCGACCCCTTCTTGCCAAAGAGCAGTCAAAGTACCAGATAGGATTTGAGCTATCTAGTGTGTTGTCGTAAGAGTTATAGGAACCAATGCGGGCCTAAACTGATTGAGAGTATGGCTCATCTGGTTAGTTTGATTATGCGGCGTGTTCGAACTACGATCCTTGCTGCGCTTTGCACGAATGTCTGGTTTTCGGGCCGGGCGGCAGCACAGAAATTTATGCTGACGCAGCATTTTCCACGCTGCGAGCCCGCGCAGCAAGAAAAGCAAATTCACAGGTTGGGCTCTGAGCAGCCATTCGCTGCACTTTGATCGAATGACTGTTTTAGGCCAATATCTAAAGCCGAACCGCGGGACTATGGACCCGGGGGCAGGATAATGGTCCATGCGCATTTGACTAAGGCCGTTAGCTTTGGCGGTTTAGATTTATTGGGGGTACATTTCCACTCGTGCATTAACTTAAAGTTTAACCGTGACACTGCTTTCACCGAATGGTTCTTTATTAGTAGCCCGTAAATTATATGCTTCAGTCACTTTTGATGCTTGAGCTGTTTTGTCTGATTGTATCTTCAGTTACCGTAAACAAGTTGAATGCTTGGCCGCAGCATAACTGCATCGGCGATCCGCTTTACGTTTGGAAATTCATTTATGGCTGGATGGCCTCGTGATGTTTCAAGCCAAGTTGTCAACATAAATAGGTAGATATCTGCAGCACTAAACTGATCACCTAGTATCCACCGATTATCGCCAATTTGGTCATCGATAACTTTCCATGTTTCGCGCAGTCTTCGATAGCCGCGTCGCCGGGCACTAGGCTCATCGGCAGGAGTATTGGCAAACCTATGAGCATGATAATCTAGCTGGAAAGCGGTCTGAACAGAGCTTGAGAAGTAAACCAGTGTTTGAAGAAAAAGGCTGCGCTCTGGTGCGTCTATTGCCGGTGCTAGACTTGCTTCAGAATGTTGATCGCAAAGGAATATGGTTATAGCGGCGCATTCATACATCGCGTTATCGTCCCATAGGAGAACTGGAACCCATCCGTTAGGATTTATCTTTAATTGTTCAGCCGGACGAGGTTCTTGTCTGTCTGTGGTTGTTTGTATCAGCTCATATGGCGCGCCAAACTCCTCAAGCAAGACCCTTACGCCCATCGATGCAGTCCCATCCGCATAATATAATTGATAGGCCATGGTTACCTCCTACATTGTGTCTGGTTTTTAGAGGGCAATTTAATAACTAGCCATCTTTGGTGAGACTGTAGTCTGCGTCCGACACCTTCTCCAACCAATCGGCCACATGTCCATTCAGGGCCTCTTGAATAGCGATGTGGGCCAGGCTGTTGTTGGCTGTCGCGCCATGCCAGTGCTCTTCGCCCGGCGGTATCCAGACGGTATCTCCAGCCTTAATGACCTTTGGCGGCCCATTTCTAAGCCCGACAAGGCCAATACCGCTCACCACATGCAATGTCTGTCCTAGAGGGTGCGTATGCCATGCCGTACGCGCTCCGGGTTCAAACGCTACATTCAATGCCCGGACCCTTGCGGGCTCTGGGGCCTCAACGATCGGGTCCTGCCATACCGTGCCGGTAAACCAGTCAGAGGATGCTTTTTTCGTGGGCCGTGATCCGGCCTTAGTTATCTTCATAAATTTCCCCTTGGAAGTGGTGTCGATATACCAATTACAGATAAGGACATAGTGGTTCGAATTATACAAGGCTCACATTTTAGGCGGTAACCGTTTGAGTAAAACACAGTGGGCACGTTGCCTATGAGGACAGGTCGAAAAAGGGGGGGTGGGCGCCCATATTATAAACCCGATGGATTTTGGGTTGGAGGCTCTAGGGTACCTTGGACGCATGGGACAGATGGAACAGATTATTCCTATTGATCGCGATTGGCGGAGTTAACATCCCTTACAACACATCATTTCATTCCACATGCGCTAGATAGATAAACGTGTGGACGGTTAATAGGCGTTGGAAGGTAAAAACTTAGAATGCAGGCTCCTAAGGCTTTTGATGCTTGAGCCGCTTTGTATGACAGCACCCTATTGTTTTCTCCGAAAATGCAGAGTCAGGTACGCTGGTGCCTTGACAGACGATGAGAAGAACAAAAGCACAATCAACGTAAGCAAAAAGGGAAGAGCCCGCCAAAGCTGGAATGGCACGATAACCTGTAAGCCAATAAGCAAAACTGTCAAACTTGCGATGAAAAGACTGCCGCCGAAGATCGCCTGTAGAATGGCTTTTTTGCGGATCCCAGAAAGCGCTAAAAAGCCTCCGACGCTTAGCGTGATAAACCAAACCGAAGCAGAAATTGAGCCCTGGGCCTGCAATCTTAGTTGTAGCGCATCAGCACCGGCAAAAAGCGCGACAGCAGCTAACACTCCAAATGGATGCCAGCGACCAAGGATAACTGCAGCTAGTGCCAGAAATCCGCGGCCATTGACCATGCCATCCTGAAAAATGCCAACTTCTGCAACCGAAAGCATCGCGCCAGCGCCACCAGCGGCCGCACCAGCAAATAGGACACAGAAAAAGCGGACCCTCTTGACGCTATACCCAGCAGTGTCGACAGCTGAGGGATAGTCTCCGCTACCGCGAATAGTGATACCTAGTTTGGTGCGATACAAGCACCACCACACGGCGGAAACAATGACGAGTACAATGTAAACGGTCACCTTTTGACTAAACAGAACACTGCCAACAAACGGCAAGTCGGATAAAAACGGAATCGAAGCTGAATGCAGTTGTGTGATTGCAATGTCTGATGCAACTTCGTCGAACAGAAAGCCGGTTACACCCAAGGCAAGAAGGTTAATGCCTACACCGATGACGACCTGGTCGGCCTGAAATGCAACTGTCGCTGTTGCCATGATCGCCGCGATGGCCATGCCTGCGACCACGCCGACGAACAGGCCGCCTGCAATACTGCCATCCAAACTGGCTGCGCCTAACAATCCGAAAAACGCGCCAGTAAGCATGAACCCTTCCAGCCCGACATTCAGCACACCGCTTTTTTGGCTAACGACCTCGCCAGTCGCCGCCAACAAAAGCGGCGCCATTATTGCGATTGTGGCGACAAGCCAAGCTTCGTCAAACGGGGTCATTTGGCCGCCTCTGCAATTTGCTGTTTATTAAATTTCTCAGCCAGGAGAACGCCAACAGATACTCCAATCACGATGACGCCCATGATCACTGTGACAATGGCAGAAGAAACACCGACTTTTGCTTCTAAAAGTCCCGACCCTTGCCTTAACGTGGCAAAAAGAAAGGCAACCGGAATTACTGCGTAAGGGTTGTTGCGGGCAAGTAAGGCTACAACGATGCCCTCATAACCATAACCACCACTAAATGTTGCAGACATGGTTGACGTCGGTTGCGCTAGGATCAGAGACGATCCGGCGAGACCGGCAAAACCACCCGATGCCAAAAGAGCACCGACACTTATACGTGTTGAATTCAAACCTTGATAACAAGCCGCGACCGGGTTTGCCCCAACAAATC
>CAXRCG010000024.1:0-23129 GCA_964228885.1 Pseudomonadales bacterium | reverse complement strand
GTCCGAATGCAGAGCTTCTCGCTCAGCGGTTTGATGTAAACGGCTTTGTTAAGGCGCAGGCGGCAGAGATAGTGCTGGGTGCTGTCGATCATTATGTGCGCGTTGCAAATAACTATTACCTGTATTTCAACCCATCGAGCGAACGCTGGATTTATATTCCAACAGATTTTGATTACACCTTGATCGATACGCCCGGGCCAAACTGCTCGGAAAATCCAGAGCTTGCTATTTGTAATCAATTTCTGAATATCGAAGCCTTTACCGATATCGCTTCGACAACTGCGTTTGATCAAGGGACTGGGCCCCACTGGGCAGGCAGATTTTTTTATATCAATCATCCCCCGATCCTGTGGAATATCGTGTTTCAAACCCAGCAAAACCGAACGCGCCTCTATGGGGAGATTCAGCAACTGCTCGGAAGTCAATTTGATTGGAATATGATCGGGCCTACCTTGGAAGCGCGCAGGGCGCTGATTGAACAAGCAATCATCACGACGGATGCCTCAGATGCGGGTTCGCTCATCGGCGGGGCGTCGTGCGCTCAAGCTTATAACCCCGAGGAAATTGAAGGTGATTCAGATAGCTTTTGCGATCCAAACAGGGCTTCGATAAAAGATTTTATCAACGCACGACGTCAAACGCTTATGAATGAAGTGCAGATGAATAACTAAATTCCGCAGATACCCTGTCTTCTGGTTGTCTTGACCTGAAGGTTATTCGTTTGCGCCCGTCTGGTAATCCTTTGGGCCACGGGTTGCGACTAAGCGCGTTTAGTTTCAAAGACTATGTCGATTGTCCGATGCATGTCATTCTGCGAAGAAACACTGATTGACTGGCTGGCTCTACGATTTAGTGGGTTTGTCTAGCGAGTTTGCAAAAAACGCGACTGCTTGCTCACCAACAGTTGTTCTGATTTTATCCTCGTCAACTGAAAATTCGCTTCCGCATAGATCAAATTCGGTGATGAATTGATCAGCAACCCAGGTAACAGCGTTACATTCTAAAAAAACAAAATGTCCACCACTAGGAATCAGTGACATCGTAGAATTAGGTATATGTTCAGCATATCTTTCAGCGCTGAATTTCGGATAGACCAGTTCATCGTCACGGCTCGCCGTGATGAAGACTGGCACTTCAATAGCATTGAGACTCGGCACAGTAATCCCAGAACCAACAGCCGGGGCCATTGCAAAAACAGATCGAAAACGATCATCGCGATATGACTGCGTGGCACCTGCATAGTCAACGTGAGCTGCAGATTCGCCCAAAGCGCAATCGGGTCCATGGTCAGCGCCTGCGCAATACGTTTCCATTAGGTTTGGCTCAAAAATGGCACCGGCAAGCGCGATTGCGGTATACCCTCCGGAGGAAAATCCGGCGACGCCTATTCTCTCCTTGTCTATGTGTTGACCCTTGCCTGTGTTTTCGAGAACGTCAGTAAGTACGAGGGACACATCGGCTGGTCGGTCCCATACCGAGACGATACCCTCTGGTGTATTGTGGCGCGTTGTGTTGAACGGATGATTTAAGGCAGCAACGATGTAATCTTCTTTGAGCAGCGTGTTGATAAGCCATTGGTGATCGGTAAATTCCCCACCGCTGCCGTGACTCACAATCACCAAGGGACGCAAGGCTTCCCCTGAATCCTTCGGTGACCAGACTCTATATTCGATTGTTCGACTTCTTAAACTATCGCGAAGCGCATGATCTGAGTATTCGTGTCTGGTTGGTTTGCCGCATGAAACAATGAGAAAAAAGGCGAACAGGGTCGTAAGTTTCATAGATGTCGTGCTATCTGTTAATTGAGCAATATTCGTGATTTAAGCAATGTTTACTGGGGAATATTTTTGCTATTATATGAAAAACTAGACATA
Organism: Pseudomonadales bacterium; assembly: GCA_964228885.1. Lineage (GTDB taxonomy): Bacteria > Pseudomonadota > Gammaproteobacteria > Pseudomonadales > Azotimanducaceae > UBA4582. Next base: position 21,255 of record CAXRCG010000024.1, on the reverse strand, counting down.
TGTAAAAGAAGACATAATAAAACATCTGTAAATAATTCCATACATCAATATTCAGGAATAAAGATCACATGTTGGGAGCTGCTGATTCATGAGCGTAAGGCGAGTTAAATGTCAAAACTGAGTTTCGCCATCCTTGGCCAGTTAATGCGTGGCAGCCGCACGGGATATGACCTTGCCCAAGAATTCCGCGATGGGTTGAGTCAGTTCTGGTACGCGAAACATAGTCAAATCTATCCTGAGCTTCAGAAGTTAAAAGACCTAGGTCAGGTCGAGGTAAGTGAGGTAAGACAATCTTCGCGGCCAAACAAGAAGGTATACAACATTACTCCCTCGGGGGAATGCGCGCTGCTTGAATGGATTCTCTCGCCATTGCCCGACGCGCCTGTTCGCTCGGAACTGCATCTGCGTACACATTCCATCCATTTGGTCCCCAAGGACCAAGCGATCGCCTTCTATGAAAATGAGTTGGCGAGAACAGAAGCTGAGCGAGAAGGCTTTGAGATGCAATTGGCTAGGCTCGAAGCTGCATTCAGCGGTATCCCTTCGCCCGAGAACGAGGCATTTTCCACTTACGCAAATCTCAAATTTGGCATGGAAAATCGTCGTCAAGTTGCGGAATGGTCTAGGTGGCTTATCGCATCTCTTCGCGCCTGATCTGACCGCTAGGCGAGACCCCGCGATCCCAGGGTAAGCGTGCGGGCACTGGTGCTCTGCAAAATCGCCTTGCTCCGACAGAACACGATGCCTGTAAGCTTGTATGCCTAGGTGTTGGGCTGGTCTATTGATGTCAGTGAATGACAGTCAGGGATAGGTTGCGCGCGGCCGGCCCTATGCCAGCCACGCGACAATTTAATAACAACGAAGATTGTCACCAGACATGGCTAACGAGCCAGAACCTCTATGGCAATGATGATCATGCCATACAGGCCTGCAAAATAGGCTAGCGGTCTAATCATGGGCCAGCCAGCGGCATAGATAATCGCATGGGCAACGCGGGCATAGAAAAATATGCTGGCGCCCAGCGCTGTGGTTTCATTAGATACACCCGCCATATTTGCGACCAACACGACGACGGTGAACATGACCAGGTTCTCCTGCATATTCACTGTCAGCCGTTGCAAACGCTGCCGGATGACAGAAGGTTCCGGCAAACTGTCGCGACTACCCGCTTGTGCCGTTAAGCCATTTTGCATGATTGCAAGTCCTGCCTGCGCGAGAATAATGACCAGCAGCAGGATCGCACTGAAAAGCAGCATAGTGAGTTCAATCGACATAGGTATTCCTTTTAGTTTTGGTTATTGTGAATGAAACCATACTCGGATTTTCGGATTGCGTATAGGTGGTGATAATTTTTCGTTGACCGTTCAAAAAACCTCGCTCACCCATCGCCCCTAAGCGAGCGACAGTCAGCCCATCTTGGCGGGTGACAGGATTGGATTTATTGATCCAAGCCGGTTTTAAAGGTGAACTAGCCGTTTAAACCTTGCATAGATAAAGCACATTTGGCTATTGAACGCCATGGATGAATTTGATCTACAGTGAATTCTGTGAAAAAGTACTTTCTCCGAGGTCTTGATGTGAGATTGAAATGGTCAAAGCAGAGCAGGTGAGGGTAATAAAAGGCTTAATGAGTCATTTGGACAATGCCTCCAACGTGGATGCTGGTGCGCAGGTCCGAAACCCGGTTGCTAGTTACACCGATGCAAAAATGGCGACTGACGAGTGGCGGGAGTTCTTCCAAGGGCATGGCCAAATCCTTGGGCTGTCAGGCGATCTGCCAGAGCCAGGCTCATTCCTCACTAACAGTGATCTGGGTAAACCCATTCTTTGTACGCGCGATCAATCGGGCACATTTCATGCCTTCCTTAATGTCTGTACCCATCGAGGCACCATTGTTGAATCTTCGCCACGCGGCAAAAAAAACGTGTTCAGTTGTCCTTTTCACGCTTGGTCATATAGTCCTGAGGGCGATCTTGTGTCCGTGCCAAGAGAAGAACATTTCGGGTCCGTCGATAAGGGTTGTTATGGGTTAACTGCGCTGCCGGCTGAAGAGAAGTACGGGATGCTCTTCGTGCATCCAGATCCAGAGGGCGCGCTTGATGTAGACGACATGCTCGGCGATCTTGCGCCTGAGCTCGCGAATTGGCATCTAGATCAGTTTTTCGCGCAGGGTAATACGACGTATAGCCATGCGATGAATTGGAAGCTGGCGATCGACACGTTCGGTGAAACCTACCATTTCAACACCTTACATAAGAACTCACTGGCAACCAGTTTCTATGGTAATTGCCAGATGTATGACACCTACAAGCGAAATCACCGGATGGCTCTCTGCATGCGCAGTATCGATACGTTGCGCGATAAGCCAGAAGAAGAGTGGAACATATTGCAGGCAGCGCTGCCGGTCTATTATCTCTTCCCAAATGTTCAACTGATCCTCTCGGCGGCTGGGCCTACACTTGTTCGTGTCTTGCCAAAGACAACCGATCCGAATAGCAGCTTTTCACAAATCAGTTTTTATCTGCACCCGATGATCAAAGAGTTGGAAGATAACGCCGAGAACAAAGAGATGTTCGAGCAGATCGAAAATCGCATGCAGGGTTTCGCGGATGTGATAGATAAAGAAGACTATGCTGCAGCTGCCCTTGGGCATCAGGGTGCAAGAGCGGGGGCGATTGAATATTTCACATTTGGTCGCAATGAGCCTGCGTTGCATCATTACCACAACACCTATCGCGACGCTCTCGGGTTGCCGCCGTTGGAGAGGCTTAACGCTTGATCTGCAGATTAGCTGGTTAATAAAAAATCTGAATTCACATCGCTGAACAGAAAAGGGACTGCGTCAATCCGAAGGTGACCAGGTTCTCTCCACAATTTTTAATATTGCAGAAATTGGTGACCGCGCTGTCAGCCCTGAAAGATATGATATATCGGTCCCCTGATGTCATGGTCAGTGAATGCGCTGCGTTTGACCGAAGGTTCTAGCAGCAGTTGCGTCGACCACTCGGCTAAAATGTCGAGAATATTGACACAACGGTCTGGTTATTATTTTTGTCGCCTAAAAAGTCATTACAAATCAATTCCTTAGGTTTTTGGCTTGATTATTGCTCTTTTCAACTTCGACAATCTTTAATCAAGTTTCCTAGGAGTTAGTACATGTCAGCTTTAAAACCGATGAAAATGATGCTTGCTTGCATCGTCCTTTTACCCTTTTGCCAAGCCGCTCTGGCAACGCCTATTTCAACATCAGATGTCATCACGGACTGGACAAGCGATGTAAGCCCTATAGATGGCCAGATCGTAGGAAACTGGACAATTTCCGCTGGCAATATCGTTGGGACGGGCAATCACGCTGGTTTGTTGACGAGCGATGTGAGTGTAAATAGTGATTTTAGTTTTTCGGTTAATTCTCTAGCAAGGGATAACGATACTTTCGGCTTGGTTTGGGGGTTTCAAGACCTTGCTAATCACTATCGGTTTAGTTGGGCGCAAGATTTCGGCGAGACTGGTGTTGGAAGCTCCCAAGGAGGTTTCGGTATTGACGGCTTTAAAATTATCAAAGAAGTTGGAGGTATCTCCAACCTCCTGTTTAGTTCAAATACAGAGTACGTTCAAAATCAAACTTATGATCTGCGTGTTGCCGGAACAGTTGCAGGTTTTACTGTGCAGGTCGAAAATTTATCAACATCTACCCTCATTTTTGACGAGTCAATTACGGATACTACCTTTGTGTCTGGGTCAGTGGGAATACATGATTATTTCCAACAAAATGGTAACGTTTGGTCTAATTTTGACTTGGATACAGGCACATCAGTACCGGAACCCTCTATGGTGGCCATCTTTGCATCAGGAATGCTGCTGATAGGGATTCGTCGCCGTATGAGCAGGCCAGTTCCTTCTGTTGGGTAGTTAGCCATTCGTTAAGTTTGCGTAGCATGAGCAACCCAATAGTCGTCTATGTAGGTGATATCCTGAGGGTAGGGCGTTTGCATTTGCTCTGGCTGCGCGCAGCGCGCATGCCTTGAACAATTACCAGCTGTTCAGTCAGTTATTCCTCTGGGTTTGTTCTGCGGCGTTAGATAGGTTGGCGCTAGAACATGTCGATAAAATCTTTTGCAGCTTGCACGACTGCGCGTGAGCAAGCTGCTGGCGTCTTTCCACCTTCAAACATATCTTTGCATTCATACTCAAATAATTCTGATCTGAATACCATCATCCAGATATAGAGGATTGAAAATATCAACGGGTCGTCTCCCTCGAACGATACCGTGGCGACTCTGCCGCTTTCGACTGTCAGATAAAATGTATCTGTGGCGGTGTAGCCAAGGGTCTGTCCAAAGTCGTCAAATACGGTAACAGCGCAAACGATCAAATTTTTCTCGCCGACAAAACAAGGTTTGCGTTCTTTGATTGTGTAATTCGCGGCCTCTGCCCAAGCTTGATAGTACAGCATACTCTCAGCGTCTTTCCCCTCAGCCAACAAGTTGTCGAGTGCTTGCGTGTTAAAATGATAGAAGGAATCAAGCATCTTCTCAGCTATCGCGAGCTGCTGATTATCGGCACTGGTGCCATGTGAGAAACCGAGTAACAATATCAGTAATGACGCCACGCGTGATAATGAGCTGTGGTACGGCAGTGAATTGGCACGCGTGTGGTAGCCATAACGCCTAGCGCTTCCTTTTTTCAAGTAACTCATCCAATATGTTCCGCACATTCTTGTGAACTCGGCTTGTTAATTATGATGACGCTCATTAAGTATGCCCTACATCCGATCATTCTGCTCTGCGTTATTGGCGCTTGGCTAATGAACCCAGAATCACCCGCGCTATATCTTGTCGTCCTGCTCTGTGTGCAATTGCTGCTTGGTACACTCGAATATTGGATCCCCGCACGACCAACGTGGGTTGTGCATGCAAAGGAAAAGATCACAGGCATACTTATCGTGTTAGTGCTCATTATCTGTTCTATTTCTGTCGCGATACTTTATGCAGCATTTCTCTCTGAACCACTCGCGCAGTTAAGAGAAAAGCTGCATCTGGATTTCTGGCCACATGATTGGCCATTAGTCATTCAGTTGTTTATGGCGTTTCTTCTGAGTGAGTTTATTTGGTATGGAATACATCGCGCTGAACATCGTTGGCACATTGTTTGGCGGGTTTCTGGACACGGCGCTCATCATTCCTTCAAACGTCTGAATGCGCTCAATTTTGGTCTCAACCATCCACTCGAGTTGTTCTTTCTTGCGCTGCCGCCTGCGGTTGTTGAATTATTGTTCGGCTTGGGGGCGCCGGCAGCCGGGGCAGCTATATTGATGTCGACGCAGGCGTCTATTGTCCACAGCAATATTAACCTTAGCGCTAAGGGCATAGGTTTGTTCTTTACTACGAACAGATATCATCTGCGTCATCATTCAATCGTGCTTGAAGAAAGTAATACCAACTACGGTTGCGCTACGATTTTTTGGGATAGAGTGTTTGGCTCATATCTAGATGGAGACACGATCGAATGTGGTGTGGGTCCAACCGAACCCAGTCTCGTTGAAAAACTGATGATGCCGATCAGGGAACCAACTGACGTATCGGTTGCACCGGTATAGGGTGACATGGTTTTGATGACGGCAGGGGTAAGCGTTTAATAAGCGGTCAGCGGTAAAATATTGATCAACAGTGAAACACCAGGCGTAGGCGTTCTTCGTCACCTTTGCTTGGTCGTTTTAGTGATTTAATGATACGTATGTGGATCCTAATCCACGATCTCAGAAATTTTAGGATCTATTGGGTCATTCATTGATTATGCTAATAGAAAGTTCATATTCCGCTGGTTATTTTAAATGCGAATGATTATCATTACTAAACAAGTCATGAGAGAGCATCACCCTTTGGAAAATCAAAAGATAACCGTCGACGACCGCGCGATTGAAGACCGTTCTACGTCACAAACAGAGTTGCGCATGGATGCTTTGTCCCGCGGTGCACAGCTATTCATATGGAGTCTTCGTTACTGGCTGGTTGAGGTCCGATTGAAACAATCGCCTGCGTTAGCACTGCGCGATGCCTATGTCGCTGCGGGCTGTGCAGAGGGTGAAATACTAATAGATGAAGTTATGAGCTTGATAGGCGTCGCGAGCAAAAGACCCGTGGAAATTCGATATTGCTGCAAAATAACCCTAAGCGAAGACGAGATGCTTCTACTATCTTGTTTAAGGTTATTGCAAGCCGGTGAAGTAGACAGAGCGGCGACAGCACTCAACGCATTGATGGTGCCGGCGTTATCGCGATCGGTTTGCCGGATAGCAGATCAATATCGCGGCTTACTAATGAACGCGGGATTATCATTAACGGCGCCTCGACAATTCAAAGTTGTCACTTAAACCGTTTCAGCGACGAGATGAACAACATTGTTCACGAGGACAATAGGTTGTTTTCGCAACAAATAGACCCGTTGGCAGCTAGCGAATCCGAAAATTTGCTTGGTCAGAAAGTCGATCCACACAAGCCTACCTTACGGTTTTTATTGATCTCCTTGGAAATCGCACTCTCCACCTTTAAGTCATCAGGCACGCACTACGGCTGTCATTTATTGGTTTCAGGCATTTAATCTCCATCGTTTTTGTATTGATTACGAACATTGAGTCAGATACGGACTGAATCACCTAAAGGGCAATCCTGTACTGAATATAAGCAGGTGGTGAAAACCAAAATCGAACTATCGTGTCGTCTTTGGTTGCAGCGCTTTATGCTTTTTGTTCACTCACTAAAACGTAAAGGTCAAATCATGAAAAAATTTGTTTTCTTACTCTGTGCTTTTGCTTTTTCAACATTCAGCTTGGCTGATGATGCTGCTGACGTGGAGGCCGTGATCCATCAATATATTAATTCAGAGACGCTTGATTTAAGTGAACAAACCAAGCTCATGGCGAGCGATCGCACTTACATTACTAACGGCATCAGGTTCACAAACAACGAAAAATCAATGGCTATACAAACGGCAGGAAACGAAGTGCTCAGAAGAGCTCGGCCTGGTATCAAGAGAATCGCCACTGTCGAAGACATTATGGTTCGCGTCAATGGCAACTCAGCGGTTAGCAGTTTCTACCGATCTATCAATACATCCAGCGGTGTGGAAGGGGTGCGTGCCGGCCTAAGTCCAATGAATACCAATTACCAGACAGGGACCATGGTGCTATTTAAGATCAATGGGGTTTGGAAAATTGTGCATACCCATTATTCACCGACAAAGTAAACGAAACCTTTGAGGTGCCCATTAAATAGTCGCCCGACATGCATGACCTATTAGGTCGGTATAGCGTGTGAATATTTGGGCAGTGAGATGGTGATGCTTAAGGTTAGTTCTGCTGTTAGGTGTAAATATCGAACATGGCAAAACGATAAGGGGGGAAAACCCTGTCTGAATGAAGCTTGAAAAGCATCGATGGAAATTCACCCAAACAGGAAATATCATTATGGAGTTAAAAAAGAGACAAGAGGATGCCGTTGCTCAGATTACATCGACTGAAGTGAGTGACGATGGCGTTTCGATCAGCGCGCTGTCTGATATGGGCCGATATGGAAAAGTCCGTTTTACGCTGAACTTAGAATCAAGCGGAGATCGTTCAGAAGGATATGCGCACGGCGCTGGTCGAGGGGCAATGGCCGATGGTACTTTTCTCGCCGGTTCATTCACCGGGAGGTGGGCAAGGGAAGGCACGAAAGTAGTCGTCCATGGAATCGACCATGTATCAAATGGCGATCTTAGCCTACTGAGATTTGAATTTGATGCCATAGAAAATGAGCTGACGCTTGCAAACTACGCCCTCAACTGAGGATTTGTTATATCCCTAGCCAAGCTCAGTAGTCGTCATACTAGAGCCGATCGCGTCGGCCAGAGCGCTCTTTTTCATTAAGGCGCTCGACTTGCGCTCGGTGCTGAAATGAATAGTTATTCGACTTCCCGCTACGTCGATCAGCACGTAACGGAAGTTGTTTGACCAACAATCAGCGGTAAACTTTTACCAGTAAGCACCTGAGTTAGCTGCTTCCCTCCCTCAAAATCGATGCTTCTGCCGGCATGAAACTTGCCCCGTTTGCTGGCAAAAGCATCATTACCCTTTGTAATTACGGGGAACTTGTTCACCGACAAGTTGCTAGAGACAGTCAGTGAACTACATAATCTTCAGAGCCGTGCTTTTTGTCATGCCGGATCCAGAGAGCAAGAGCGTAAGCACCGAGATCTTGGTGCCAAGCTATCCGCTGAAAGTACTTTCCCCGTTTTATCGCTGTAGTCCCGATCAGGTTCCACAAACATTGAGGAGGGACATAAAAAACAATCATTTTAAACATGCATCGGTACACAAAATCATCTGTTGCAAATGATAATGATTCTCGATACGATTCGTATCAGTAGATAAAAAAATGATCAAGGATAGAAAAATGTTGATGATATGCAAGAACAGTTTGATTTTATTGCTCGCGTGTAGCCTTTTCGCATGCGGCGGCGGCGGGGGTGGTGGAAGCCCAGCACCGTTACCAGCACCGGCTCCTGTGGCGGATTCTGATGGCGATGGTGTGAACGACGACGAGGATGCTTTTCCGAATGATGCGGACGACACAGTCGACCCTGACGAAGACGGAGTTGGTGATAATGGTGATAACTGTCTTGCCGATGCGAATGAAAATCAGCTTGATAGTGACGCTAATGGAGCGGGCGATGCGTGTGACCCGATCCCCGAGACCTATGCCTTTGCAAGTTCGTTTATAGATGGCGAAAGCTCGGTAAGTTATACTGGCCAAACGGCTCGCCAGTTACTGATATTAGGACTGGTTGACGAGATGGTCGCGCTTACTGAGCGTCCAGGCGAAGAAGCCGCAGTGATTGCTGAGCTTTCTTTTTATATCAATGGCGACGGCGCAGACGAAACACCTCATGGTTTTGACGTGGCGGGTGGCGAACCTGTCATTCCTGGTCCCAATTATGGTGATATCAGCACCGGGAAGAATTTGGACGGCAAAATTGCAGGCGGTAATGGAGAGGGTGGTGGGGAAACCCAACGACTCATTAACAGCGTGTTTTTTGGCTGGCAAGAAGGGCTTGATGCAGATCCTCTGCCGATCGAATTGGTGAACTACTTTATTGCTCGAATGGCTGTTGAGGCAACAGACGGCACGACGCCAACAATTAGCACGGTAGATAATCCTGCTGTTCAGATTGATTCCGTGACGATAGATGCTGCTGGCGTTGATTACCGTCAATTGATGCAAAAATTCCTTACCGGCGCAGTCTCGTTATCTCAGGGAACGAACGACTACTTTCAGACAGATTATCCCAATGCCCTAGGTCAGGAAGACGCAAAAGCTTTCTCTGCCGGAGAGCACGACTTTGATGAGGCCTTTGGCTATTACGGTGGTGCGCGAAACATGAATGATTACACCGATGACGAGGCAGCTGGAAAAGGCGGGCGTGACGAATTCGGCAGCGGCTACAACGATGCCAATGGTGATGGCAGTATCGACGTACGAAGCGAAATTGTCTTAGGTCACGCGCAAAACTGTGCAAAACGTGATCGCGGCTCTGATGGTGCAACTGACTTTTCTAAAGAGGTTTTTGATGCTTTCTTGATAGGTAGAAAAATTGTTAGTAACGCAACTGCAGCAGGCAGCTTCAGCGATGCGGAGCTTACCGCGCTTAACGCACAAATACGTCAAGCATCGATTACGTGGGAAAAATGTGTCGCGGCGACCGTTGTCCATTACATTAACGATGTGACCGGTGATATGGGTAATTATGTGGCCCCAGACTTTGCTGACCTGGATAACTTTAAAGATGTGGCTAAGCATTGGGGTGAAATGAAAGGATTCGCACTCGCATTGCAATTCAGTCCGTTCTCGCCCTTTCGGGATGGCTCGGTTACTGGTATCGACACCGAAGATTTGAGATTGATGTTGCGCCTGCTGGGTGACGCGCCAGTTCTGGCGGACGGATCGCAAGGTGGTGTGCCGGCGACGGGTACAGCTCAGGAGGCTATCGACGCCTACCTCGCGGATCTGCTGAGCGCAAGAGACATATTGGAAGAGGCTTATAGCTTTGACTCGGATGTTGTCGCGGGTTGGTGACCTTGTTAAGTCCGAGTTGGGTCAGCGACTTAACTTAACCCGATTTGGATCTAGGCTTTTTTGCTGATACAGTCTCGGGCTTTATATATACGCCGCCTATAAAGCGGCGTTTTTTATTAGGAGTAAAATTTTGATCAGTTCTATACGATCTTTGCTGTTGTTAGCGATAGCCGCGTGTCTCTTGACCGCCTGCGGTGTCGATAGCTCATCAGGCGAAGATTCAACCCCGCTGACGCCAGATGCTGGTAGCGGAGATACAGGCGGTGGGGGGCCTGCAACCGGGTCTCCACCGGAAGGTTTTGATGCCGTTAGCATGATTACGCAGATAGCTGATGAGGTGATTGCCAAACAGTATGAAACGCTGAGCGAAAGCACCGCATCTTTTTCAGCAGGTGACGAAAGTATCTCAACCTACTGTACTGCTATTGGTACGGATCAAGAGTCGGCCCAGCGAGAAATCGTGCAAGCGCAATGGCGATTGGTAATGGCAGACGTGCAGGCGACGGAGATCCATGTTTTCGGGCCAGCCGCCGATAATGGCGAGGCGCTCAGAAATCGCCTTCATTCTTATGCCGCTGGACCGCTAAGTACCTGCGGAGTCGATCAGTCTGTTGTATTAGCGGAAGAAGATGATTTTGATATCGCGTCGCGATCCCTTAATCAGCGCGGCATGGGTGCTATTGAGTATCTGCTGTTTAATTCGACCCTAGATCATACCTGTGCGTCTCAGGTGCCTGAGACTCAGTCATGGAATAATCGCTCAGACCCAGAGCGACGGCTAAAAAGGTGTGAGCTAGCGACGAGGATCGTGAGTGACGTTGCTGATGCAGCCTCCAGTATTGAGTCGAACTGGCAAGATTACAGAGCGGAGTTCATAAACCAAGATAATGCGGGTGACAGCCTGCAACTTATTACGGATGGTATATTCGCGCTCGACAAACTAACGAAGGATCAGAAGATTATGTTGCCAACAGGCCTCAGCGCTGAGTGTTCCGCGTTGACCTGTCCTCGGTTGGTGGAATCACCCTACGCTGAAAACTCTTACCAAAACATTCGCGTAAACCTTCTCTCTTTTAGAAATATTTTTACTGGTGCTGACGGCCTTGGTTTTGATGACTATATCGATAACGAGGGCTTTCCGGACGTCTCAGAAAGATTTTTGGACAACATTCTGGCAACGCTCGAGGTGATTGATGCCGCTGATACTAGTATCAATGCTGAGGTTGCCTCTATCCAAACGGTCGCTGACGAAACGGCATGTACCAATGCCTCTGCGGCCCCCGATCAACCGAACCAGCTTAATGTCTGTCGGCTAGCTGGTTCCATAAAGCGCATCACTGATGACTTGAAGATTGATTTCGTCACAATCGTTGGAGTCATGATTCCTGATAGCGCGCAGTCTGACAATGATTAAAAAATTTACGAGTTTCTTACTTTTCCTTTCTGTTTTTCAAACGTGTAACACGAGCGGAGCAAGCAATGATCTAGCCGAGGTCGTCGTTGTTGGTTCGATGGCCGATGTTTCTGCGGTGCCTGGTTCCGGCATGGCGATCGATCTGGAACAGCTTGAACGATTTGATTACATCGACTTGCACCAAGTGTTGTCGAGCGTTCCCGGTGTTTACGTCAGGGAAGAAGATGGGTACGGGCTGAGGCCGAATATTGGTATTCGCGGTGCCGTGGCTGAGCGAAGTCAAAAGATCACTATCATGGAGGATGGAATTCTTATTACCCCTGCTCCCTATTCGGCGCCAGCCGCATACTACGTGCCCAACATCAGTCGCATGCAGGCGGTCGAGGTGTTGAAGGGACCCAGTGCTATTAGGCATGGGCCGCATACTGTGGGTGGTGCGGTTAATCTTGTCACGGCCGACGTGCGGTCCTCCAGATTCGCAGAAATTGATATTGGTTTGGGATCCGACGCGTTCTATCAAGTGCAGGGCATCTACAGTGATCAGTTAAAAGATACCGATTTCTCGCTCGATTTCGCTACTTTAGGAACAGATGGATTTAAGTCGTTAGACGGCGGTGGTGGCACCGGTTTTGTCAAAAACGAAGTTAACCTTAAGGTGCAAAGAGAATTTAGCGGAAAGAGAGATCATGTACTCTCGCTAAAGGCTGGTTGGGCTAATGAGGATGCCGACGAAACTTACCTGGGGCTAAGCGATGAGGATTTTGATGCTGATCCAACCCGGCGTTATCGCGCCTCTCAGCTAGCGAAATTTAAATCAGATCATACAACCCTTCATTTAATTCATGGTGTCCAATGGAATGATGCGCTGCGAATCAATACTAAAGCATATTGGCACCAGTTTAACCGGGAGTGGAATAAGTTAGATGGCTTCATCGAAGGTCCCGCGCTGCAATCTGTGCTTGCTAACCCCGAGCTGTTTGTCAGTCAGTACCAGTTAATTAAAGGCGAACGTAATTCAGCTGAAACTGATGCGGACACGTTGGACGTGACTAATAACGATCGAAGCTTCACGTCAAGTGGCGTGCAGGTCACTGCACATTATGAGTTTGAGACTGGCGCGTTAGATCATCAGCTCAGTTCTGGTTTGCGCTATCATTTTGATGAAGTAGACCGAGAGCACCGACTGGCTGGATACCTTATGGCAGACGGTATAATGAACTCGGATGACAAAATACGCGATCCAAAAGTGCTTAATCATGCGGAAACCGAAGCTTGGAGTTTGTTTGTTGAAGACGAAATTATGATTGGTAGTCTGACGTTTAATCTGGGAGGTAGGTTCGAAGATATACAGGGTGAACTTCAGGATAAACTTGCAGTGCTCGAAACGAACAATGACCAGGATTCGATGACGCTGGGAGCTGGCCTCCACTGGCAAGTGACGGACTCAATCGGTCTTTTGGCAGGGGTCTACGAAGGATTTTCTCCAGCGGCGCCTGGTTCTGGTGCTGAACCAGAAGAGACAACGAACTATGAGTATGGAGCCAGATACGATGGAGATATGGGTCGGTTAGAAGTAATCGGTTTTTTTAGTAACTACGGTAACCTGCTCGGGCGTTGTCGGGTGAGTGATGCTGGATGCAATCCGGGGCAAGAGTTTAACGGCGGTAGTGTGGAAATAGCTGGCGCAGAACTAACTGGCTCGCGTTCTTTCGCAGTCAACGAAGGTTTAGCGCTAGAGGTTTCGCTTGTTTACACTTACACCGAGTCGGCTTTTCAGGAATCTTTCTTCTCGCAATTTTCACAATGGGGTTTGGTCAGGAAAGGCGACCAGTTACCGTACTTGCCAGAACATCGTGGCCAACTTCAGTTTGGATTAGTTGCTGACAGATGGCGAGTCTGGACCTCCGTCAACGCTCAAAGCCAAATGAGAGAAGAGGCCGGTAAAGGGGAAATAGATTCCGGACTTCACGCCGATGCTTTCACGGCAGTTGATGTCTCTGGGGTTTGGGTGATAGACGATCATTGGGAGGCACAAGTCAGAATAAAAAATGTATTGGACGAGTCAGCGATCGTATCACATCGCCCTTACGGCGCGAGGCCTAATCGGACCCGCAGCGTGATGGGGAGCATAAAGTATATATTTTGAACATTGAAATGATTGGCGAGTTGCTCGCACCATTATTCTTCATAGGCGATCCAGCGAAGCGTCTTTATTGGGTTTGTCTCCTGAGCGCGCTATTGCTTGCGTCTTTGGTGCTGAGCCTAGAAGCGAAGCGTTTCAACTTTCCTGAACAATTGCGCAGGTTGCTTAACCCTGCATATTGGTTACAGCGAACCTGCGCCATTGATGTTGGTTATATGTTTCTGAATAACGCGGTCCGGGTCCTAGTGTTGTTGCCGATAATCGGTAGCCACCTTTGGTTTACCCTAGAAACTGGCCGATTTCTGCAATCTGAACTGGGTGACGCGCCAGTCCTTCCACTACCTTGGTTTATGATTGCAACACTTTACGCTATGACTTTTTTAGTGGCTGAAGACGGCAGTCGGTTTGGATTGCACTATTTGATGCACCGTGTCCCGGTACTTTGGAAACTGCATCGAGTGCACCATAGTGCAACAACGTTGACTCCTCTAACACTTTTCCGGGTTCATCCACTCGAAGCGGTATTATATTTTTTTAGAGGCTCATTAGTGTTCGGGTTGGTCAGCGGGTTCTTCATTTGGATGTTTGGACGTGAGTTAAGCACCTTCCATGTGCTTGGCGTTGATTTGTTAGGTTTTATTTTCAACGCTGCCGGAGCTAATCTCAGACATTCACACATTTGGCTTAGTTTTGGCTACGTAGAAAAATGGATCATCAGTCCCGCCCAGCATCAATTGCATCATAGTGTCAGTCACGGGCACGTTAATCTTGGGACTTACCTCGCTTGTTGGGATCGTATGCTTGGTACGCACAGAGAAGCAAAGCAGAAAGAGCAGCTGATTTTTGGCGTGCTTCCTGCTAATTCTTAAATGCTTAGTCTATCGACAGGTTAGTTGCATTTAACGGCCAGTCCGCGACAAGACGCATATTAGGCAACAAACTCTGGTGATAAGTCGAACCTTCGATAGACCCTACTTTAGGCAGCTCGGCGTCGGTGTTCGAAGCGCCAAAGACGCTGGAGCGCACCGAATAATCCTGTAGAATTCAGTCACGCTGTAATAATAAGAAAGTAATCCAGATGATTGCCGAGGGCAACAGCCCAAGTTAGCATATGTAAGCCATATACCAGCATGAGGCTGATCTTGCCTGAGGACAAAGCCTGAGTTGAACCTACGCAACTAAAAAGCGCTGGGCTTGTGCTGTCAGTGAGGCTCGTTTTGAGGAAGTCGGTTTGTCACATGAATAGGTTATCCCGTTGGTTACTAATCGCTATGCTGCTCACCGGGTCGGCGGCAACCAGTGCAGCTTTTGACTATTTTGCATCTAATCGTCTATTGGTACGCAATGGTCTTCAAGCGGTACTGATGTGTAATGGTTTATATACGTCTCACCGAGCATTGGTCGATGTTTTTGATCAGGAATTGGTTTATTTGGCGGGTGAACGGTTTGGCGGTATCGTCGGCACATCGGAAGGCGGCGATTACTTGATCAATTCTGACTTAAAGCAGGTTTCCGTTGGAGGTGGTCGAGCCGGTCCACGCGTGAGTGCCGTATTTCGGGCCGGTATTGGTTGTGTAGTGATGTCGCCAGGTCAGGGTCCTAACGATATCGATGCGCTGCCTATGCGACGGGAGAAAAAGGAGCCGGTAGATCCAGACACCATTGCTTGGCCGTCGGGTGATCTGATTAACGATGAACCGTTACCCGATGCGATCGATGCGCAGGCCCTTCAGGCAGCTTCTGATTGGACGTTTGACCGACCTATACCGGAAGAAGTGACCACTGGTTTGATGGTTTTGTACAAGGGACAGGTGATTCATGAACGATATGCACCCGGGTTCGATCGACATACTCGCACGCGAACATGGTCAACAGCGAAAAGTATAGCAGCGACACTCATTGGCATTTTAGTTGACGACGGGAGGCTGAAGTTGGATGAACCGCTAGGCATTGAGTGGTTGCCCGCTTTAAAGACGCCAGAGGCGGATCCGAGAAACGCTATCACCCTGCGTCACGTGATGCACATGTCAAGCGGCTTGTATCCTGTAGACCGTGTTAATCGTGAATACACCACTGGTTCTAGCTTGTCTTACTGGGCGGGAGCCTCATCTACCGAAGGCATGCGGGATCGTGGTTTGGTTCGTGAGCCTGGAACCTACTGGGATTACGAAAATTTTGACACGTTGCTTGCCGTTTATGCGATGAAACAAGCGTTGGGTGGGGGTGAGGCTTATCTCAGTTTTCCGCAACGCGCGCTGCTTGACAAGATTGGTATGAGGAGTACTTTAATCGGTGCCGATCGGTTCGGGGACTTTGTGTTGAGTTCACAGGTTTACACAAATACGCGCGATCTCGCGCGTTTTGGCTTGCTGTATGCGCAGGGTGGAACCTGGCAGGGCGAAAGAATTATTTCAGAAGACTGGATCAACTTTGTTCGAACGCCGTCACCTGCCACGGTAAAACTGGGAGGCTTTTATGGCGGGCAATGGTGGCTCGTTTCCGACCATCGTAAGGATGTGCCCGCGTCTGCCTACGCAACTGCAGGGACACGCGGCCAGTTTGTCATTGTCGTTCCGACGCACGACCTAGTGATCGTCCGGCGGGGTCTAGACTTCAGTTCTAAAGGGTTTGATTTTTGGGATTTGGTAAGGGAAGTGTTAAAAGCGGTTAAATAGCGTGGGATCGTTACCGGGCGAATAGTAAGGAAAGAGCGCGGCTCGCCCGAACTTGTCGTAACCGCCAACCTCGTTTTGTTAATAGTGTTTGGTCAATAGTGTGGGTCGAAAACTGTAGATTTTACGTTTACTTTTGCCTAGCGACTTAACACTGCTTTTTCCAAAAATTCTCCTTTTGCAAGGCGCGTTGCGAAACACCGATTTGGCTAAGGATAAAATATGTCGTCGAGGAATTGAATCATGACGTCAAGTGCAGGTGGTGCATCTTGCGCGAAACCGGTTCGAAGCAATCTGTTCGATCCAGAGTCCAAAAACGCATGCGATTTATCATGATACTCCCAGTATTGCGCTGGCTGACCCGCAGCTTCTAGGGCTTTCACATAAACCTTTACTGACGCGGGTGATACTATCGGGTCATTGCTGCCGACCGTGAGTAATTGGGGTGGCAGATGTCTCTTCGCTGCATGTGGTATGGATTTCAATGCAGACAATGCCATATAAACCGCTGGGTCCTCGTCGACGTTGAATTCATCGCCGAAGAAACCTCTGCCCATTGCTCCCTGAAACCACCATATTGGGTTGAATTTTTTTTCAAATCCATCGAGCGCCGCTTGATAGAATTCAAAGGGGTAGTTGAGTATCGCTGCCTGTACGGCTAACCCGTCGCCTATGCGTATTTCCTCAAGAGATTGCGTTTCTGGTATATAAGTCGGCGTAAAATTTAATGACTCAGGCGAAAAGGGTTCGATGCTTAATTGCCTGCCACTGTTTACGATCATCGCCGCCAGGTGTCCTCCAGCGCTGTCGCCTGTCACTGCGACTCGAGCAGGATCACCGCGATACGCAGGAATATGTTCTTTAACCCAAAGTACTGCGCCAAAGGCATCGTTAACGATTGCGTCCATCGTGATCGAATTATTCTTGTCTGAAAGTAATCTGTAGTTGACGTTGCAAATCACGTAGTCCGAATTTGTTGCGAGATAGGCCGCTGATTGATCCATGATCGACTTATTATTCATCAGCCAACCGCCGCCGTGGAACATGATGATCACCGGATAAGCTTCTTTACCTGTTCTCGGCGTGTAAATGTCCATTGTCAGATCAAATTCATTGGGTGACGCCCAAAGGATGTCAGGAACCAACGTGTAGTTGTCGGGGTTATTATGTTCTTTCAGTTCTGGTTGCTTTGCGCAGGAAAGTAGACAGCAGGTAATAAAGCAGTAGGTAAAAGTGTTGAACGGTCTCATAGAGCTGGTTCTCAACGGGGCCATATGCGCTGAAAACCTTACTATACACGCGTGGATAACAAATATGAGCAATTTAGTCGGTTGGGGCGATTGGCAGCGTAAGCTAGTCACGCGGCGATCAGGTCGCTTAAAAAGAGAAGCTTTTTGTTCGCGAAGCTCAATTAGGCTTTATCTGAGGAGTTAGGCTTCCGAGTAGCTTAACTACGCGTAAAAACTGACTATTTCAATGAGTATGGGCACGGTAGTCAGCGCTCTCCCCAGACTAACCGTATATCGTGATTGCTGATAGTCAGAAAGATAAACAACGTATCGCGTGTTTTTGCGTGATGTCGCAGCGTCGCTTTTCTGGTTGATGGAATCAAAAAGACGGCATTAACAGCGCGTGGGAACGAGAGGGTCAATGCCTAAGCAGCGCTGTCATCGACTTTTTTAAAAATGCCTCAACAAAGCCCTCGTCAGGAGGACTTTGTTGCTGGAGTGTTGTTGATACTTTTTATGCCTATATCTAAGGCTAGTCAGACGCCAATTAAATAGCGCTGTTACTTCCGCTCAAAAATGAGCTGACAGTGTTCAAAATTATCAGACACCACATGATCGACTAATGCAGTCGCTTCAGACCAAATACTCATCCATTCTGCACCGGAAAATGCGTCGTCTAATATCTTCCCGGAAGCACCGTAAGTTGGACTTACCGCTCTCAGGTGTATTGTTTCATGTAAGCCACCCCCGATGGGTTGAAAAACCCCGAGGTTTACTTTGTGCCCCGCTGTTCTAAGCGCATCTTCAAGCTCCGTAATCTTGTCAACAAAAGGTCTTAGATTTTTGGGAGAAATCTCTAGTCTCCACAGACGCTCTGAGTTGGGCTGCAGGTCAAATGGTTTCAGCGGTTTAAACATCACGTTGTATTGTACTTCCCGGATGGCTGTCAATTCTGGCGTTGCTTTCATCGGATCATATTTGTCAGTCGATGCCATGGCCTGCTCTAAGGAATCAAAGGCGTTCCAAATAAACATCTGGCCCGGATAGTCTGCTCCGGTTTTAGTGACACATGCGCCTGCCATAGAAGAGCCGAGTGCCTCAAATGGCGCAGCATTAGCCTTAAGCATACTGATATAAGCGTCAGGGTCTTTTGCTTTTACCATCAGCGCTACAAATGCTCCTTCTCCTACCGACCCTGGAACGTGATGGTCTGCGTAGGCCGAAAAAGAAATAGCGGCTATAGCAATAAATGTGATGAATTTCATAAGTTTGTCCTCGTCAGGGTTAATTCTTTTAGCACGGAAAATGCGTTTAATAAGCGGATTAATCTGCCGCTTATTCTAGTTATAATCAAATGTAGTTCGATTTTGGTATTGTTCGTTTTTTTGGTCGCCCAAACGTAAAGTATTCGCTGCCTAGGCAAGCAACATTTCCGATAGTCTTAGCAGTCATATCGTGGTTGCGATGAATGTTATATGACATACCTCAAAATATCTTACGACAAGTCATCCCGAAGCAGAAGGTCAACGTACTCTTCATGTGCGCTGTCATCTCGCCGAATCAAAACCTGAATAAAGTTGCGAAGCAGTCAAAATGTCGAAGCTGTTACAAAAGTATTTACGGAAGGGGTTATACGTTGGTGTTTTATTAACATTGGCAAATATCGCGCTGGTGCTTGCTGATTTATCAGCACCTTCGTTCGATGGCGCACCACGAGATGAAGAAGGCCGTTTCACGAATCCCGGTGACGAACTGGTTCATGGGTCACTGGAGGTGCGTTTGCCCTTCATGTTGAGACGCATGGGCACATATTTTCGTGCTGGCACTGATGCGCCAGAGCGTATCGCTAATGACGGTGTGTTTCTTAGGGAGAATGCCCAACAAGGGGTTCCGACTGTCACTTGGATAGGGCACGCGACGCTCTTGGTGCAAATGGATGATGTCACGTTTCTGACGGACCCGACCTGGTCGAATCGCCCCAGTCCTGTGCCATTACTCGGCCCAAAACGCTTCGTTAAACCTGGCATTGCAATAGCAGACTTGCCGCCTATTGATTTCGTGGTGATCTCCCACAATCATTATGATCATCTTGACCTGCCAACGCTGAAGAAACTAGCAAAACGCGACGCGAACACAAAGTTTTACGTCCCGCTGGGTAATGGCGATCTATTGCGTAAGGCAGATATCACCGATGTGCACGAGCTGGACTGGGGGCAGACGGTTAATTTCGGAAGCATCGTAATTCATTGCCTCCCAGCGAGGCATTGGAGCAAGCGTAGCATCAATGATGACAACAAGTCATTATGGTCCTCCTGGGCGATCACTGGGGCGGAAAAGCGGTTTTATTTTTCAGGCGACACAGGATACTTTCCTGGGTTTGAGGATATTGGTAATAAGTTGGGACCCTTTGACCTCGTCGCTGTGCCGATCGGTGCTTATGAGCCAGTCGCAATGATGCGTGAATCCCATATGAATCCGGAAGAAGCAATAGCGGCAGCCTTAGACTTGCAGGCAAAGAAGGCTATCGCTATCCACTATGGGACATTTGATCTGTCGGACGAACCGCTCGCAGAGCCTCCGAAGCGCTTTCTAGAGGCGGCTAAATCCTCCGCACTTGGCGGCAGCGCCGCGTGGATAGTGAAAGTTGGTGAGACAAGGAAGTTTTAATAAAGAAAGGTAGGTGCACAGCACTCTCTTGAACCGTTTAATCTTTTTCTAAAACTTCTAATTTGTTTTCTAGGATCTTTATTCTCTCTACTAGCACCATCCTTTCTTTATTTTGAATCTCATACTCACTCTCGTTAACAAGCCCCTCTCTAATGGTTTCAGGCGCAAACAGCATAAATAGCATAAACGAGGTAATTTCTATCCAATGCCAGTTCCCTCTACCCACATCTAGCGTGTTTTCCGGCGTTTTGCTAAAAAGCGGAGACGCAATGTAACTCAGCATGTAAATAAGAAGACCATATAGAAGACCTATGAGCGCAAAATTTGTCGAATTAATTTCGGTGGAGTACCAGACGATAAGCGCGAGAACTAAGCAAAGGATTGAACCAAATAATCCAATCTCAGCAATGTCTCGAAGAGAAATTTTCTTCTTAAGCAGGGTCGCAAGGGCAAACAGTGTTGAAAAAATAGCTAAAGCCTGAACCGAAATGAAAGCAGTCGAGGAGCGGAAGGCGAGGAAAACGAGCACGGCGCCAATTGGCAATAACACTAAAAAAATAAAATGAAAGAGGTTCGGCTTTTTATGAACAGATTTTGCATCGGCTTTGCCAGCAAGGGAAAAGTAACCGATGGTAGAAAAAAAAGCGCCGTACAATGTGACGATTATTAAGTAGGGCCACGCGGCATTAAGTGTCTTAGGCTCACTGTAATCGGACATGCTTGTCAGGCCAATCGTTGTGCCTATCAAACCTGCCGGGATGCCTAAACACCAAAGTGCTTCAGACCAGTGCGTGTCGCTATATCGGACGAGAAACAGGATGCCGCTGCTGACGAAAATGACAACCAGCATAATTGATAAAACGTCGAAAAATGAAGATAGCTTAAGGTTTGAGGCCCACCACAGGGAAACAGAAACAAAGACGAAAAGGACACTAATTAATGGTATTCGCATATAACGACTTTACTATGCCTATTGATTTTAAACCGCCAAGCTAGAGTGCTTACTTGGGGGCTCTTTTAA
>CAXRCG010000023.1:0-13873 GCA_964228885.1 Pseudomonadales bacterium | reverse complement strand
ACGACGACGGAACAGCGGGGGCGCCCAGTCCTATGTCGTGCTCAGTCCAATGGTATTGATAGGGGTGAGCTAACGATGTTGGTTCTAAGCCGGCCGCACCAAAACCACAGGTCAACCTCACGCGTTTTCATGGCGTGTCTTCTAGAGGCGGCCGCCCTCTCAACATCAAAATGCGTAAAGACGCTGTTTCGCAGAAACCGGTAGAAGAAAAAGAGAGCCCGAAACTAAAGGCCTATTCATTTGGCTATGATGGCAATGTCTAGTTTGCTCTGTGAGTACACGAAAAGGTACCCATATGCGAAGTTTCGGCTTTTACGTAATTTCCGATGGTCGAGAAAGCACCTGTGACCGCCGTAGGGGTTGCGACGATCATCGAGGGGCGTAATGTATATCTGACGCAAAATAGATGAGAGGTTCAGCCCTTCCTCTCTCTTTTTGTTAATCGAATCAAAATGAGTATTGCAAGCGAAATCCTGCGTACCGCTGAGCATTTCGCGGCACCAGTTGAATGTAGGCGGTATCGCCTAGGTAAAGTTCAGACAGATCAATAATCGCAGCCGCATAATCCTGATCAAACACGTTGTTAACAAAGAACGTCATCTGGTATTGGCCACGGGAACGTTCACGGATGCCGGCGCTTATATTCAGCGTGCCGTAGCTGTCCTGCACAGCACCTGGATCCTGATTCAAATCGAAGTTAACCTCATCCTGCCACTGGTAATTGACGTTGACGAAACCATCGAAAGGCATGCTTTCTAGTCTCTCGAAGTACCGTGCGCCTACTGTAATCTTCCATTCAGGCGAGTTGTTTAGAGGTTTACCTGCTAGGTCTTGTACGAAGCTATCGGAGCCAGGCTCAATCGGTACACAACCCTGCGCCACGGTCTGGTCGCGGTAACAATCGGCGTTGGGATAGTCATCTACGACAGCGTCGACCCAGGCGATACTGCTGTTAAACATGAGACCTTGCCCAACTAGAAAGTTGGTATTGATCTCTAGCCCCTTGGTTTCCAATTGACCCACGTTGGTAGCGATTAGAACCACTTCTTCATCGATCACCTCCGAGTTCTGGGCCTGATAATCGTCGTATTTGGTATAGAACCCGATCACATCTAATTGCAGCCTTTGGTCGAACAGGTTGCTCTTTACGCCTATCTCAAAGGACCTGGAATCCTCAGACCCGACCGGATTGTCGGCTGTTCGCTGATTAAACGATGGCGAAATATCATAACCTTTACCTTTGTAGCCGTTGGCAGCGGACGCAAACAACATGGTGTCTTCGTCTACGAAATGTTGCAGTGAAAATTTACCCAGCCAGCGATCTTCAGAGTCCTGGGCTTTGTATCTCTCACCGGCCTGCAGATTACTGTAGTCGACTGAAATTTCCTCGTGGTTGTATCTACCACCCAGTGTTAGCTGGGTGGCCTCACGAAGTTGCCAGGTGAGCTGCCCAAAGACCGCCTTGCTCTCCGTACTGGAGTTAGCGACATAGGCAGCCGGTCTGAAGTTTCTCTCTGACTGCAGATCAGTGTCTGCATCTGCATAGTAAAGCCCGACTAAATAGTCAAAGCGATTGCCTACCGGTGAGCTAAGGCGTAATTCCTGGGTAACGAAATTGCTATCGATCTTCGAGTTCGAAACGACCCCGCCAAAAAGTGTATCAATCGGAATGTTGGCAGGAATCGGTAAGGGGGGAATCGGTAAGGGGGGGGCATTTGTACCAGCACCTGGTCCGGTCGGATTGAGTAATCGGAATAATAAGGAATCTGGGGAGAAGTCTAAATCATTCCGCGTGTTGTTCTCCCAATTGTTAAAGGACGAAATTGACGTCAGCTCGAACCCTCCGATGGACCAGTTGATCTGAAGGCTCTTACCTTTGTCCACGGACAGGGATCTGGGTTCAGCGTCGATTTCGGGGTCGGCATTGTCTTCCCCCTGCCTGATCAAAGTTTGCGGGTTTGTTTCGATTACGGGAGCAATACCAAACAGTCGTGCCGCTGGGTCCAGCTCACGATGCGACAGGCTGCAACAATTGTTATCGTCCTCGTAGTGATGCCCCGTAAAGAGAAAATCCAGCTTATCGGTGACCTGCCAGGCGAGTTTCCCCCTTATGCCTTGTGCCTCCGCCCCATTAATATCTGCCCCAGTAAAGAGGTTTTCCGCCCAGCCATCATAACTCCTTTTGTAACCGGCGACCCTGTATCTCAGAGACTCAGTCACCGGTCCGCTAATCACGCCCGAGACTTTTCGTTCGCCATCATCGGCAAGCGTGGCATGAACAAAGCCTTCGAACTCCTCGGTGGGCGATTTAGTGATGACATTGAGCACACCGGCGGAGGCATTTTTACCAAATAGTGTCGATTGGGGCCCGTTGAGAATCTCTATTCGCTCAATGTCGACGAGGTTGGTCAGGGCTTGACCTGGTTGCGCCTGGGCCACTTCATCAATGACCATCGCGACACTAGATTCAAGGCCTACACTGACGACACTAGTGCCAATGCCGCGCACTCTGAAGGCGCCACTATTCGGAGTAGGACCTTGCCCATGGGTTAGAGAGGCTGATGACTGGGTTAGTTCGTCCATGCTCACGATACCCATTGCTTCGATAGCTTCTGTAGTCAGCGCGGTAACGGCAACAGGAACCTCCTGCAGACTCTGTTCGCGTTTTTGGGCCGTAACAGTTATTTCTTCGAGCTTGAGATTCTCGGCCATAGTACCACTCCCACATACAGACAGGGCGAAGCCGGAAATTAATAGTTTTGTTCTTATCATAGTGAAGCCGTCCGGTTTAAGAAGGCGCACAGTTTGCCAGAAAAAATTTGGCCTCACTGTCACCTAGCTGACTATCTCGGTAAATAACCAAGACGAGTACGACGCGCACCTTATTAATGCTGGTGATAGCTCACAGTTTGACAGTGGTTTAGTAGAGATTAACCCCGACTCGAAAATTCTCGAATTGTTAGACAGAATTACAACGTCGCCTACCAGAGTTTTCCATTCCGGAGCCATCGTAAGTTGTATACACCACAGGTCGACACTCAGACATTTCGATCATGCCCGCATTCCAGTCGAGCTTCGCAGGCCGGTTAAACTACTTTCCGAGATTGTAAGAAAGCCATTTTTTACTACGCGACATATCCTTGCGCTCAATAGTGAATGACTGGTGTCCAGTTTTTGGAAGAACCGACATATTCAGGAGAAATTATGTCTAAAGTGGTATCGCAGTTTGGTCCAGGATGGCCATTATTTTATGGGCGGTTTCATGGCTGGAGTTCTGGTTCTGTCCGGTGACAAAACGCTTTTCGTCGTCCACCATCGTGATAGTAGCAAAAAAATCTCTGAACCTTTCCTGCTTGGAATAGATGGCTCCTGCCTTGCGCAACTCGGTCTCTGGGTGCATGGGAGTTACCTCTATGCCCAGTTCCTTCACTTGCTTGTCGCTGACACCTGTCATCTTGCGACCGGCAATCAGCAGCTTGCCATCGCGATCTCGCGCCCGAATAAAACCCAGAACACCATGACAAACAGAGCCGAATATGGTTGCTTTCTCTGAGTAATAGGCTTCGCTGACCTTCTGCCCCAGGACATCGGAATAACCTAGATCGTAGGCGGCACCCCAACCCCCGGCAATCCACACTACGTCATAGCGGGCAAAGTCCAGGTCATCGATTTTCAACGAATGTTCAGCTTTCGCCTGGGCCACAGGATCCTCAAGGAAGCGATCGTCTTCGGGTGACCTAATAACCCTGTTTAATGTACCGCGAGCTATGGGTACCTACCCACCCTTGATACTCGCGATTTCCGCGTCCATTCCAGCATCAAGGAACTGGTAATAGGCAATGGTAAATTCAGACGCCATCACGCCAGTGGGACGAGCGGTTGTTTCTCCAGGGGCATTCAGCACAGCGTGACTGGTAGTAATCAGCAGTGCCCGCTTGCCAGGTAAGCTGAAGTCTCGTGCGTCTTCGTAAACTGGATGTATGCCCAGACGATGAACGATGGTCGGCAGGGCCAAGACTACCAGCACCACCAACGCACCGGCGCCGATCAACACTTTTTTCAACATGTTCACCACGTCCTAAATTTGTATTTCCAATTTGATAGACTATTTTTCAAAGCACAAAAATAGAAGCCACGAGTGAGTGTTTGGTCATTGACCATTGCATCCAGTGCAGCTGCATTCAATGAAGTAAAACAGAAATATTAGGAATTCACCTGTCCGTTAGGTGACAGAAGAACGAAAAAACCGGCTCGTTGTCCAATCGTCGCATTAAAGAATCCCTTGATTCAAGAACTGTCCTATTGGAAATCTCTCTTCCCTGTCATCGATAGTTCCATCATTGTTAATGCGGTCAGTTTGAATTGATACGACAAGTTTTAGGATTGGGACAATAATAATGTAGACCTAATCGCTTTTTAGCTGGCAGCATTAACTAATTGGGCGAACTGATCTCTCAACTACCCCAACGATCAAGCACGCCACTCAGTTTGCTAATAAAATCGAGCGGTTGATCCAAAAAGAGATGATGTTGCGCGTCTTTCATCTCAATCACTTCAAGCTCAGGCTTGAGTGATTTCATATGTTCTGCACTTTGGGCAGAAAAAGACTCGCTTAGCTCGCCATAAATCAGGGCAACATTGATGCCAAGACCCATCAGGTCTTCTTTTAAACCCTCGATGGGTTTAACACGCATATTCAGTTCTTCGTCAAACTTCCACACCCAACCTTCATCGTCGTATTCGACAGAGTTCCGGGCGATGTGGCTAACAATATACTGATTTTCACACTGCTGGGGAGGCTGCAATCTAAATCGGGACATCGCCACTTCCTGGGTAGGATAAACCTTTGGGCGGGCAAGCCGTGGGACTTGCTTGTCCTTGTCTCGCGCTTCCTCTTCTTCTGGTGAACGAACACCAGTGTCAACAAGCACCAGTCCAGAGAACCTATCTGGCGATACGTTGCAGGCGCGAAGCGCCATTAGGCCGCCAAAGCTGTGCGCGACTACGACAGTGTTTTTGGGCAATTTTGTTTCGTCAGCAACGGCGAGAATTTCTTTCGCCCAGGTTTCTCGTTGGTACTCATCCCGGTGATCGCTGTCACCCATACCAGAGAGGTCAACCGCCGCAACCTGATATTTGTCTAGAAATGCAGGGGCAATAAAATCCCACCAATGGGCATGCGCATTGTGGCCGTGAACAAAGAGAATGCCGGGTTTCGTATTCGGCTCATCGGCGTCGGCATCGATACCCCAGGTGAGGTAATTAATGTCGCTGTCTTCAACTTCGACTGTACCAGAGGCAGGTTTTTGATCTACAGCCTGCCAAAACCACTCGGGTGCATCACTCATTGTTTTATTCCGGTTAACGCAGGGTGCTTAGGCTACCTTGCTGTATTTTTTGAGATGGTGATCAGTGTTACCGAACAGCGCATCAATCGTGGTCAGTCGTTTGAAATAGTGACCGACATTGAGTTCATCGGTCATACCCATACCACCGTGCAGCTGCACTGCGCCTTGACCAACCAATGTGCCGCCTTT
Organism: Pseudomonadales bacterium; assembly: GCA_964228885.1. GTDB lineage: Bacteria > Pseudomonadota > Gammaproteobacteria > Pseudomonadales > Azotimanducaceae > UBA4582. The sequence continues at coordinate 8,336 of CAXRCG010000023.1, read as the reverse complement.
GCCGACCTGCACTTTCAATGCAGATACCGCTTTTCTTGCCATCACGTCGTATTCGCTATCGAGACGGAGCGCCGCCATGTATACCAATGATTTGGTTTGTTCATGTTCCATAAACATATCAACCATCTTGTGCTGAAGCACCTGAAACTTACCGATCGGTTGACCAAACTGCTCGCGAGTTTTGCAATATTCAACAGTTGTTTTGTACAGCACCTCCATCGCTCCGACGGCTTCTGCACCAACAGCAAGAATTGCTTGGTCGATCACTTTCTCAAGCACCGATAAACCGCCATCAACTTCGCCAAGTACATCACCCTCGTTAACAAAAACTTGTTCAAATGTGATCTCAGAAGCACGCAGACCGTCTACGGTTGGGTAGTTTCGTCGGCTCACGCCGGATGCGTTCGCATCTACCAGAAATAGTGTGAGGCCAGCGTCATCTTTTTGCTCGCCCGAAGTGCGCGCTACCACAACCAACACATCCGCTGAGGGTCCACCTAACACGACGCCTTTAAAGCCATTAATTTCATAGCCGGCATCTGTTTTCGTTGCAGTTGTCGTGCAGTCGTTCAGACTAAACCGCGCCTGTGGCTCAACAAAAGCCAGCGCACCTAATTTACTGCCGGCACTGATCTCACCGAGCAGCCCCTCTTTGTGAACAGAAGTGCCCGCTTCTTCCAACGCCTTGCCAACCAGTAATATCGTCGAGAGATAAGGCTCTACGACGAGTCCTTTGCCAAATTCTTCCATAAGAATCATGGTTTCAATGGGACCACCACCGATACCACCAACCTCTTCCGAGAACGGTAAGGCCAACCAACCTAATTCTGCAAAGTTTTGCCAGACTTCCCTGCTAAACCCTTCACCCTCTTTTACCGTTTTCTGACGCTGATCGAATGAATAGTCGTTTTGAACAAATCGTTGCACGCTGTCTTGCAGCATTGTTTGTTCTTCTGAGAGAGAAAAATCCATACCTTTACCTCAATAGATGTCGGTTCAACCGTCTTTGAAAGACATAATGTTTAATATCGGGCTAAAGCCCATAGAAGCTGGGGATGATATGGGTTAGATACGTTATTTTCAACACAGATTCGCTTTTAAGGCCGGCAAAGCACATGCGGGCCTATTTCTTGGCTAAGCTGTCAGTAACTGTGATGATTTAGGCGACTAAGTAGGAAAAGACACTAATATTCGTGCCCCTCCTAACTCGGCATCGCTAATTTTGATATCACCGTTGTATCTGGCGACAATTTCAACCACAACAGCCAGACCGATTCCCTGCCCCGCTTCTTGAGAATCAAGGCGCATACCCCGGGACAAGACTCCGTCACGTTTCTCTTTCGGAATGCCTATTCCGTTATCATCCACTTCAAACAGTAGTTGCTGAGTAGACGCATTCCGGCTCACTTTCAGCAAAACCTGGCCGCTACCATACTTACAGGCATTGTCGATCAGGTTACCCAGTAACTCCATCAGGTCACGCTCATCACCAAAAAAATTCTGTTCTGTTACATCTGTAGAGATCACCACTTGTTTGTTGGCATAGACTTTGTTCATGGCATCTACCAGCTTCTGTACGACAGGTTTGACGGCTATCGCATTCTTGATCAAGCCAGATGATCGCACAACGGCACGCTCGAGTTGATAAGCGACAATCTGATTCATTCTGTCAATCTGCTCATCAATTTCTTTTTTTAACGGCACGTCTCTCGAAAGCCCACTGAGAATAGCAAGCGGGGTTTTAAGGCTGTGGGCTAGGTCCGCCAGTGTGGTTCTGTATTTTTCGCGCTGTTGGCGTTCTGTCGCCAGCAACAGGTTTAGGTTTCGGGTAACACCTTCGATCTCCGCAGGATAGTCACCATCAAGTGTTTCGCGCTCACCGTCCTCAATCGACTTGAGGTCATTCGCAACCTGCTTGAGCGGCGACAAACCCCAGTTCATGACTACTGCCTGTAGCAGAATCAAAATCACCATCATGCCAAGCAACCAACCCCACAAGCTGTTGCGAAACTCATTAATTTCACTTCTGAATGGCACCATCGTTTCGACAACTACAAACGTGTACGGGTTTTGGATTTCACTGCTGATTTGCCAGAGCACCCGGTAGCTACTAAAAAAATAGACTTCACCACGTGTACTGGTGACGCGGCCAAAACGATCAACCCCGGGACGAAGGTCATGAATTAAACCGTGTTGTTCCGAAGCGTCAAATGTTAGATCTATGGCAGAAGGACTCTGCCATATCTCTCGACCTGCTTCATCGTAGACAAGCCCGTAAAGACCAGAACCGGGATGATTAAACCTTGGCTCCTGAAGCGCCTCAGGTAACTGCAGTTCAGCTTCATTCAAATCAGTTACCGACAACAAACCATAAATTTGAATCAACAAACGTTCGGCCACTGCTTGTTCTGTGCTGCCTTTAAACGCCCGATCAAGCACTAGCCCCATGAGACTCAGAAATATGAATAGCACTAGCGTTGCCGTTATTAGTAATCTGCTACGAAGTGAGTACTGTTTAATGGTCATTGATCAGACTATTGGCTTCCGGTTCAAACTTTTCCGTTTAGACTATTCGGAATCAGTGGGCAAGCGACTAGCTCGTCGATAGCGCCAACCGATAACCCTGACCCCGCACGGTCGAAATTGGTTTCAGCGAATTCTCAGGATCCAGTTTTTTACGCAGGCGTCCAACGAAGACTTCGATCACATTACTATCTCGATCAAAATCCTGCTCGTAAAGATATTCAGTCAACTCTGTCTTACTGACAACCTCACCCGGCCGCTGCATCAAATATTCAAGCAGATTAAACTCATAAGCAGTGAGTTCAATTGCTTCTCCATCGACTGCTACCCGTTTACCTCGCATGTCAAGATTGATCGGGCCTATTGAAAGCGACGGTTTGAATTGTCCAGAAGCCCTGCGCACAAGAGCATCAAGCCGTGCGAGAAATTCCTGAACATGGAAAGGTTTCACGAGATAGTCATCCGCTCCGATAGCCAACGCGTCAACCTTATCGGACCAGTCTCCTCTGGCGGTGAGCACTAATATCGGAAAATCTTTTCCATCATCGCGAATTTTTTCAATGATCTCCATGCCAGAGACCTTTGGTAAACCAAGATCAATTACCGCAATGTCGTAGGAGAATTTCTGGGCAATATAGAGCCCTTCCATGCCATCAGCTGCAATATCAACCTCATAACGATGTGACTCGAGCAGCTCAACAAGCTGTTTTCTCAGCTTGTCATCATCTTCGATCAGTAGCAGTTTTCTTGTCATTCCGGTCATTCCTGATTTGTCATCGCTGTTTTAGTGGTTAAGCGAACCTCAAGGCCTACTCAAAAACCTCGCCGCTGTTGCCATCAACAAACACATATTTCACAACCCCTTTTGAAGACAGAGTCTTCACCCGATAGGTTGCTGGGCCCTTACTCGAAATCAGATTTACCGACAGTACCTTGTGCTTGTGGTAGCGCTGCTGAACTTTGTCTGTCGCTTGTTTAAGCCCCAACCGGACGGCGGGTCTGGGCACTTTAACACCACGAATCTCTTGCTTGGGAAACAGCTGTTCAGCAACGATAAACGATGCGGGTCTTTCAAAACCTGCCTGTCGCAGCGGGAATCCAGATGACCACCGGTTATCTTCTGCCGCCAGCACAGTGACTGGACGCACCAGCGCTGCTACTGAAACGACAAATAGAAACGCTGTGATGATAATCGTTCTGGTACCCATGATGCTCTCCGTCACTTCCCGGTTTTGTTTTCTGTATGAGGTTTTCGCTAGAGGACCGGCGTCACTGCTAAACGTACTTTGATGGTATCACCCGGATCACTATCCGTGCGAGTAGAATAAGTCTCGTCATTATAGCGATATCTCACCCGATACCCGACAATTCTCTCTTCCTCATGGTAGTCATGATAAACCCTGCATCGCTCTTCAGTTCCACGACTGACATTTTGATGACCGCGTCTTTTTGAGTCGGCTACCGCTTTACCCAACGTTGCTCCCAACACGGCACCGACGACGGCACCTACTTGCTTGTTCTTTTTTTTATGACCCACCGCGTTACCGACTGCGCCACCTATGACCCCTCCCAATACGGGTCCTAATGCGCCGTTTCGGTCTTCATATCGGTCTCGATAAACGACCTCTTCTTCCCAGCATTCTTCCCTTGGCGTTGAGATTTTAACAATCTTGATAATGGGATCTGCATCAATCACCGTGGCGTAGTCGTAAGCAATGTTTCCTCGCGCAAAAGCCTGACTTCCCACAAGGGTGGTTATTGCAATAGCAACTATCATCTTCATTCTCATTCCTGCTCTCCTTCCTGTTTTCATTGGCGCTCTCATCTACGTTGTTGGCTGTTGCTTTTCAAATGCGCTGTGAACACGCGTGTTATTGATGAAGCACAGAATAGATGTAGGCGAATGAATAAAAACTGAACCTAATCGAAAAAATCATTCAGATTCCGTTCAGATACAGATACTTCTATCGAAGAAAAATGGATTGTGGAGATCAGCTATAGGGCAATAAAACGCGACGTAGCGTGGTTTAAGGCGAGGAAACATTCCCATGAACAGAGATAAACTCATGTTCCGCGTTCAGGCTAAAGGTTAAATCTGCGGTCCTCGGCGTTTCCTCTAACATTTTTTTGGTGAGGCGCTCGTAAAACATGATGAACCGCTCAATACCGGCTCTATCCATGGTCTTGATTTCAGCTGACGCTTGAGCACGTTGTTGGCTTTGGTCACTAAGATGGGCTTTGCCATTCAAATATTGCGCCTTGGCTGCAACCAATTTGGTTTCCTGAAGACTTCGCCATTGCAAAACAGCCTCCCAATCGGGTATGGCCAAGTAAAACAGTGCGCTGAAAGATCGAAACAAAGCCTGATACCTTTCTCCCATCAACTGACTATTAACATATCTTCGCCAAACGCAATTCTTATCTTCAATACTTTCCAACGTATTGACAGGGTCGCAAAGTTGCTGTTGCTGCTTATCTGACTGACTATATCCTGTCGCTCCAAGACACCAGCCTTCTACGATTAAGATATCAACCCCGGCGTCAACGATCTCAAGATGTTGTTTACGATCATCAATGGCTTTATCAAACCGTGGAACCTGCGTTTGCTGGTTCGCACAAACCTCGGCAATGATTCGGTTCATCAGGTTAATATCATGGGTACCGGGCACTCCGCGAGTTTCGAGCAACGGCGTTACCTGCTTGGACAGCACCACGCGCTCTTTCAGCGTCAGATAAAAGTCATCAAGGGACAGGGTAAGCATTCGAAGCCCGTAGACTCGCTCAAAAACCAGCTTCAACAACATGGCAAAGGTTGATTTGCCGCTACCTTGTCCGCCAGAAATGCCCTGTACCCACACGTCAATTGGCTTAAGTTTGCGTTGCCTAATAATCCACACGGCGGCGCAGAACACTATTTCGTAATAGCCTTTAGGGTCCTCGATTCCGATCTGCGATGCGGCAAGTTCAAATTCAGCGTAAAAGTCATCAAAGTGATTAGCCTCAGCTGGCGTGAGATCGAGAAACAACATCAGGACAGTTCCATGCGAAATGGCGGTAAAGCACGCAAAATCATACTGCCGTAGCGCTTAGATACCAGTCGAGTGTCCAAAATAGTGATCACGCCGCTGTCAGTCTCGGTTCGCAATAATCGACCGCAAGCCTGAACGATACGCAGGGTGGCATCGGGAATCATGACTTCTGCAAAAGAGTTGCCCCCTCGGGCTTCTATCCATTCACTGAGCGTCGCTCCGACGGGGTCGTCCGGCACCGCAAAAGGTATTTTAGCGATCACGACGTGACTACAGTATTTACCCGGCAAATCAATACCCTCAGCAAATGAGGCCAAGCCAAAAATAACCGAATTTTGTTCACTATCGACGTTGTCTTTATGTTGCGCGATGATTTCACTTTTTGATAGCGACCCCTGACTCAATACCTTTTCAGCAAATTCCGGTGGCAACATATCAGTCACCCGGAACATTTGGCGCCAAGATGAGAATAAAATCAAACTACCTAAATGACCGGAAACCAGCTCTGGGATCATAGTCGCGATGAGCTCGGTATGTTCATCTGCCTGTTTTGGGTCAGTTGCCATTCTTGGCACTCGAAGTACCGCCTGCTGACGGTGGTTAAACGGGCTCGCCAGACTTCTGAATCTATTTTCCGGTTTTATCCCACTTCGATTTTGAAAGCTCGTAAAGTCACCACCAATGGCCAGCGTTGCCGATGTCACCACTGCGCCGAAACAACGAGACCAAAGCATTTCCTGAAGATCGTCAGCAACAGCGATCGGACTTGCATTGAGCATGGTTTCATCATCGTCTCTAAAATTAACCCACCGTGCGGTCGGCGGGTCGTCTTCGTGATCTTCTCGCATCATTTCTTGCCAGAGTCCCGCTCCGGATTCAAGTCGCGCTTCGATGCTGGACACAACGGGTAACCAGTATTCTAGAGAATCGCGCTCATTGGGATCTGCTGCGATCAGGCGGTCTTCGACGTCACCCCGCAAACGCACGACCTGGTCTTTGACACGACTGGTGGTCTGATACAAATTTTGACTCAGCAATTGTAATTCCGACGCTATGACGCCGTGGGGAAACCGGTATCGCGACTCACTATCATTGCCTTCGGATAAATCGCGTAAAGGGCCAATCGCTTGAACGGTTGACTCCAGCAAATCGTCTAGGTCACTTACGCCTGCTTCAAACTGACGGTATCCATTGGGAAATCCACCAATATCACCTAAATCTCCTGCAATCTGCTGCATGGTCACGAGTATCTGTTCGAGCCAGGTCTGGGTAGATCTAATTTGTAAAAAACTGGAAAAATGCCCGATCGCTTTGTCCGGCAGGTGATGGCCCTCATCAAAAATATAGATGGTGTCTTCCGGTGCAGGTAGTACCGCACCACCACCCATCATCAAATCAGAGAGCACGAGATCGTGATTTGTCACAATACAATCGACCTTGTGCACTTGTTCACGGGCTCTGTAAAAATAACAATTCTCGAAATGCGAACACTGCCTCTGGGTACACTGGGTATGATCAGTACTGACAGGAAACCAGGCGGCATTTTCAACCTCGGAAGACCACGAATCCCTGTCTCCGTCCCAACTGCCCTGGCCAAGTCTGGCGAGCATAGACTCGTAAAGCGCTTGATGAGACTGCTCTGCTGGATATTTCTCATCGTCATAAAGCGCAAGCGTATGGTTCACAGAGCCCACTTCCTGAAGTGCCTGATCGAGGCGGGACAAACACAAATAGCGTCGGCGCCCTTTGGCCAGGGCATAACTAAAATCGAGCTCGGCGTGTTGTCGGATATCGGGTAAATCTATCAAGACAATCTGTTCCTGCAGCGCAACGGTGGCGGTAGAGATAACCAGTCTCTTTCCCAAGGCCTTAGCAATAGGTAAGGCTGCGATCGCGTAAGCGACGGTCTTTCCAGTTCCAGTGCCTGCTTCCACTACGCAAACGTTTTCTTCGGTCAAACGTATATCGCTTTCATCAACTTCCACGCCGCCAAGCGTGTTGGCGATGTCTGCGATCATCTGTCGCTGACAATGACGCGAGCGATAGCCTTTCTGTTCTAGCAATCTTGAATAAGCAGTTTGAATCGTGGACTTTATTTCGTCATTCAGCATGTATTTGATTTACAATGAGTCGCGTAAATTTCATCGACAGGATTAAAGATGAAGCCATTCATCATAGCACTTTTCGTTACATTCAAATCAAAGCCGTTATCACTTATGTTGGGCATGCAAATCATTCGCTCTTTGCTCATGGGTTCGTTGTTGGGGGCAAGCCCCGCCATCTACGCAAAGCGACTACCGTTGGATAAGCTGAACCTGCCCGATGGGTTTGTCATCGAGAAGTACGCTGACGTGCCTAATGCAAGGCAAATGAACCATGGCGGGGATGGCGTGATTTACGTTGGCACACGGAGAAAAGGCGACGTTTATGCTGTGGTAGATAGCAACGGCGATGGCAAATCGGACGCTGTTCACTTAATTGATGACAACCTGAACATGCCCTCTGGCCTCGCTTATAAAGATGGAAACTTGTACGTTGGCGCTGTCAGTGAAATTTTGGTCTACCGGAATATCGACTCACAGTTGCAGAACCCACCCACGCCCGAAGTGCTGACCGATCAACTACCCGACAAACGACACCATGGCTGGAAGTATCTTGGATTCGGTCCCGACGGTAAACTTTATATTCCTGTCGGCGCACCCTGTAATATTTGTTTGTCAGACAACCCCCAATTCGCCTCGATTCTTCGTATGGATATCAGCAACCCAGAACAGCTGGAAAGTT
>CAXRCG010000022.1:0-21673 GCA_964228885.1 Pseudomonadales bacterium | reverse complement strand
GAGCTCGATTAATTGAAGCACCGCTGTCAATGGCGATTCGCTGCTGGCTACAGCGCCAACCCCTGCTGCGGCACCGCGCTCACTAGTTAGTGTCGACATGGCAACTTTCCAGCCTGCGCCTATCTCATCGATACGGTGATTGTCTGGAATGACAACATCTTCGAGAAACACCTCGTTAAAACCCGATTCTCCCGTCATTTTATGAATAGGTTTAACCGTGACACCTTCATGCGCCATATCTGCTAAAAAGTATGTGATCCCATTATATTTATCATGCTTGTCGTTTCGTGCCAAAAGCAGCATCCAACTAGATATAGCCCCCAGACTTGTCCAAACTTTGCTGCCGTTAATGAGCCAGTTATCGCCATCTTTGACCGCTGACGTTTGAAGAGAAACGAGGTCGGAACCAGCACCGGGTTCGCTAAAACCCTGGCACCATATTTCGTCCGCAGAGAATATAGGAGGAAGGAATCGTTTTTTCTGTTCTTCGGTGCCATGAATCAAAAGCGTCGGTGCTGTCATTCCCAGCCCAATCCAGTTGATGAAGTACGGCACCTTTGCTTTACGTACCTCGGCACTAGCAATAGCTTGAAATTCTGTGTGACCGTGTCCGCCGTATTCTTTTGGAACATCGGTGCCAATTAACTGCGCTTCATAACACTTAGCTTGCCAATCGCAGAGATAAGTTCTGTGGTCTTCAAAAGTCACTTCATATGCATTTTGCGGTAATGGAATCTTTGTGGGCGGAGGGCGATTTTCTTCAAGCCATCTTTGACAATATTCTCTGAATTCTTCCCTTTCGGGGTGCGATGTTTGATCCGACATATTATTAACCAAAATGAGTTTCGACCCGTATGCTGCCATGAGTTTCAGACTAAAACAATCAAGTGTGACTGTTTTGATAATTCTGCTATTGTTGGTGACTCGAATTTTCAAAAAGGTGCCGGAATGCCAGACTTCAAAACCATCCGATACGAGGGTGTCACTAATGGCGTAGCGCGGATTGTGCTATCCAGAGAAAAAGCAAGAAATGCACAAGATAAAGCCATGACTTATGAGTTGAATGAGGCATTTGATCTCGCCGCTCAGGACGATGAGGCGAACGTAATTGTGTTAGCAGCCGATGGCCCGCATTTTTCATCGGGACACGATCTCAGAGATCGAAGCAAGATCACGGATTTTGATACGGTCAGCAACTGGGGTGGCTTCTCAAAGCCCGGGTCAGAAGGCTCTATGGCCGTCGAGCAGGAAATTTATCTTGGTATGTGTTGGCGCTGGAGAAATTTGCCGAAGCCTATCATTGCTGAGGTGCAGGGCAAAGTCATTGCAGGTGGTTTGATGCTGGTCTGGGTTTGCGACATGATCATCGCCAGCGATGACGCAACCTTTGCTGATCCTGTTGTGGCATTTGGCGTTAATGGTGTTGAGTACTTTGCGCATCCGTGGGAAGTCGGCGTTCGCAAGGCGAAGGAAATGTTATTCACAGGTGAGCCGGTCTCTGCAGAGGAAGCAAAGTCTCTTGGCATGGTGAATCACGTTGTGCCGCGAGATGACTTGACCAAATTCACAACTGATATGGCCGAACATATTGCCGAGCGTCCAAGCATGGGCCTAAAGCTGGCAAAACAGTCGGTTAATCAGATGCAAGATAGTCAAGGCTTGTGGCCCGCGTTGCAAGCAGCCATGTCATTGCAACAGTTAGGTCATGCCAATAACTATCAGATTCACAATATGGCGGTTGATCCAAAGGGTGCGGAAATTATTATGGCTCAGGCCAAAAAGAAGTAATAGTTTCCCTCTGTACAGCGCATACAAAGTGCTCCGACCCAAGACTCGCCGATAGAGTCTTGGGTCGGGGTCCGTTGCTGATATCTAGCCTACATCACAAAAAACATCAGACGAGAAGAAACCATGGAACTGATGCGGGACATGGTGTTTTAGCTTGAGATTACATACCTGATTGTTGAGGTCATTCGCAGGGTATATCTGGAGCTCGCTGATGTGATCATAGGCGTTGTAAACAACTTCCAGTATATAGCCATCTCCTTCGCTGGTTGCATCAGTTGCCCGCGCGAACATTGGCTCCGATCCATAATAACCTGGTGGCAGTGTGTTTAGCTGTGCATCGCCGTCAAAAGTGATGCGCTGGATAGCATTGAAGAAGCTGTCTGCACCATTGTCAACGGAGCAGGCGGTGTAGTTCACAGCATTTCGTTTGCCCAAAAAATCATTATTGAAGGTTGGGAATTCACTCTCTACCTCCGTTAGTTGCTCAGAGGACATTGACCCTGTGATCATGTTGAGTCTGTATCTGTAATACTTCCCCCCGCCAAATCGGTTATCAGGGTTGAAAACGTTGGATAAAGTATCGTTGGCTTCGAAGTTATCTGCGAACATGCCGTCTATAATAATTTCATCGTCTTCCTCGAATGCGTTACCAAAATGGATAATAGCGCCAGGGTCTGACTCAAACGTCTTTACGATCTCAAAGTTATCAAGGTCAACAACAATGACCTTGAGTGGAATGGAAGGGTCGAATTTGATTTGGTCTGAAATGCTCTTGCTACCGAGCAGAAATGGAAGCATGTTGCCGAACACGATCGATCCGACAAAGAAAATCGCGTGCCGATCTGTCATGGCAAAGTCATGGCAAAAAGGAAAGCTCTGGAGCGGTACTTGGTTTTTTTTGAACAGTTTTCCCTCTGGATTAATTCTGTACATGTTGAGACAGGGTTTCGGACCAGTGAGTCCAACCCCCGACATGCCTGCCCCGAAGTTGATGTAGTCGCCAGTTCGTGGATGAATTTTGCCGTGCGCACTAAAAACCATACTGGTTTCGAGTTGCCCGTCATAGGTAAATTCCCCAACGGTCTCCAGATTAGTAGGGTCCAGCTTCCACGGTTTCCCGCCCTCATTCAACGCAAGCAAGTGACCACCGTGAAATACACTGCTGGTATTGGCTGGGTTTGCCGGCATTTTAAGAAGGTTTGCGAATAAACCGCCGGGAAGCTGAGTACCAAAACCTCGATATAACACCTTCTGGGCGGCGGTTTCCTCGATATATTTTGGTGTTCTAACGTAGCGATTCTTAAAATGTGCTTTGCCGTTGTCAAACGTAAAGGCACAAAGCATGCCGTCACCATCAAACCAGTGACCGAATGGCTGGTTACCGATTTTCTGTCTTCCCGGGCCATTCCGGAAGAAGGTGCCTTTGAGGTTGGTTGGAATTTCTCCTTCCATCTCTGTGAGGGAGTAACTGTATTCCTCCTCAAGGTTTTCTAGGCCGCCGTGACAGGTGGGTGTCTCATTTGCTCCTTGGATTTGAACGCTCACGTGCTGTCCCCATTTTTTGTCTGGTCTTCTGTCGTTCGATAGTCGCCAAATTTTCCATCTCGCTTACTGAGCGCATCTGTTAGCCCAGCAGCGAGCTCCTTGAAATGTGCGCGAGTAGATTCGGTATGGAATGCTAGCGCCTGAATCTCGGTACCGGATCGAATTGCTGCTCGGACCCCAGTGAGTTCCATCTGGCGATGAACTGCCCGCTTGTTCATCTGCTGCAAATCCGTGGGGACTCGCGCTATTCGCTCTGCAACTTTCAGTACCTCATCTTCCAGTGCGTCCGCGGGGAAGGCGCGGTTGGCGAACCCGTAGGTCACCGCTTCGTCTCCGGAGATTGCATCTCCGGTAAGCATCATTTCCATCGCCGGGCGCAATCCCATCAAATGAGGGAAAAACTGATTATCGGGTGGGCTCATGCTGCGAACAACGGGATAGCCGATTTTGGCGTCATCGGCGACGTAAACAAGATCGCACGATGTTGCCAACTCGGTGCCTCCGGCTAGGCAATATCCGTGTACTTGAGCAATAACGGGTTTAGCGAGATCCCAAACTCGAAAGAAGCCGTCAACAACATGTCTTGCCCAGTTGCCATCGCCAGGAGATGTATGAAAAGGCTGGTTTTGTGAGTTATTTCCTTTGAGGTCATATCCGGCGCAAAAAGCCTTGCCCGCCCCACGAAGGATAGTGACTTTTACGGCTGAATTGTTGTCATTCGCCTCGAGGGTGCCATAGATTTCACTGCGTAGCGTATTATTTAAAGCGTTTCTTGAATCAGGTCGGTTTAGAGTGATCCTTGAGACACCGGGGAGAGGTTCGTCTACCAGAATGTGTTGAAAATCGGTCATTGATGTTTTCCTTTTATCCTTCCGTAACCACACCAGCGGTCACTGACATTGAGTTGTCGACCCGCATGGCTGCACCATTTACAAATTTGGACTCGTCAGAAGCGAGATACAGTGCCATGTAAGCGATGTCGTTGGGCTCTCCCAATTTGCTAGCGCGCGAGGGCCTGTCGTCTTTGCCTGCCATCTCTGCAGAAGCCATTTTTTCGGGCATGCTCAATACCATCGGTGTGACAATACCGGAGGGATGAATCGAGTTACACCGAATGTTCTGGTTTTCCTGTGCAGCCCAGACGGCCACCGCGCGTGTTAGTGCTTCAACTGCACCCTTGGCGGCGCAATATGCGGTGACGACGTATTCGCCCTGCAGGGAAGCAATCGATGCCATATTGATGATGGAGCCGCCGCCGCTTTCGATCATTAACGGGATACAGTTTTGACATCCTAAAAAAGTACCATCCGATGATACCGCGTTTACTCTGCGCCAACTGCTAAGAGATGTGTTTAAAATGTGTCCCGCCTCGACAATGCCAGCGTTATTAACCAATATATGCAAGGCGCCAAAATTTGTTCTGATGTCCTCCACGACTTGCTTCCAGTTGTCTTCGTCACTCACATCAAGATGCATAAACGTGCCGTTGATCTCTTCGGCTACCGCTCGAGCATCGGGGTCTACATCGGCAATGATGACGGAAGCTCCCTCTTTTGCGAACAATCTGCAGTCCGCTTCACCAAGCCCTTTTGCTCCACCTGTGATAAGCGCTATTTTTCCTTCTAGTCGTCCCATTGTTGTTCCTTGTCGTTTTCATCTAAGTCTGTTGTTTGCTTGCGAAGCCGCAATACTTCTCGATGCAAATATCGAAGTCAAAATCACCCGGTTGTGAAAAGTTTCTCGAGGTCTTCATCTGCCGTCTCTAGCAATGTATCAACCCACCGGTGAAAGTCGTGTCCGCCGCCCTCGTTTCTGCCAAATAATATATGGTCCTTAGCGCCGGTCTTCAGTGCGTGTTGCTGTTTTATCCCGGTGGCATAGTCTTCTTCCTCAACGACATAGCGAAGAAACTTAAATTGTTCGCGAGCAGCTTTTGCCTCTTCCTCGTTAGGTGCCTTTTCCATCACGTAGTTCTGGATCGTGAAGGATGTTTCTGGTGTATCACCGGGAAATAGCTGAGAGATCATCACAGCTCGACCACCGCCGTCAAATCCAGCGATCGATACATGCGGAAAAATTGTCCATACACCCGAGATTAAATGTTCCGTTGGCCATTCATCTTCTGGCAAGTCTTCATATGCGCTGAGAGAGGCATCTGGTCCGGAGACGCGCTGATGGGGCCCCCATTTGTAGTAAAGCGCCTTGTTGGGAAAATCTGCGCCAAATGTGTCTTTATGTAAAATAGGTAAATGGTAGAGATCCATATAACCATCGTAGGCTATTTTCCAATTGGGTCCTGGCACGATTTGACTGTCAAAGTGATGCCATGATTCAAATCCAAAGTGAGCCAGCAGCTCGTCATACCCGGATAAGAAAGTGCTAATGTCCAGAGTGGATTTTGGGTCGGTCGTCACCCAGATTAAACCTGCTCGCTCGAGACAAGGTAGTTCCGTTAGTCCGTAACAACTTTTATCGATGTCGCCGAAATCCTTATTTGAGAGAATACCGATTAGCGCTCCTTCTCGATTATAGGACCAAGCATGATAGGGGCAGGTAAATCGATGGGTGTTTCCCTTACCTACTTCCATGACCTGCGCACCCCTATGGCTGCACATATTGACGTAGGCTTTTACCTGCCCGTTGTCGGTGCGGACAATGAGCACTGGAGTTGTACCTGCATCCATCGCCTTGTAGTCACCTGGCTCCCTTAATTCAGCAGACATGGCAAGCATAAGCGGCATACGCCGGAATACTTTGTCCATTTCTGCTATCCAGCGTTTTTCGTCGTAGTAATGTGAAGAGGGCACTCGATAAACGTCGCGCTTCTGCTCAATGGTGCCTGCTTTTGCATGAGCGAGATTTTTGTGGGCCATTTCGATTAATTGAGAATGAGACAACTTGAAATTCCTCCTAAATATTGACTGTGCAGAGATAAACAGTCAGGCTTGACGGTTTCTTAAACATAACAAAATTAACAAGGAATGACATGCTTGAAGAACTTTTTGGTCTTAAAGGTGAAACTGCGGTAGTCACAGGCGCAGGGCGTGGTATCGGTGAAGGTATCGCTAAGGTACTAGCGGGGGCTGGCGCAAATGTTGTTTGTGCCGCGCGTCGCACAGATGAAATTGAGCGGGTTGCTAGTGAAATTCGAGAATCCGGGGGTAGTGCAATTGCTTGCACTACAGATGTCACTAATGAAGATGCTGTTCGTCAATTAGCACAAACTGCAGTGAGTGAATTTGGTGGACTGCACATGTGGGTGAATAACGCCGGTGGCTCACCCATACAGGCTCCTTTGACAGAGCTACCAAGGGAAGAGTGGGAAAACACGCTTGCGCTTAATCTCACCGCCGTATGGCTCTGCACGAAAGTCGCCGCTGAATTTATGGAAACGGGCAGGGTGCTCAATATTTCTTCACTCGCGGCAGAAGACGTTATTCCTGGCAGCGGTCATTATTCCGCAGCTAAAGCGGGCGTGAATATGATGACTCAGACATTTGCGAAAGAGTTAGGTCCAAGGATCAAAGTGAATTGTGTGATGCCGGGTGCGGTGCCGACTGAAATCATGATGCAGGCACTTAAGCTTAAAGAAGAAGACTTGCCAGCACTCGATAAAATGCTGAGATTACCATCGGGGCGATTAGGCACGCCGCGCGACCTTGGTGCTGCTGCGCTGTATCTTCTGTCACCTGCTGCCGAGTGGGTCACTGGGCAAAACATCAGAGTTTCAGGAGGCGGTTAAGAAGTGATTAATAAAAAAGCTGTTTTAGTGTCTCGACCAGAAGGCGATTTGAGTGAAGCGAATTTCGAGATTATGGAAGAAGAGCTGGCGGAGTTGCCCGAAGGACATGTCCGCTTGAAGGTAGAGCATCTGTCGATTGATGCGTTTATACGAACCACATTAGATGCACGCGAAGGTCACCATGGCAGTATGGCGTTGGATTCACCGGTAATCGCGCTAGGGACCGCACGTGTGTTAGAGAGCAAGTTTGATGGACTGAATCAAGGAGACGCGGTGTTTGGACCGCTTGGTGCGCAATCTTATGTTCAGTTACCCGGAGAGATGTTCAGAGTGCTTGATGAGTCTGAACAACCCGCGAGGGCTTATCTTGGTGCGCTTGGCATGACAACTGGGTTAACTGCCTACAGCGGCATGATAAATGTTGGAGAGGTAGCGCAGGGCGAGGTCGTGGTTGTGTCCGCAGCAGCTGGTGCGGTGGGTTCAATTGCATGCCAAATTGGAAAAGTTAAAGGTGCTACCGTTATCGGTATCGCCGGCGGAGCGCATAAGTGTGAATATTTGCTAAACGAGATTGGTTGTGACTTTGCGATCGATTACAAGGCAGATGATATTGGTGCGAAGCTCGATGAGTATGCCCCGGAAGGCGTGAATTTGTTTTTCGACAGCGTCGGCGGAGAAATACTGGATCTTGTGCTTGATCGCCTGGCTAAGGCTGCCAGAGTTGTCATTTGTGGTGCGATCTCACAGTACAACCACCTTGAAAATGTGACCGGTCCCTCGCTTTACTTACGTATCGCGGAACGTAATTCAAGTATGCGAGGCTTCACGGTAGATTATTATATGTCTGAATTTCCGCAAATGGAGTCAGACATATCAGGTTGGCTGAATGACGGTTCGCTAAAAATGCCGGAACAGATAGAGGAAGGAATAGACAACTTTCCGAAAGCATTGTGCATGCTGTTCAATGGTGGTCACACCGGCAAGCTGTTAGTGACACCTTAGCAAGCTGGGGTGGCACGCTGCCTTAAGCGTGTATTATGACGCGAGCGATGTTGCGTTGCTCGCGTCTTAACGCCTGAATTATGCACTCAGATCGATGATCACCTTACATTGGTTGGTAGGATGCCTTAGCGCCTCGAATATCGTTGGCACTTCCTCTAAACTGACCACGTCAGTTACCATGGGTTTTGCGTCAATTCTCCCTGCAACCATCATTTCGATAGTAAATTCAAAATCTTCCTTGTCATAACCCACCGCCCACTGTATTCGTAGTTCTTTGCCAAAAGCCATCAGTGGCACGATGGTGTCTGGGTTGTCACACACACCAATACCCATGATCAAACCTCGTTTTGGCGCGCGAGCAACACACTCCTGCATAAGCCCGACCGCCCCGACACATTCGAACTGAACTTCCGGCGCGTCACCGGTTAATTCATTAAAAGCGGCACCAACATCCTGTTCAGGATCTATAAAATGTTCAAACCCAAACTGTCTGGCCATGTCTATTCGTGCGGGTGCGCGTTCGCTGATCACGATGTGCCGCGCCCCAAAAAATTTGCACCAGATAGCGCAGGTTAAGCCTATTGGTCCGGCTCCAATGATCAGAACACTTTTTCCGCTGACTGAGCCAGCCATTTTTACCGAGTGAAGCCCGACTGCAAGCGGTTCTACCAGCGCACCATTTTGATCATCTAATTCGTCCGGCAGTTTGACTACGAGGTCGTAGCCAACCTTGACGAACTCGCTGTAGGCACCTGTAACAGCGCCTAATCCAATAGTCTTGTCGCCGATAAAAGGTAACGAAGTCACTCTGTCTCCAAGCTTGAAGTTTCCTCCCGTTAGCTTGTCACCAATTTCAACAATTTCACCTGAGAACTCGTGTCCAAAAATAGTATTAGGCGGTGCCATAAAGGCACCTTGACGAGAAGCGTGAATGTCAGTCCCGCAGATACCACAACGACTCACCTTGACGAGCATCTCATCTGATTCGATGGTGGGCTTGTCTACTTGCTGAATTTGGAGCGGTTCACCCGGTCTATTAAATACTGCTGCTTTCATGAATTCTCTCCGTATGTATATGGTTTTAGCTCTACCGCTATGGCATCACTGAAATCGCTTGTCATTGAGTAAATGTCTTCGCCGATGATGCGACCATCGGTTGAGAATGGCCAAAAGGTAACCGTACGACCAGTCGTGGCATAAAAGGCATCTTCTTCAACATCTTCACGGCCCATGGCCTTGAGCATTGTGCCTGCGAACGGCACTTTGATCTCACCCTCAGTTACTAGGGTATCGTCTCCGATGATAATACGCTCAATGGCATATTCGAAACGGTTGGAGCCTGAAGCAATCAGGTTTTCGTAGAAACTTCTTAGATCATCATACCCTTTTGGACCGATGTCGTTATTACCCGACCAGTTATGAAATTGGGGATCATCGATCAAGGTGGCCATTAATGCATCGAGATCTCCGCCGCATTCAGCTTGAACATGCTCTTTTAACTGAGAAAGCATTTGGACACGCCAGCTATCTGTTTCATCTTCTAGCAGGGTGTCTATCAGTGCCCAGTTTCGTCTACTATCTACTGTTGTCATACGCGTTTCTCGAACTCAATGTTGAGGTCTACGGGTCCGTGTAAAAGAAGACTTGGCAAAAATTTCAGCTCTTCCTCTCCAGCGGGAAGTGTAAAGTTAGTCATTCTTTCTAAAATAACTCTCCAGCTAACAATGAGCTCTTGCCTTGCCAGAGGGGCGCCAAGGCAATGATGAACACCTTGACCGAAAGCAATTTGAGATTTGAGATTATCTCGCGTCACATCAAAATTTGCGGATTGTTCAAATACTAGTTCATCGCGATTTGCAGATCCAAATTTAATCATTAGTGTAGAATTGGCGGGAATTTTCACGCCTCCGAGTACAGTATCTTCTTTTGCAATACGCCACATTTGTGTCGTCGGTGTCGAGAGCCGCAACATTTCTTCGACCATGTTTGGCACCAGGGATGGGTCGTTCTGAACCTTTGCCAATTGTTCCGGGTGTGTTGCGAGTAGATGCATGCCTTCAGCAAATGTGCTGGTTGTGGTTTCATTACCTGCGACCAGAAGTTGAGAGATGACCGATAAGCACTCGGGTACATCCATTGGTTTTTGGCCGTCCGCACTGGAGTTGACAATGTCTGATAGCACGTCGTCAGTCGGGGTGACTTTCCGTTCCTCTATTTTTTTCGCAAAATAATGCTGAAAGTCGACCACAAGTTGAGCGGTTCTCAATAGTTCCTGTCGTTCCTGACCCGCGGCGAATTGATAGACCGAAGCGTCTGACCATTCCTTAAAGAGATCAAGATCATCAATTGGTACGCCTAGAATATAGGCAATCATTCGCACGGGCATTGGCACAGCAAATGCATTCATCCAATTACATTTGCCGTCATCAATAAAGTTGTCGATGAGTTCGTTGGCGAGACCCGCGATGTATGGCTCGAGTCTAGCGACACTGCTGGCGGAAAAAGGTTTCTGACACAATGACCGATAGCGGCGTTGTTCCGGAGGATCCTGAGTTAACATGGTTTCTACGCTCGGAAAACCCTGCTTTCTAATATTATGCAGTTCTTCGTCTCGCTCTTGTCGTTCGCCATTTTGCATCAGGGCAAATTTGTTGGAGAACAGCTTTTCATTTTTAGCAACTTCCACGACCAGGTCGTGGGTAGAGACAAAGTAAACCCCGGTATGGGGACAATGATAGACCGGCGCCTCAGCTCTTAGCTGCTGGTTGAATTTATAGGGACAGGCTAGCACTTCGGGGTCGAAAGGCTTTATGTCGGTGAGTAATTCAGCCATGGTTTTTCCTCGTGAAGGTTGATCTGAACCAGACGCCCAGTTTTAGAAATGGAATGAGATAGGGAAGCACCTTTAACAGCTTAACAACTTTCCAATCAACGAGCGCCGCATCGAGCCTTGAGTACATAGCATGAAATAGCGCCTCGGCTCGCTCTGGGCTCTGATCAATGTCATCCATTGTCATCGTGAACATGACGAGAATAACAACGAGATTCAGTTGATAATCCTGCATCATCTGTTTGAAGCTGTAGTCGGAGATGCCGTATTCAACGAGCTTGTCGTGATACAGCCTCAATAGGTCTTGCTCAGTTTCTCGTCGGTCCTCAATACTGATGCTTTGGGTCATCCAGCGAACGATATCGGCGATCGGTTGTCCCATACCCGTCAGTTGCCAGTCTATGACAGCAAAATCACCCCCATTGTCGGAACGACAAAAAATGTTATCGGATCTGAGATCGCCGTGACTTAAAGTGAACGGAAAGGGCGGTGGAGGTTCCATTTTAAAAAGAGGGGGTAGTAAATACATTAAACGCTTCATTTCGGGATAGCGGTCAAATCGACCTGTCTCCTCTGCCTGCTTAATGCTGTACTTCATCAAATCCAGCCCTTCACTGATGGGTTGTGTGTTGAAGAGAGGTTGGGCCCAATCGAGGCCTGCCAAGCGTTCGCTGTTCCACCAGGTTGCGTGTAGCCGGGCAAAGTTTTCGATAACCTCACGGGAAGTTTGCTTCGAGGAACCCTCAACCTGGTCACTGGGCACCGAGGGTGCCAGATCTTGAAGTAGCAGCACAAAGTGATTGCTCTCTTCGATGTGCAAGGCGTAAAAGCAATCCGGGATCGGAATGCCCACATCCTGACCGATGTCTTGGTAGAACCCTATTTCGCGATGATAGTACCGCTGTTCTCGCGCCATCTCGCGGGTCGCTTCATTTAGCGCCGCAAATTTGGCAATGATAGTGGTAGGCACAGCGTTTGAGGTTTTAATGAGATCAGGCGCTGTTTGGGCTTCGGTTGTCAGCGTGACTCTTGCTAACTGTCCCATGAATCCCTCGCCGACGCCGATGATGTCAAGATCAAAGCCTGTAATTTTTTCATTCCCCAGATGTGCAGCCATAGACTCATTTAGCCACTCAACGCTAATGTCTTCAGCCTGGAGGGGCGGTGAGATCATTTCTTTTTGTCACCTTTGGGGTGGGGGCTGGTTTTGAGTGTATCAGGAATATGCTCGTGGTAGTTCAAGTGAGTGAGCTCTGCAGTAGGGTGAAGTTTTACCTCGGTGACTGCGCTGTTGTGCATGATGTACCCAGGTCCAAAGATTGGCTTCGTGTCGAGTAGTATTGAAAGCGCGTGCGCGATAGCAGCTCCGTGGCTGACGATAATGATGTTTTCACCCAGGTGTTTCTCTCTTATTTCTGTAATTGCAGACACCATTCGTTGTGCCAACCGGTTTGGAGATTCACCATTGTGCCCCTCAAAATCGTCGTCTTCTATGGAGCGCCGAGCAAATTCAACCTCAGCGAGTTCCTTGTAGGTTATTCCCTCCCAGTCTCCGAGAAATCCTTCCATCAGTCCGTCGTGGGTGTGTAAGGGTAGAGCAAGACTTTGACTGATTTTTCCGCCTGTTTGATGTGCCCTTGATAGCGGACTGGCATAAACCCTTTGATAAGCGCGGTCCCAAGTCTTTAGCATCGCCGCAGTATGTTCAGCCTGCTGGATGCCCCGCTCATTCAAGGGGCTTTCAGTTTGGCCGTGTGCAATTTGTTCGCTGTTTCCAACAGTTTCTCCATGGCGCACAAACATTAGGTGAGAGCCTGTCATTAGGACATCTGCGACATGAAGGTCTGAAGATCAAAGTAGTCACGCCACGCCTTAATTTTGCCGTTCTCTATCTCAAATGTTCCCATAACGGGTAGATCGATTTTCTTGCCACCCGCAAGATCAAATCGATCAATCCTTTCAGTCAGCACTTTGTTACCTGTTTCTGCGATGGATAACGTCTCCCAATCAACACCTTCTGGCTGCATGCCAGTAATGAATGCAGTGGCAGCTTGTTTGCCCTCTAGTTTTTCCATCGGGATATTATGATAGATAACATCTTCTGCTAACGCATCAATCACTGCATCCCAGTCCATTCTGTTCCATGCATCAATAAATCTTTCTACAATTTCTGTGGGCGTTGCACTCATTTGATCTCCTATTTTCTTCCTGTCCACCAACTGGCTAGGTCGGTGGGGTATAGTTTCTGCGCTTTGCGCATCCCTTCGTTCATGTCGTCGGTTAGGGCAGGATCCTCAGTGTGCGGTAGCGGATTCGCGTCTTCCACTGGATCAAGATATTCAAGGCTAATCGATTTCAGTACCTCGGTAAAATCATGACCTTCGTGATGATCCGAGTTCTGGTGTCGATAAAAAGCCCATTTGTCTTCGAATGAAAGTAGACAGTAGTAAAAGTTTGGCTTTTGACCCTTAAAATACTCGTAACGTAAGACACCGGTTTCTTCGGTGAAAGTTCGGACGACCATGTCTTGCATGATGGCTTCCCACTTTTTTTCCTTACCTTCGTGAATTTCGATGTGAGCAATGATGGTTGTCATTTTTCTTCTCTTTGGCCCTTTGGGACAGATGCTTTAATGAAACGTGATTGTATCGGCAGCAAACAAGCGTCGACCGTGACGTTTTAATTGGGTAAATGCCCCATATGCTGTCCACCTGACAGGTCCATAAGTTGGCCTGTGACGAAGCCCGAGGCTTTTTCGTCTGCCAGATAAAGTACCGTTTCGGCGATATCGTCTACCGAACCCATGCGCTTCAATGGAATTTCTGGAATAAAACGATTGTCGGTCGCATCATCCTGAAACATAGCTGCGGTCATATCTGTATGAATCAAGCCGGCGGCGATCGAATTAAAGCGAATCTTCTGAGGGCCGTATTCTAGGGCTGCTACTTTGACGGCATAATCAATGCCGGCGCGCGCAGCTGAATAAACAGCGAGTGCCGGACCGGGTAATCGTGCGGTCAGTGAACTGATTGTCACAATTGAACCTCCCTCAGTCATGTTCTCGGCGGCATACCTAAAAAAGAGCAGGGCGCCGGTGAAGCTGACATCCAGAGTCGGCTGTATAAGTTCTGTTGTTAGCATGCTGATAGGGGCCGCGGCGAGTTGACCCGCACAGTTAACGGCGATATCCACGCGCCCAGTCTCTGCTTTGGCATTATCGAATAGGGCCTTCACCTGAGCTTCGTCAGAAATGTCACAGCTAATCGCGACACCATTGATCTCGGCTGCAAGCGCCTCGAGTTGTTCTTTTCTTCGAGCAGATACAACCACCTTAGCGCCCGCCGCTGCGAGCCTTTTGGCTGAGGCAACACCGAAACTTTGGGTGCCTGAAGCGCCAATGATTACTGCCGTCTTTCCCGTTAGGTCTGACATAATGAGGTCCTATATAAATTGATTTTGCTAGGTAACCCATAATCGATCTCACCGAGGGATTAGTGTTTTTCCCTGATGAGAGACGATTAAAGGTGTATTATT
Organism: Pseudomonadales bacterium; assembly: GCA_964228885.1. GTDB lineage: Bacteria > Pseudomonadota > Gammaproteobacteria > Pseudomonadales > Azotimanducaceae > UBA4582. The sequence goes on along the minus strand of CAXRCG010000022.1, from coordinate 7,232 downwards.
TTCCGTTAAGTTTTGCTACCACTGCAGCAAAGGGTTCCATGGCGTCTTCTCCGACTGTAATGTAAGAGATGCCGTAAGCTTCCCTGCGTCTGATAAGTTCGTCGGCAATCTGATCGACACTACCAAACAAAGCATGTGGATGGGCTGCCATATCCTCTTCGCTGAGACCAAACATTTGGGCGAAGTTTGACAACACCGGTGATGCGTCATCCATCACGAAGGTGAAATACGCGCCTACCTCGATTTCGATATCGTCAAATCGTTCACCCGCGCCTTCTTTGATCCAGCCAATTTTTTTAGCAGTCTCATTTGCGGTAGAGCTACTGACGCCTGCTGGGCCAATCATTCCAGATGAATTGTTAAAGTTAAGACTGACAATATCCGCCTCTCTGCCGGCTAGGCCAAGAATTTTAGGTGCACCGCCTCCAATCATAAGTGGTGGGTAGGGTTTTTGAATCGGTTTTGGAGATCCGTCGAATTCATTCCACTGTAATGTATCGTTTGCAAGACTGATCAGTTCTTCAGAAGCATAGGCTTTTACGCCCTCGATGACATCACCCAGACGCTTGATTCGAGTGCCAGGAGAATCCATGTCAATACCGATAGCGGCATATTCATCTTTTAGCCATCCCGCACCTAAACCTAACTCCAACCGACCACCCGACAATACGTCAATCGTCATAGCGCTTTTAATGAGCACAACAGGATCATGGTAGTCAACGCAAAACACGCGACAGCCAATTTTGATGGTATTAGTTACAGCAGCTGCATAAGCCATCGCTGGAATAGCTGCAAGATTTTGTAAGGGATGATTGCTTCTACTCAGCGCAGGACCTTCTCCAATAATGTGATCGGCAAGATGGAAAGCGGAATAACCTAGTGCTTCTGCTCTTTGGACCTTACCAGCCCATTCTGCCCCTGAACTGGCGTTAAAACATTGAATGGCGAATCTAAACGGTTTACTCATGAGCCTAACCCGGCGCAGTAGCGAATGCCTCTTCGTAACAATTCATAGAATTGTTCGCTTTCCCATGATCCTTTTTCAATCTGGGGATAATAATCAACCACTGGTTTCATGTCATAGTGGCCTCTGCAATGTCCGAGATTCAGATAAAGCACCTCGCCCTCGCCAACCTTGTTAATGTAGTAAACCGGTCGCGGATCATCATCTAGCCATTGATCCTCGAGGAAGCCTTTGGCTTCTCCTGTGTAGTCGGTGTACAACAATTGGTGAAGATCCCCATGAATTCGGCACAGGTAAAGCTCATCGTCTGTCTCAAATTCACCAATATCTTTGACCAGTGGATGGTTTTCGTCTGCGGTTTTGACGGTAAATTTTTGGATCGGTGGATGAGCTATAAACTGGGTGCCCAGCGTTTCCATGAGCACAGGTGCAATTTCAGGACTTTTTACGCCCTCAGCGGTGAATTCCAGAATCGAATTGGTGCCGTGAAGCGCAAACCATTTACCTCCGCCACGCACATATTCTCGTAATGCCACTTGTTGCTCTTCTGTAGGGATCAGATTGCATGTGTATGAAATGAGAAAGTCCGAGGCTTCTATCGATTCCATATCGGCGTAATCAGTGGCGACTTTCGTTCGAAAACGGCCTTCCTCCCCAAGCAGTTTGAGTATCTCCAAGCGAGCGAAATCGATGTCGTGGTACTGACCGGCGGCCACCAAATAAACAGATATGGAATCTTCTGGCATAACGCCCTCCTAGTATTGGATTCGTTTTGTTAGGCCGCCGTCAATAACTACATTGGTACCCGTAGTAAATGCTGCTCTTGGGCTCGCAAGGAGAGCTACCTGGGCTGCGATTTCCTCTGCAGATCCCATTCGACCCAATGGTATTTGTGCCAAAGTTGAATCGTAGAGCGCTGTCATATGATCTTTGATCATGTTCCAGGATCCTCCTTCAATATAGACTGGACCTGGGCTGACAGAGTTCACACGAATTCCCTTCGTTCCCAGTTCCTGGGATAAGGCACCAGCATAGTTCAGCAGACCTGCTTTCATCGCGTTATAAGGACCAGCGTTAATAAAGTGTTCCAGTGCAGCTGTTGTTGAAATCATCACAATGTTGCCATTGTCTGAGGCTTCAAGGCAGGGCATAGCAGCTTCTACAGCGTGAACCGCTGACAGGACATTTAAATTGAACTGATTAATCCAACCCTCGTCTCCCGGGGCATTGGAACCACTGACATTTGAGACAATGATATCGAGCCCACCTAATTCCTCTGCAGCAGAAGTGATCCAGCTTTTGAAGGCGTCTCCATCGCCAATATCCAGCCCCTGACCTGTTACTTTAACGCCTTTGCTGGACAAGCTTTCGACTGCCGCAGCGACTTCCTCTGCATTCCGCGAACAGATAGCGAGATCGCAGCCTTCATCCGCGAGGGTTTCAGCGATGGCACGACCAATGCCTTTAGTGGCGCCTGTAATGAGTGCGCGTTGTCCTTTTAGTTTCAGATCCATGGTGTGCTCCTTAGTACGTTATTGTAATTTGAAAAAACGATAAGCCTAGGCTTGAAAAAAGAGTCAGTCAAGACTGTTTTTTTATAAGAAAACTAGTTACTGCGCCATTGCCCAGTCCAGCGCTTCCTGGCTACCTGCCCAGTTGATGGCGTTTTTAAGTAGTTGTTGGTACTGAACGGAATGATATGCCACGGGATCGTCGCCTCCCTGAAGATAAACGATTGGGCTATTTAGGTAGTGTTTTAACCAACCTACAAGACTTGAACCAGCAGGATGCTGCCAATCCTCGTTGTTGTACATTTTGCCTTCCTGCACGACTTTTGCAGCCGAGTAAAAATTATCCTGATTGAACTGATAATCACTGGAAAGCAATGGCGTCACTGAATCTTCAAAAACCTCACAAAGATATAATTCATCTGTCATCGGAAAACAGGCAGGAAGATGGGCTGTAACGGGATGATCTTGAAGAACGGTAAGCTTGTGTTCGACACCGTGGCGATAGCCGCTATCCTGATGAATTTTGCCTCTGAGTTCGCCTGGGACGTAGAGAAACCTGCCACCAATGATTTCGGCATATTCCTCCCAAGCTGGCCATCCTGCGATGGCATGGTGTAAAAATACCATGCCCTTACCGCTGGCTAGTAAAGATATTAGGCCTGATTTGTATTCCTCACTTGGTCTTTCCAAAGCCGGTCCGCCAGACTCGAATGACAAACCTGGCATGTCGTAGAAGACCAAAACATCATATGGCTCAGCTAACTCAGGTGACATGAATACTCTGGCGGCAGGTTGCTCAACATGCGTCCAATTGACCCCGAGATGGTCGAACATAGAGAAAAATTCACCGCGATCAAAGGGGTGTCCTTTAGTGACTAACAGTACACTCGTGTCTGACATAGTGAGGTTCCCACGTGACCTGTGTTGAGAAAGCGAGTATTGTGTATAACACAAATCTGGTAGGGATGAACGCGCAAGTTGAGTAAAGTAGAGGGCGATAGGACAAGGCAGCGGGCAAAAAGTGAGAACACGCGCACAACCATACTTGATGCTGCGATTCGATGTTTTTATGAACGGGGCTACAACAACACGACGACAGAGAAAGTCGCGCGAGAAGCGGGGGTATCACGTGGCGCGATGCTGCATCATTTCCCTTCCCGTTTTGATCTGATTAAAGCAAGTGTAAATCATCTGCATCAGCAGCGACTCGAGCTATTTGAAGAGCAAGAGCGCCAGATTCAAGAAAATGCGGAGCACAGTCTGATTGAAGAAGGGATTGACGATTATTGGGCGCAATTACACTCACCTTTATTTACAGTCTGGAATGAGCTGAGGGTCGCTGCGCGAACAGATGCTGATCTAAATAATATCCTTAAACCTGCGGCGCGTGAATTTGAGGCAAAATTTGCCAAAATTTCAGCCAGTGTTTTTCCTGACTTGGCATTGTCTGAAGAATTCGAGAGAGCTAACTTCCTATCGGCTTATCTGTTGGAAGGCATGGCACTAAATGGCGTCTCGCGGGGTAGAAAAGCCGACATGATGGTGGCTTGGTTGAAAAGGCAGTTGCGTGAGATGTTCTCAGACGTTACTGATATCGACAGGGATACTGCTATGCAAGATGGTTTAGAGGGTGTTCGAAAGTTGAAGCGTAAAGGTAAAACATCGAGGCACTCGAAAACAGAAAAACAAAATCCAGAAGAAAGGTGATTTATATATGAAAATTATTATATCCGGTGTCGTAGATATTGACGTTGCTCAAATGGATAAGGCAATGGCTGGAGCCAAGCCGCTGATTGTGGGAGCGCTGACACAGGACGGCTGTATGGACTATGACTGGTGTCCCGATCCCGTTAATCCGGGACGGATTCGGGTGTTTGAGCGTTGGGAAAGTCAAGCATCATTGGAAAATCACTTTAATAACCACTGGTATACCGATATGAGAGCTCATATTGGGCAATGCGGTATCACAAACGCTGATGTGCTGAAGTATCGTATAGGGGCAGCTGAGCCTGTCTATGACGAAACTGGCACACCTCGCGCGGATTTTTTCACTGAAAAATAACAATATAAATCATTCGATAAAGTTCAGTCGAAGATGCCTGAGCGGTTGATGTCGTGCGAGTATTTTTAGGATAGCCGGTCAAGCGATACTGTAGACCAATGCGACGATATTTCTCAGCTAAGCGGGCCGTCCTCGCAATCTTTGAATCAATCCCCTTGAAGTAACAGTCAAGCTTGACTGTTTCTTGTGATCATCGCATGATGCGCTCACGTAAAGCCTTGGAAAATGTATCGTGGCAAGCAAAATATCCAATAAAATATTGACTGACCTTCACTTGCGAATGGTCCGAATCCGACGTTTCGAAGAAGAAGCCGGTAAACTCATGGAAGATGGAAAAATTCCTGGCGCTCTGCATTTGTATGTGGGCCAGGAGGCTGTCGCCTCAGGTGTGATGGCGCATCTCTCAAATAAAGATCAAATAACTAGCACCCATCGCGGGCATGGACACCTAATTGCGAAAGGTGGCGAGTTTGATCGCATGTTCGCCGAGCTTTTTGGCCGATCAACCGGCTACTGCAAAGGCAAGGGTGGCAGCATGCACATCTCCAACATGGCGGTAGGGATGCTAGGTGCCAACGGTATTGTTGGTGGTGGCCCCCCTATAGCAATGGGTGCAGCGTTTTCTAATAAATTTAGAAAAACGAAAGATGTGTCGGTTGCTTTTTTTGGCGACGGAGCATCAAACGAGGGTAGTTTTCACGAAGCTGCAAACATGGCTGCACTTTATAAATTGCCATGTATCTTTGTTTGCGAAAACAACGGTTACGGAGAATACACGTCTCAGGCCAATCATCAGGCCGTAGTCGATGTGGCCGATCGTGCCGCTGGGTACGGTATGCCGGGCGTAGTCGTCGACGGGATGGACGTCGTCGCTGTCTATGAGGCTGCGGGCGCAGCAATAAAAAGAGCGAGATCTGGTCAAGGACCAACATTACTGGAATGCAAAACCTATCGCTATTATGACCATGTAGGTGTTCGTGGCATGGGGCTTACCTATCGTACTGACGAAGAACTTGAAATCTGGCAGAAGCGAGATGCTATTCAAGCTTTTGAAAAGCAATTGGTGAAAATGAAAGTGACGACTAAGAAGAAAATTGAAAATGTTTATGCTCGGGTAAATAAAGATATTGAGGCTGGAATAAAGTTTGCGGAAGACTCGCCATTTCCAGAACCTGCTGACCTGCTAGATGATGTATATAACACTGGAGTCGCGTCATGAGCGAAGCAAAAAAACAGGAACCTCGGAAATTACCCTACGTCGCAGCGATTACAGAGGGCGTCAGGCAAGTCCTTCAAGAGCAGGATAATGCGTTCGTGGCGGGCGAAGATGTGGGTCAAGCTGGAAGCGTGTTTGGTTACTATCAGGGCCTGCTTAATGAGTTTGGACCAGAACGAATTTATGACACACCCATCAGCGAAAAAGGGATCATCGGACTCGGTGTTGGTGCTTCAGCGACGGGGTGTCGCCCCATTCTTGACCTGATGTTTATGGATTTTCTCGGAGAATGCATGGACGAAGTGGCCAATCAGATGGCCAAAATGCGATTTATGTTCGGTGGGGGGGCTACCCTACCGGTGACGGTGCTCACAATGTCAGGCGCGGGTATGAATCTCGCTGCCCAGCATTCTCAAAGCTTAGAGGCTTGGCTGGCTCATTTACCGGGTGTGAAGGTGGTCATGCCTTCCAATGCTTATGATGCAAAAGGTTTAATTATTGCGGCTGCACGAGACGACAATCCCGTTTTTGTTGTGCTGAATAAGTTGAGTTTAGCAATGGCCTGCGAAGTCCCAGAGGAGCCTTATGAGGTCCCTATTGGTAAAGCGGAAGTGATTCGTGAAGGGAAAGATTTATCAATTATCGCCGTTGGCCGAATGGTGAATGAAGCCATGGCCGCTGTTAAGCCGCTGGCTGATTTAGGTGTTGATGCCGAAGTGATAGACGTGAGAAGTATTCAGCCCTTTGACACGGAAACGGTCGTCAATTCAATGAAGAAAACTCATCGAGCCGTTTTTGTTCATGAGGCAGTCCGGTTTGGGGGGTTTGGTGGAGAAATTGTCGCACAGCTCCAGGAATTGGCGTTTGACTATCTCGATGCACCTATTGCTAGAGTCGGTGCACCTTTCTCGCCCGTACCATTTAGTCCGGCGCTTGAAAAAGTTTACGTTCCTAATGCGCAATCGATTGTTGCTGAAGTTAAGAAATCATTGGGTCTCTAAATTGTGCAGCCGATTGGCGTTGTAGCGAATCCGCTTTCAGGGAAGGACATTAGGCGTCTTTCAGGCAAGGCTTCCGTTTTTGATAATCGTGAAAAAGAAGCCATCGTTCGTCGAGCGATTGCTGGGGCCGTGGCTGCAGGCGCAAAGCATTTCGCCTATATGAACGATTCCCATGGAATCGCCGCGAGTGGATTTAGCGATGTTGAGGGCGTTGAAGCTTTAGCTGTTGAGTGTCCCCGCTCGGCAACCATGTTCGATACAATAGAATCAGCACGACAACTGTCAGAATTAAACTGCGCCGCAGTGCTGGTTTTGGGTGGTGACGGAACTAACAGGGCGTTTGTGAAAGGGTGGCGAAACGCAGTGATGATGCCTTTGTCCACGGGTACAAATAATGTATTCCCTGTGTTGGCTGAAGCGACAGTAGCCGGTTCGACACTTGGCTTGATAGGGTCTGGCAAGCTTGTCGCCCAAGATG
>CAXRCG010000021.1:0-6780 GCA_964228885.1 Pseudomonadales bacterium | reverse complement strand
CGGGAGTTGATGTGGTAGGCATCCAACATGATTTGATGGCTGGGTATACCCTTTATGTTGGCCACAAAACCGACGCCACACGCATCTTTTTCATTTGCGGGGTCGTAAAGGCCCTGTTTCTCCGGCAATTGGCCCGGAGCTACAATTTGGTTGTCTATCATCGAGGCTCTCTCAAATTTATGCGAGTGTCTAAGTCGTTGGTGCTTAAGAGCACTCTTTAGGTATCGCTGAGGTACGTATCAGGCAAATCCTGATCTGCGTAGCATTTTTAGCAAAAAGCTAAAAATAGTGACTCTTTTGGAGCTCGCTTTAGGTGATTGGGCACTGGATAAAGTACACAACCTAGCGGATGTGGCACGATACCACCGAGGCCGACAAAGTCAAGACTTTAGGCACGGTGCGCGCCGATAGATTCAAATTTAAGTTATTGAAATATATGGAAATATGAAAACTGGAGGTTTCATGAAGGTACAATCTATGCCCATTTCGGTCACAAATTCAGGAATATCGTAAGGAGTTTAAGGAATGGCACTATAATCAATTCGATTCGGGTATAATGCGTCCCCCAGAAATCAGGGCTGTTATGAAACAGAGAAGAAACCGCCGTTTGACAGTCAAAGATTTCAGATAAACAGCATGATTGACTCGACACTCTCACGGATGTGCCCAACAGAACATTCGTTTGAGGAAATATTAAAAGGAAGACAAAAGGACTTAGTATGAAACAACCAGTACGCGTCGCGGTAACCGGAGCCGCAGGACAGATTAGTTATTCGCTGTTATTTAGCATCGCCTCGGGAAGAATGCTAGGGGCTGACCAGCCTGTTATTTTGCAATTGTTGGAAATTCCGCCAGCCATGGAAGCGCTCCAAGGTGTCGTGATGGAGCTGGATGATTGCGCATTCCCGCTGGTACATGAAATAGTCGCGACGGATAATCCTGATGTCGCCTTCAAGGATGCTGAATGTGTACTTCTGGTTGGTTCAAGGCCACGCGGTCCCGGTATGGAGCGCAAAGACCTGCTGGAAGCGAATGCTGCGATTTTCTCGGTCCAGGGTAAGTCGTTGAATGATAATGCCGCAAAAAATGTTCGGGTACTGGTTGTAGGCAACCCCGCAAATACAAACTGCCTGATTGCTCAGCGTAACGCACCGGATATCGACCCAAGACAGTTCACAGCGATGACCCGCCTTGATCACAATCGAGCGATGTCACAAGTCGCGCAAAAGACAGGCAAGCACGTTAATGACGTGAAAGGTTTAGCGATATGGGGTAATCACTCCGCTACTCAATATCCGGATATAACCCACGCGACAGTCGCAGGAGAGGCTGCATCTGGTCTTGTTGATCAAGCATGGGTTGAGGGAGAGTTCATTACGACAGTGCAGCAGCGGGGAGCAGCTATTATCAAGGCTCGTGGGCTTTCAAGTGCGGCTTCGGCCGCTAATGCCGCGGTAGAGCACATGCGTGATTGGGTTGCTGGCACTAACGGTGAAGTTGTCTCTATGGGCATTTATTCCGATGGCAGCTATGGCATCACCGAGCGCCTGATTTATTCATTCCCGTGTGTTTGTGAAAACGGTGACTGGAAAATTGTTCAGGATCTCGAGATCAGTGATTTCAGCCGCGGTAAAATGAGCAGTACAGAACAGGAATTGATAGAAGAACGCGACGCGGTCCAAGATCTGCTGCCCTCTTAGGGTGTCAAGCCTGCTCATCCTAATGCTGAAAACCGCTTGGTGTCGTGGTCTTGCGCGCCTGCGGCGCATCAGTGGTCATCATTTTGTCGGTTGTTTGCGCCGATTCAACCAAGGGTTCTTCTCGTCTCTAAAAGCCAACTATTGCAGCCTTTAGTAAAGACTCGGGTCCTTGCGTGCTTGAGCCACTGATAGCAGAAGAGATTGCTCAGCTTTTGAACGGCGATGGCGCGCGATAAGCAGCTACCCAGTCGGTTTTGGCTGGGCAATAAGCACCTTTGATTCCCTGTCAGATTGATTGCTGAGTTCTACCGTTTTTAGGTCGGGTGTCAGAAAAAATGCCTGCTCTGGTGTCACAGGTTTGCTCTGCAAAACAGTTTCAGCAACGAGCCCAATGACCAGCGAGTAAGACGTGTTTTGAACGCTGTGGACAGCTCCTGGTGCAAAGGTAAGGCGTAGCACTTGAAAACTATCGAAGTCGGCTGCAATTTCAACGCGGGTTCCTTCGGAGGCATCTAGCGTTCGCATGGATTTTGAGGCGATAGGATCAAATCGAGCAAGCGTCATTGCCGATTGCGTGTCCCAATGACTTTGAGTCAGCACTTTCTGGGCAAATGACAAAATGAATCGTTCGTAATGAGGTGATTGAAATTCAATTGCCCTTATCCCGTGTTGCAGGGAATGTGGCGTCAATCGCTCAACTTCGATGACGTCTCCTACCTGCACTTCGCGCGTGCCTGTGAAAGCTTCCATCTGTTCTCTTAGTTCTTTTTCTTTCACCGTCAACGTATTTGGTAATTGGTTCTGCCAGGCAATGGTAATCTCTGTAGGCAGGACATCATCCTGTGAAAAGCCCTCGCTGGTGCGGTTGGATGCGAGTGTCTGATCTATAGTATCTCGTACCGATTTGTACTCATTGACGGCCGCTAAATAAGCCTCAGTGAATTGTTCTCTATTTTCGAACGCCGCTAATTTCTTTTGGTTAAATCCGTAACGCATTTTGGCTACACCGGTCGGCCATGCGGTCGCATCGATATGAGTAATGACATAGACCTCGATTTTCTCAGTGTGCAGTTCGAAGTAAAGGTCACCCAATACCTCCTCCCCTAATGGCGCAAGTATTTTAAGAAGTATAGGGTCATCGGAAGACGGGTTCGGAAGTTTGCTAGTATCGGCAGAAAATAAACCCGGGTATATCGCCGAGAGCCATGGCAACGGCATGCCATGTATTTTGCATACGCCGCGCATCTCTATGCCTGTGTACCAAACCTCTTTGCCCCAAGGTTTGGGAATGTCGACGGTCTCCAATGGCAGTGCCTCCGAGAAATGCACCACCGCTAGCCCCAGCGAATCGACTATTTCACTAAATGAGCAGCGTTCACAAAGTTCACTTATCTCCTGTCCTTGTTGCTCGCTAGCTGTGATAAAGGCCGCATAATCGGGTTCGCCTTCGGCGCTGTGACCAAATTTGCACAGCGCAAAAAGTTCGAGTGGCATCTCCTCAGGGAGATAGTGCGCTCGGTAACTGAAAGAAAAAAATATTTCAGCTGGGGCCGCAGCAGTGCGATGCCGCTCAAACAGCTGGTGGGGTTGATCAGTTTTTCCTAACAGGTGAGGCATGTCCGATTCTAATCGATATCACGATAGGGAAACAGTCCTCAATAACGATGTCCGAATATTGCTAGCCAGTCGCAGGTGCCACGACTAATATGTCAGCCAGAATTGAGCTTAAGGTGCATTCCATGAATCTAGTGAACGAGACTAAGATTGAAGCGTTCGAGAAAGCCCGACAAACTCGGGATGCGCGTTTTGACGGTAAATTTTTTATTGCTGTTCGAACGACCGGGATCTATTGTCGCCCCATATGCAAGGTGCGAATGCCAAAAGTGGAAAATATTACACTATACGCATCTGCAGCCGAGGCTACTGCAGCGGGCTATCGACCTTGTTTGCGCTGTCGACCGGAGGCTGCGCCAGGCACGCCTGCGTGGTCGGGGACGTCTACAACGGTAAAGAGAGGGTTGCGGTTGATTAGCGAGGGTGCGCTCGACGAGCAAAGTATCGAGAAACTCAGCGATAAACTTGGCGTCACCTCGCGGCATCTGGGACGTTTGTTTAATCAACATCTTGGTGTATCCCCGCAAGCCATAGCACAAACCAGGCGGCTGCATTTTGCCAAAAAGTTGATCAGTGAAACCAATCTGCCGATGACTGAAATTGCAATGTCCTCTGGCTATGGCAGCGTTCGTAGATTTAATGACCACTTTCGAAAGGTTTACAATCGCGCCCCAACCTTGCTCCGAGACAAACGCAGCATTGAAATAGACGCAGGCGTTACGCTGCGCTTGCCCTATCGCGAACCATTCGATTTCGAAGGACTGTTGGCTTTTTTGGCGTTGCGCGCCGTACCTCAGATTGAGTCGATTGTAGAGGGCGCCTACGTTAGGAGTCTGCAGATTGATGGCGAGACGGGTCTACTGCATGTGAGTCAAGATGTTGAGAGCCGATGTCTGGTATGTAAAGTTGAACTGACTAATACTAGACCATTAATGAAAGTAGTTGAAAGGGTGAGGACGCTTTTCGATCTTGATGCGGACCCCAGCGAGATTAATCAGTGCTTGGGCGAAAATGGTGAACTCACTAACCTGATAGCAGAGAATCCGGGGCAACGCTTGCCCGGTGCTTGGGACCCGTTTGAAGTCGCGGTGCGCGCTATCGTCGGGCAGCAGGTAAGTGTAAAAGGCGCAACCACTGTGATGTCTCGTATCGTCGATCGTTACGGCGAGCGTATCGGTGAAGCTATGCTATTTCCAACACCGGAATCTCTGGCCGCTCTTGCTGTCGAAAACTTGTCTATGCCCAATAAAAGGGCTCAGGCGATCAAGGATATGGCCGCCGCTGTTGTGCGGGGTGAGATCGATTTGGCGCGCAGTAATAGTTCAGAAATGTTGATTGGGCAAATGACAGCGATAAAGGGTATCGGACCGTGGACTGCTCAATATGTCACGATGAGAGCTTTAAATGATCCTGATGCCTTCCTTCATAGTGATCTTGTGATTTTGAAATCCGCTGCCAGTCTTTTGGGGGTTCGGTCAGAAAAAGAAATGCTCAAGCGCTCTCAGGCATGGCGACCTTGGCGAGCATACGCCGGGATGCACCTTTGGCGGTATGCAACGGGTCTTGCTCGTTGAACAATAGTACAAAAGCTGATTTTGCTTAGCGTGTTGTTTCAGGAATTGAATGATGAAAAAACTATCCAATGAAGAGTTAAAATACCGATACTATTCAAGCCCGATTGGGGAACTGCTTATCGCAGGCAAGGACGAAGGGCTCCATTTGATTGGATTTCCTGAGGGAAAAGGGAAGGTTTTGCCGTCTGAAGGATGGGTCAAGGACGTTCATTGCCTGCCTGAAGTTGAAGAGCAGTTGCGGGAGTACTTTGCTGGCGAGCGTAAGGTGTTTGATTTGAAGTTGTGTCCGCATGGCACTGAATTTCAGTTACAGGTGCTCAACGCTTTGTTACAGATTCCTTACGGGTCAACTTGTAGCTATTTAGAAATAGCGCAGGAGATTGGCCGACCCAAGGCAGTAAGGGCGGTAGGTTCTGCAAATGGTCGAAACCCGATTCCTATCATTATTCCATGTCACCGCGTTATCGGTGCGAACGGCAGTCTCACCGGATTTGGTGGTGGGTTACCAACGAAGCAATTCCTATTAGCGCTTGAGGGAGTAAGACAGCGATCTTTGGCGTTTTAGCAATTGTTGGTGCTCATGCGACAACATCGATAGATTACGGGGTAGCCAGTTTCGAAAATAATTCGAAGTAGCTTGGAAAAGTTTTTGCGACAACCATTGGTTCGTTGATTGTGATATTGCTTTCTCCGAAAGCGGCGAGAGAGAAGCACATAGCGATCCTGTGGTCTCCATAAGTATCAATGGTTGCTGGTTCAATCTTTGCGGGAGGGTCGATAAAAATAAAGTCTTCACCAGTTTCAACGGTGGCGCCAAGTTTTCTGAGTTCGGTCGACATCGCATGCAGTCGATCAGTTTCTTTGACGCGCCAGTTATAGATGTTGCGGATGCGGGTGGGTCCCTCGGCAAAAAGCGCCATTGCTGCGATCGTCATAGCTGCATCGGGAATATGGTTCAAATCCATATCGACCCCTGTGAGTTGCCCTCCGCTGACAGTCACGGCATTTTCGGTCTTTTTTACCTCTGCACCCATTGCTGAAATTACATCCAGAAAAGCGATATCGCCCTGTACCGACTCACTGCCAAGTCCCGTCACTTCAACGGGTCCACCACCAATAGCTCCTGCGGCGTAGAAGTATGAAGCCGAGGACGCGTCGCCCTCGATCAGATACTTGCCGGGAGATTGATACTGTTGTCCGCCTGGGATGTTGAATTGCTGGTAATCAATGTGGGTAGCGTGGACACCAAACTTTTCCATAATGTCTAAAGTGATATCCAAGTAAGGTTTTGATACTTGGTTGCCGATGATTGAAATTTCACTGTCTCGTGGTGCGAGAGGTAATGACATGAGTAACGATGTCAGATATTGGCTGGAGATATCCCCGCGGACACTCACTTGTCCCCCGGATATTTTTCCTCCTTCGACTCGAATGGGCGGACATCCTTCTTTCCCTAGGTAAGAGATTCGTGCGCCCAGTTTTACCAATGCCTCGGCGAGATGGGCAATCGGTCTCTCTCGCATGTACTGATCGCCGTCTATAGTAAAGGTGCCCGGACACAAACTGAGAATGCTTGTAAGAGGACGAATTGCGGTGCCAGCATTGCCGAGTGAAAATTGCCCCTCGTTGGGCGGCGTAAACAACTTGCCATTTCCCGTTACGATGCATTGGGTCGTGGGCTGATCGGACTTCAATCCGGAGCGTTCGTTAATGAACTTGATCGTGATGCCAAATTGATTCAGCGCGTTAAGCATTTGTTCCGTATCTTCGCTGAGTAACAGATTTTCGAGCAGAGTATCGCCCTCTGCAAGTGCTGCGAGAAGTAATGCTCTGTTGCTTAGACTTTTGGAACCGGGCAAATTTACCGAGCCGGAGAAATGATTGATTGTTTC
>CAXRCG010000020.1:0-7383 GCA_964228885.1 Pseudomonadales bacterium | reverse complement strand
ATGAGATGAAGCTCTTTCGATCATCGACGCCATGTCCTCGGATCGATTAATCGCAGGTCTTTACAGGATAGTTCAGGACGATCATGAATATCTTCTCTTCTGCGCAGCGCTTTTAAAATAGAAGCCAGTTGCAGACTCGAGTCCACTCCGATCACGACCTTCTCCACTTCCTGCTCACAAAGCACAAAATCCAAGAGGCCAGCCACTAGGTTTTCTTTGTCGCCATAGTATCGCCAAAGCTCAGAAAAAATCCGCGCCCATGGTTGAAAATAAACGGGTAATTCCTTGGGAGGAGTTAGCAAAGTGCCTTGCAAAAATACCGACCTCACATGAATCCGAACCCCTAATCGAGAAAACAAGGGGAAATAGGCGAGAAATCGGCGATCCAGAATATTACAAGGGACCTGAACAATATCTGGCCTTTGCTTTTCGAACAAAGCATCAATCTCGCTTGGATCATAAAGAGAATAGCCTAATGAAGCCGTTCGGTTTTCTATCCTTAGATCCACTAGTGTTGCAATAAGCTCATCACCATAAGGACCTAAAATATCACTGGGGTGATGCAGTAGAATTCCATCTAACATACCAACATTGAGTTTTTTAAGTGAGGCCAAGACCTGGCTTCGAACCCAGTGCTCTACACACCTTACCTTTGATGGAATCGGTGGTAGCTTCGTGATTACTTTTAAGTCAGTTATTCCAACTTCACCTAGGATACGTTCCGAATCCCCATAGACTGCCGCACTGTCGATGCAGTTAATACCTGACCGCCGCGCGTGTCCAAGAATAGAACTCACTGCTGATATGTCTAAGCCACACGTTTTACCAACCGCGCCATATTGCTGCCCAAAATTCGCCGTCCCGATTGCCAAACGACGGCTGTTGATGTTGTCCATGTTATTCCACTAATTTAAATCAGATTTCAGAAAAATCTGGCTTAGCGAGCCAAGTCACTAAGAGTTTCCGCATTGTGAGCAATCAACGACCTTCCTTTTTCCAAAAGGTCGAGCATTGCTTCTTGGATCACTTCGTAATTTCTTATGCAGTCCTCTTCAGATAACCAAAGACAAAACCTATAAAAAAGCATCAAGATATTAATCACCTCACCTCGAATTAACCTAAATACAAAGACATCATCTTTTTCTAACTGCCTAACTTCACTGTAAACGGCCATAATTCGCTGATATAAGGCCTCTTTTCCTTCAAATTCTCTAGGAAAATAAAGGCGGTCCATGAATTTGAAATAACTTTCGAACAGCCTCTTTGAATCACTTGCTTCTTTAAACCTAAACGACGAGTCCTCGAGAATCTGAGAGATTAACGCTGCTTTTTCCTCAAGTAGATCACTCCTTAGCTTCAGGTCGCTCGGCGAAACGGTAATGGCATTATCAATCTTAGCGCCATCATTTGGATTATAAACCTTTAGATCAGGAAGCAGACTGATTAGATGTTCTATATTTATACTCGACTCATTAAAGACTGGTGTCGTGAGAACTTTTTCCCGCAAGTTACCAGGCACTTCAAACCCATCATTAACAAATCGATTCTTCTGCCTTAACTCTCTGGCACTTTCATCAAAATACGCGCTCGCTTTAGCATGGTGTGTTGATGGGTCAAGCGCACCACAATCCACGCCCATCAGATAGATTTCTCTAAAGCCGAGACTTAACATGATTGAGAAACCCAAATTGGTCACACTCGGATTACTAAAAAGTGGCTCCATAATCCGCTGATCGCTCAGTGATTGCTTCAAAAACTCGGCGCCAGTATCGTTCCCTTTAATGACCATCGCACTTTGATCGAACAACTCGAACACCTCGGGATGCACAACGTTAAACCCAATACATACAATCCCTTTTCTAAATTCTTGAGTTGTCTCTTCATCAATCCAATCTTTAACTAGTCGCATCCGCTCCATTTCAATGTGAATATCCGGCTTAATGCCCTTTTTACTTAACCAAGATAGAGCAGTTCCGCAGGAAACCACGATTGCCTTATCCTGCGCTTCACGAATGAAAGCTTCTTGCTGATCCAGAGAAGGACCGTTTCCTACTAACAAAACAGGCCCCTGTCTCTTAACTTCAGAGAATCGAAGCAACTTCACGGAATTTTTATGATTCGCCAAACTATGTGCATACGAAACCTGCTCATCTAAGAGGAACCCATGACCAGTGCCAAGATGATTTGCTGATGAGGTGAACTCAGTAATGAATGCTCTCTCATTGCCTCCTAGGCTGTGCACAAACGTAAAACCAATAGCATTTAAATGAGGGCCATAGACGCTCGTCCCAATTTTTGCCAGCCTCGATGCTGATTTACCGGTAATCCCCAATAGCAGGTTAAGATTTCTGTTGGGCGCACTAAAGTGCTCGATTATCTTGTCCCAGTTGACGACAAACAAAGACGCAAAAAACAAGTCTTCCTGAGACTCATATATCGTAAGATTGTCTATAGTTAATTCATCTAGGAACTTTTGGACACAGGTCCCTAAACCTAACCCGACCATCACCATATGTCCGACTGATCTTTCCTTGATATCAGTGAGGTTAACGCTCCCAGCCAACTCAGGTTGTATACGATTCATAATCTGTGCGTGAAAATAAGATGCAGGCGAATCAGCAGCCGCTACCGGCGTTAAACAGAAAGACGTCGGTTCGCTGAGGAACTGTTGTAGATGATCTGCTGCAGTTAAAAATGGATCTTCATTGTAGACTTTCTGATTATTCCTGAGATTAATGACATCAACGTAGCCTTCGGGCTCCAATACAAGCTCAAACTCTTTTGGCACATAGTTTGCGAATTTTTCCCAGAGATCTGGAGCATTTATTTCTAATGACCTCAGATTACGCTCGAACTTTGCCTCAAGCTCTAATCGCTTTGAAAATATTTCAAGCTGATTTACGCTGACCGCCAAAGATTCTTGCAAAGCTTCTTGAAGAGACATCGGATTTCCTTAATTTTCGATTAGTTTTTATCGCAAGAAGTTAAAAAGCGACAACCCTTGGACCTTAACGTACGACTGTTGCGCTGCTTGCAATCCAGTCATTTGCATATTGAGACGACTAACTGCTTCTGCATAATCCAAATCTTTTAATTCTGAAATAGAGCGTTCATAACGGATTTTCGCATCGATATTCTCGTTTGCTCGGACGTCTAACTGCTGAAGTCTATTACCCATGACACCCCTTGCACCTAGGAACTTATCGAGAGCCTCGTCCATCTCGTTTAAGGCCTGACCGAGATAAGTAGTTAAAGCTGCTTGTCTAGGCTTTGTGTCAATCGGTTCGTCCAATTGATCAACCAAATTCTGAAGCGTTGAAAAAACGTCACGATAACCAGCGGGTTGCACTTCAAACTGATCGCCTGCAACCGGCGTGCCTGTAATGGTTAGGTTAATCTCATTGAAAGAAATTTCATTGTTTCCACTAAAGACATCTGAAGCTACCACCTCGCCCAACTCGTTCTTAACTTCGTAACGCTGCAGGCCTGGTCCTTCAGGAAAAGAAACGACATAGTTTTCAACGATAGAGTCGACATTGGATTCTAGATTTACAAAAAAATTGCCTTGATTGCTTGGGTCAGTCACCAGCTTTAAGCGTCCGTCCCCCTCTCGAATTTTTTGAAATATCTCAGTCCCACTATCCCGAACTTGCACTTGTATATCTTCAGAGACCTGCAAAAAACGCTCGCCTTGATCCCCTTTGTACTGATATCCATCCCCATCTTTTACGAAGGGCTTCGTGGTTGCATTAAAGCCCGAGAAGATATATTCGCCTGAACCATCTTTACTATTAGCAACGTCCAACATAGCACTTAAGTTATTCTCTATTTCTTTAGCAATCGCGCCGCGTGAACTATTGTCATGGACCGCCGAATTAGCCTGAACTACTAGTTCCCGCACCCGCTGGATAATATCGCCCGCACTTTTGAGCTTAGATTCAGCAAGCCCAATCTGATTTTGAGCAAAAACAATGTTTCGATCATACTGGTTGTTGCTCGCGATCAGCGCTGATAGCTTAATTAGCTGGGTCGAAGCCGAAGGATCATCAGAAGGAGTCAATATCCGATAGCCACTCGCCAGTTGTTCTTGGGTTTCGTTAAGCTTGGCTTGCTGCACCAGGATTGCATCGATCCCCTGACTAAATAGCTGTTCTGAAGAAATTCTCATACGTTGGACCTCAACTTACCTGAAGGAAGACAGCAGAATGTCGAACATTTCATCCGCGACCGTAATCACCTTCGCTGCAGCCGCATACGCTTGCTGATAACGCATTAGATTGGCTGCCTCTTCATCAAGGTTGACTCCAGACTTTGACTTGAAGGCGTCTTCGGTCTGCCTCGTCAATACCTGCTGTGTCTCAAGACTCAATTGCGACTGGCGAGTCCGTATACCGACATCAGCCACTGATATCGCGAATAGATCTTGAATGCTGATGGAGGAATCCAGTAATGAGTCTTCGGTTTGCAGATCAATCATTGACAGAACGTTGCGGTTATCACCGGTGCCTTCCGTATTTCGTTCAATCGTAATGACATCACCACTTTCCGGTTTGCCCGTTAATCGGATTGACGCATCACCAAACCCAGCATCAAGCTCAAAAGACTTACCCGCAAAATCCGATTCTGGATCGTATGGCAAAAACCCGCCAGGACCACCGGCAACGATATACCCCGGCACCCCGGCACCACCGCCATTCTCATCAAATGTTAAAGTAAAGGGATCGGTAAGTGGCAAATTCTCCCGAGAACTCACAACTAAGGCATCGACGCCTGCGGTTCCCCTATTGGCAAGATTCTCTGAGAACTTCAGCGGCGAAGCCGCGGCAATGTCAGCAGGTGACCGTAGCACGACTTCAAAGTTGTTCGCGGCTCTGAAGTTAGGCCTAATTAAAAAAGAATCTCCAACAAAAGCATCCTCAGTGAACGTGACCTCTAACCCATCAACCGAAATCACCTCAGTGCCAACGGAAACTTCTCCAGTCTTCAGGTTTTTTAGCTCCCAAACCGAGCCATTGAAAGTTGCTTTGTAGTTAGTAGGCTGAACCAGGCTAATGTCAGTGATTGCGGCGGTCGCCTGAACAGCACTGAAGTTATCAATGCTCTTAACAACCTCTGCATCCAGCGGCTTAAAAAAATCCTCCCCAAGCTCGCCATCCAAATCAACACCCAATCTATGCTGACCGTTGATCACCGCCGATATACCGGAGGCTAACAAGCCTAGTTGCTGGCGCGAGCTTTCCAGCATATTATCTCTGAAGTCAACAAGCCCCTGAATGCTGCCACCTGTCAAATATTGAGTGATGTCCGTGCTTGTGCCATTACTGCGCTGATAGGTGAGCCTAGGCTGCAGTGGATCAAACTCGCCCACTTCCAGTGATAATTTCTCGACCGAGTCACCAATCACTAAGGGCTGACCATTACCAATCAGGACGTTAACTACACCCTCGCCCTGCTCTATCGTACTCACACCGACTAACTTCGATAACTGCAACAAAACACGATCTCGCTCGTCCAACAGATCGTTCGGTTCAGAACCCTCCTTTGAAATTGATCGCGCGTAGCTAATCGCGTCATTGAGCGCTGCGATGCTCTCAGCATGTTGATTGATCTCATCGACATAAGTCGCCAACTGATCAGACACTTGGGCATTGAGTGCAGAAAACGCTTGGTCTAGGTAGTGGAATTGCTCGGCTAACGCCTCAGATTCACCAATCAGCACTTGGCGCTCGGGAATCGCCGTCGGGTTATTGCTAACATCCTGAAAGGCGTTAAAAAAACGTTCAAGCTGAGCTGATAGACCCCGCTCCTGATCGGCCATCAAATTATCCAGGCGTGCCGCCATCTTCGAAGAGGCTTCGAACTGACCCAGCGCCGAAGATGCGACCTGAAAGTCTTTGGTTAAAAAAGCACTGTAACTGCGCTCAATACTCTGCATCGAAACACCCGTGCCCAACCAAGCGCCATCGATCAGCCTCGGTTGATTGGTCCCAAGCTGAACACTTTGACGGCTAAAACCCTCCGTGCTGGCGTTTGAAATATTGTGCCCTGTTGTCGACAGACCACGCTGAAAAGCGAGTAGCGCCGAGGTCCCAATTTGTAATCCATCTGCCATGGGTTACGCCTCCGGTCCTAGGCCAAGCGTATGCTGGCCACGCGCCTCGCCGATTGAGGGATAAGCACCATCTACATTTGTTGAGGATTCGCTGATGTTCCCATCAAGGGTTAACTGGCGCTTGATGACTTCAGCCAGACCAATACCTCCCGTCTCTGCCATCGAAAGCGCAGTTTGCTGGTCCGCCATGTCTTGATAGGTCTCCATCTGATGGCTCGCAAAAAGGCCGTCTTTGGGAACGGTCGATCGCATACTCTTGAGCATCATTTGAATGAAAATCGATTCGAACTGCTTGGCAACTTTTTCCACCGCCGCATCTGGATCTTGGTTTGCTTCTCCCTTAAGTGCGTTTAAGGACGCTAGATCAAGATACTGGCTAGCGGAGGGTTGCCTATTTAAATTTGGCATTGAGGATGTTAAGTCGCTCATATCACCACCAACTCAGCCTGCAACGAACCGGCACGTTCGAGCGCCTCCAAAATCGCGACCAAATCTGCAGGAGAAGCGCCCACTTGGTTGACAGCTCGAACAAGCTCATCGAGGGTCACTCCGGGGTCAAACACAAACATGGGGTTGGTTTCTTCGAGTGTTTCAATTCCAGAGTCGGGCGTAACAACCGTCTGACCACCCTCGGCAAAAGCGCCTGGCTGACTCACATTGAAATCTTCAGAGACAGACACTACCAGGCTGCCGTGGGAAACCGCAGAAGGGAAAATTCGTACTCCTTCGCCAATCACTACTGTACCGGTGCGCGAATTGATAATGACTTTAGCGGCCTCACGTCCCGGCTGAAACTCCATGTTCTCGATCGTTGAGGCCAACGCAATTTTTGACCGCGTATCCAGAGATGCCATGATTCTGACCGAGGCGCCATCCATCGGTATGGCGGTGTCAGGCCCCAGGCTTTTGTTAATCCGATCGGCTAATCGTTGGGCTGTCGTAAAGTCGGGTTTTTTGAGATCAAGCTGTAAGGTATCCGATACCACAAAGGCGCTAGGTATTTCTCGCTCGATCTGACCACCATTAGGAATATTACCGGCGCTAGGAATATTGACCGTAAGCTTAGATCCATCGCCCGCTTCTACGCCAAAGCCGCCAACAATGAGATTACCCTGAGCAATAGCGTAAGTCTGCCCGTCGACGCCTTTGAGCGGTGTCACCAGCAGCGCACCCCCACGAAGGCTCTTGGCGTTGCCAATGGATGACACCGTAATGTCAATCATTTGCCCCGGTTTTGTGAAAGGCGGGATCTCCGCGTGCACTGCAACTGC
>CAXRCG010000019.1:0-6276 GCA_964228885.1 Pseudomonadales bacterium | reverse complement strand
AATCGCGATCATTGCTTTGATCATTTCATCCTGCGCTGATGATCAAGCTTTATCCAAGAAAATGGCCGCAAGCGATGGAGAAAGCGAGGCGAAGAGCACTGTTATTACTGAGGATGCGATTCGGACAGCAACAGCAACGCTCGATGGCAAGCGAATAGAAAACGCCAACGCGGAACCGGGTAACTGGTTGGCTCACGGTAGAACCTATGACGAAGGTAGGCACAGTCCACTGACCGAGATTAATGCGGACAACGTTAAGGATCTCGGACTAGCATGGCACTTCGACACTGGAACAAATCGTGGCCTCGAGGCTTCGCCCATCGTCGTCGATGGTGTGATGTTCTCAACCGGCTCGTGGAGTGTAGTGTTTGCCAATAACGCGAAAACAGGTGAGTTGCTGTGGAAGCACGACCCTTTGGTGCCTAAAAGTTGGGGTTCCAATGCCTGTTGTGATGTTGTAAACCGAGGCGTTGCTGTTTGGAAGGGCAGCGTCTTTGTGGGCACCATTGATGGTCGGCTAGTTTCTTTGGATGCCGCCACCGGGGCCGTGAACTGGGATATCAACACGATAGATCGGACCCGTCCTTACACGATAACTGGCGCACCTCGGGTCATTAAAGACAAAGTAATTATCGGAAACGGGGGCGCTGAGTACGGTGTTCGCGGTTATGTCACGGCATATGATACCAACACCGGCGAACAGTTATGGCGTTTTTACACCGTTCCAGGCGATCCAGCGCAACCCGCGGAAAACCCAGCACTCGAGCTAGCTGCCAAGACCTGGACCGGCGAGTGGTGGAAGACTGGCGGGGGGGGCACTGTTTGGGATTCGATGGCCTTTGATCCAGAGTTGAATTTGCTATACATCGGCGTGGGTAACGGTTCTCCGTGGAATCAGGTAGTGCGAAGCCCAGGTGGCGGAGACAATCTATTCCTTTCATCTATTGTGGCGCTTAATCCAGATACCGGCGAATATGTTTGGCATTACCAGACAACACCTGGTGATACTTGGGACTATACCGCGACGCAGCACATGATTTTGACTGAACTTGAGATTAACGGTGAAAATCGAAAGGTGATCATGCAAGCTCCAAAGAATGGCTTCTTTTATACGCTTGATCGTGTAACCGGTGAATTCATTTCGGCCAAACCCTATATCCCAATTACCTGGGCATCACATGTTGATCCGGAGTCGGGGCGTCCAGTCGAGACTGAAAATGCGCGTTATCAGGCAGCGAACCCTCTATCTGCGCTAACGCCAGATCAGCAGATCGCGGCACTCAAGTCGATGAGCAGCGATGACATCGAAAAAGCATTCCATAAGCCGAGTCCCTACGGAGGTCACAACTGGCACCCGATGGCCTTCAATCCGGACACAGGGCTGGTTTATATCCCCGCGCTTGACGTGCCCTTTGCCTACGGCAATGAACCTCAATTCCATTACAACGAAGGACGCTGGAATCTAGCGGTTGATTTTGTATTGAATGCACCGGTCGGTGATAAAGAGGTTGAAGACAAAATCGACGGGTTAGTGCGGGGTTATGTTTCTGCATGGGACCCTGTAAAGCAGGAAGAAGTCTGGCGAATTCAGCACGCGGGTTCATGGAATGGCGGTATGCTTTCTACCGCTGGAAATTTGATTTTCCAGGGCAATTCAGCGGGGGAAATAAGAGCTTATCGGGCTGATACAGGTGAGCAGCTTTGGAGTACACCGGCACAAACAGGTGTCGTCGCGCCACCGATTACTTATACTGTGGATGGCGAGCAGTACGTTGCAGTCGTCGCCGGCTGGGGTGGTGCGTTTGCTCTGGCAGCAGGTGGCGCCGCAGAAAAACTGAAACTGAAGAGTCGAGGACGCATTCTGGCATTCAAGCTCGGTGGGGTCGATAAATTACCACCAGTACCAGCAAGTGCGCCAATTCCAGCACCACCGAAGCAAAATGCGACACCGGAGCAAATTGCAGGCGGCAAAGTGTTGTATCACCAGTACTGTGGCGTCTGTCACGGTCCTGGCGTTAAGGGTGGCGGTGTGCTGCCGGATCTTCGCCATATGCAACCGGCCAAACACCTCGCGTTCAAAGAAATTGTTGTTGACGGTGTGTTGAAGGATCGGGGAATGGTCGGTTTCGCTGATGTGATTACAGAGGATGACGCCGTTGGCATTCAGGGGTATATTATTTCGGAGGCCGAGAAGCTGCAGGCAGAATTAAAGCGCATGTAACATCGAATGCGATGTTGAATTGCTGATCAAATCCGATTGGCGATTCAACAGGGCGTTCACCGATCTAGCTAAAGCATCGGGATATTCTCGAGACTTTCCAGCATAGAAGTGATCGATGAAATGACCTGTCGTTGCAGACAAGAGCGAAACCAGTTTTCCCAGTTCTGCTTGGTATCCCATTTGGGCATCACGTAGCAACGGCTCGGGGTGTCCGAGTCAACCAGTGACTTGCCCGAGATATAGATACACGCAGGAGCCTGTATCACGTTACTGACAGTCCGCTTGATCGTGCAGTCGTGGTCGTGTTTTAGTCCTGTTGCGACAATGCGTTCGATCGGTACTCTAATCATTATAATCGAGTAATTTGCTAAAATTCCGGAATATACCGATGACAGACAATAAAGAAAGTCTGCTACTTGTGGCAAAACTATGGATATAGACCCGGAAAAAATTGAAGTCGCGATAGAGGTCGATACCTCTGGCTTACGTTGTCCTGAACCGCTAATGTTGGTCCGTAACAAAATGATGGACATGCAATCGGGAGAAGTCATCAAAGTGCTTGCGACAGACCCATCAACCTCATGGGATTTCCCCAAATTTTGTAATTTTCTGAAGCACGAAATGGTGTTATCAAAAACCGAAGAGATGCCATTTCTTTACTGGATCAGGAAGAAATGAATAGCGCAGGTTTTTATTTCGCCTATGGTAGTAACATGAACCCGGAGCGAGTGAAGCGTCGCGGTATGGAAGTTAAAAGCTACATGAGCGGTCAACTGAGTGACTACACTTTGGCCTTTAACAAACGCTCAACTAGTTATCCCGGTGCTGCAGCAGCTAACATTATGGTGTCTAGCGGTAGTATTGTTGAGGGTGTGATCTACGAACTTGAAACCCATCAGGGCATCGAAACCATGGACCCATTTGAAGGGTATCCAGCGCGATACTCTCGGCACATCGTATCTATTTCAACTCGGAGGGGGTTGCTGGATAGTTGGGTCTACACAGCGAATCAGGATCATGTTCAGGAAGGGTTAAAGCCAGCGCAGTGGTATCTTGATCACCTGCTCGCGGGCAAAGAGTTTTTGTCTAAATCCTATTTTGAAGACCTTGCAGCGGTCGTCACTCTGCCAAACTCGCTCATTGAACCAGAGCGTAAGGCCGTCTACTCAAGTACCAGTAAAAACAGTGGATAGCGCTTCGCAACTGATTCGAATTTTTAATGCAAAATTTGGTCAATATCACAGCGTTCGTCTTGTCGGTGGTGCTTCTGAGCCGCTTTATCTGCCGAGTGGCGAGGATCGGCAAAATGCAGAGATTCACTTTCGAGAGGATTTTCCTTCGAGCGCATTACATGAACTTGCGCACTGGTGTCTGGCGGGAAAAAAGCGGCGGAAACAGGAAGACTATGGTTACTGGTATGTTGCGATACGGGACGAATGCCAACAACAAAATTTCGAGGCGGTGGAGGTTAGACCTCAATCGATAGAATGGATATTAAGCGTTGCTGCAGGTATTGAGTTCAGGGTAAGTAGTGACAATTTTCTGATTGAAACACTTGATGTGAAACCGTTTCAAAGCGCGGTTCGGTCTGCCGTACACGCGTTTTTAACGGATGGCCTACCAACAATCGTGCAGCGGTTAGCGGTTGCGCTGGCTCTTGATATGCCAGCAGGCAATCTAGAGTTTGCCAATCCGGATCATTACCAAAGGCTTCCGGCTAAATAGACAATGAAGAGAACTTACTATGGAAGAGTTAGAAGGCTACAAAGTATTGTCTGGTGCTGATCCAGCCGAAGATTATATTGGCCCTTTTTATTTCAGAGAAACTGAGTCTGGTTATGATTTTGCTTTTCAGGCTAATCAAAACCATTGCAACATGACGGGTATTGTACACGGTGGTGTGTTGATGACCTTCGCCGACTATTGTTTGTGTATGGTTGCTACCGATGCTTATGCAGAGGATTGTGTGACAGTAAGCTTTAACTCAGAGTTTATTTCGGCAGGTGAGATTGATCACTTAATCAATGGTGCTGCGACTATCACCCTGAAAACTGGTTCCATGGTGTTCGTTCGCGGTGAAGTAAAACAGGGTGATCGAATCTTGATGACATTCAGTTCTGTCGTGAAGCGGTTGCGGAAAAAAGATTGAATCGTGAAGTGACAACTCTGATGGAAAAGAAACTCACGATTGGCCTTGTGCTTAACCCGCTTGCCGGCGTCGGTGGTCCGGCGGCCCTAAAGGGTAGCGACGGTGTTGATCTCTACAAATTAGCCAGCAAATTGGGCTATGAGAGCAAGGTGGCCGACAGAGTGTCTCGAACATTCGAAATGCTTGCTTCCTGCTTCCATGAGTTTCGCGTGATCACAGTCTCGGGGGCGATGGGCGCAGATTTGTGCGAAAAAATATTCGAGCACCAACCGGACTTCGATTTTGAGGTTGGTGTGGCATTTGAGCTTGAGTCACGCCTCACTGAACCTTTTCACACGATTGAAGCTACTAGGCAGTTGGTTGATGCTGGAGTTGATATCGTTCTTTTTGCCGGCGGCGACGGAACTGCAATAAATGTACATGACGCCCTAGATGCAGATGCTAGGCAGCTGGTTTTGGGGATACCCTGCGGGGTGAAAATGCATTCGGGCGTCTTTGCCGTAAGCCCGGAAGCGGCGGGTATTGTGTTGCGACAACTAATTGAAGGGGAGTTGGTCGGCGTCACCAGTCGTGAAGTTCGAGATATTGACGAAGCGGCCTTAAGAGCCGGTGCATTAAACGCCCAATACTACGGTGAAATGTGGGTGCCAGAACAACATCGTTACATTCAGGCGGTGAAACAAGGTGGGCTTGAGGTCGAAGAATTGGTGCTGGAAGAGATAGCCGCAGGACTCGTTGAGCAAATTCAACTAGGTGGTGTTTATATTGTGGGAGCAGGGACGACGACCGCCGCTATTATGAATAAACTGGATTTGCCGAACACGTTGCTTGGGATTGATGTCATCGATGATGGGCGAGTAGTACTGTCCGATGTGAGTGAGGAAACGCTGTTCCGCTTCCTCGATGCTAAATTATCCTCGGCTGGCTCTGGTGTCGCAACGACAAAACTGCTTGTTACGCCGATTGGCGGCCAGGGACATTTGTTTGGCCGTGGAAATCAGCAAGTGAGTCCAAGAATACTTGCGTTGATCGGTCGCGAAAATCTACTTGTGGTGGCAACGAAATCAAAGCTAGAAAATTTGGCTCAACCTGGTGAGCAAGAAAAGAAAGGTATTCGCTTGCTGGTAGATACGGGCGATCGTGTGTTTGACGCGTCGCTTTGCGGTTTGATGCCAGTGGTCACTGGATATGAAGATGCGGTCGTATGCCGATTGGCATTGGATTAGCATATGCGGCGCATTCGGCTCGGCTTAAATAGGTGGGCTGTGTCGGTTGGTTTCAGGATAGCCTTGAGAGGTTAAATGATGTCAAATCGGTTGGAAAGCGACCAGGTATAACGTGACAGAGTTGATTTTAGATATGCTTATTAGACACGGTATACGAGGCATTCACCTCCGGCTTTTGCTAGGATATGGGACTTGTTTGACGACGAAAGGGCTGGCAGTTTGGTTTTGCATGACATAATATGTCGGAGCATCCTGCGAAAAATGAGTAAGGTGAGGCGTGTGTCAAATTTAGAGGTTTTCCCGTCCAAATTGTCTTTGTCAGACGCGTGGAACGTCAGGACCGTGCTTGTGACGCTGCTACTTAGTTTGATGGTCGGGTGTAGCTCGGGGGACGCTCAAGTTGAATCAGAGTTGCTAGTTGCTGAACAGCGGCTTGATGAGCTTCAACAGTCGCTGAATGCTGGTTCGCTTCGTAATGTGGTTATTATTCGGCAATATAGCCAAATTCTAAGAAACGAACGTCCAGAGTTGTCCTCGTTGCTCTCTGTGCTCGAGCGCGAAGCGACCCTCGAGAATCCTCTTTATGCGAGCCTACGACAACGCTTTAATGGCATCAAAAATGGCACTGAGAACTTTGAGTCTTGGACAGATAAAGTAGAAGAGCTGCAATCGATTCAGAC
>CAXRCG010000018.1:0-6520 GCA_964228885.1 Pseudomonadales bacterium | reverse complement strand
ACTTTCGGCGATTTAAAATAATACCTAATTCCCAATATTATGGCCGGTTTATAGGATTGATTTAAAAAGGAATTTTTAGATTCTCATCCAGTACTAGAAGCATCTGGAGCGGCGATTTCGTCAGCGAATTATGAGACAAATGGAATTTTCTTGAGCTTAGGCGGGGGTGGTCATTTTTCCAATATACATTGCTTATTGTCATCTACCTGACCCCACTCACCCTCCAGAACACCAACAAGAACATAAAATTTTCTTCTTGGTTCATATTTTAGGATTTCTAGCGACCTAATTTTAGCAACAAATTAAAACAAAAAATTCCTTATTATACATCATTCATCAATACTAAAGATAAGAACAAAACTGATTCTCAAACGCATGACCAAGCTTCAAACCATTCAGCACAACCACATGAGCCTGTTCCGCGATTGCGGCCATTCTGGGATGGTGGCTGTAAAGGAATTGCTTAAAACGCTTGATCCACAAACCACGATTTACCAAGTGGCAGATCGGGCGCGCTGCACCCGCTGTGGTCAAAAAGGTTATAAGGACTTCAGGTTACATTTCGTCTGTAAGGCGAGAGTTGATCAGTAATAGGGGATAACCTTGCATTTCATCCACGCCTTTAAAATGAGCCGTGGATAAAGTAAAACTTTCCATAGACCGCATGGAGTCGTGATGGGTATGGGTAGCCTATGCCCAAACATAAGGTACATAACTTTGTTGGCTTCTTCAGTTATGAGGATGCAATCATCGCCGCCTATTGGCAGCGTGTGGTTGAAGAAGGCAGAGTGCTTTATTGGCCTGAAGTCTTTGACATCTTGCTGCAAAAGCAATTCGGGTTCAGATCAATAGAATTAGGTATACACCAAGCACTGACACAAGCCCAAGGAGAGGCAGAGGGTTTGGGCATGTGGGGCACACCCAAAACCCATAATCCATATCAGAGATTAACTAAACTGGTGCCGCCCTGTCAGGACATAAACTTCTGGCTTGCCTGCAAGCCTGATCATCATGTCACTCTGTTTGATTGGAGGATCAACACATGGCAGGGTCTTGAGTAGTTGAGAGTTAAAAGCAAAAAGGACGCCAGCAAGGCGTCCTCTTTGTTTCTGCTCGCATGATCAACCGATCAATGCTCACTGCGTCAGTGTTGATCTTCATTATCTTTGGCTTCTTGCACAAACTCACGGATGATTGATCTCGCTTTGCCCACAGCATAGTCAGGGTTCGCCATCTGCTCTTCGATCACTTCGCATAACTCTTGCAACGTCTTATTGGCCCAAGGTGCAGCAAAGTATCAGGGATTAATGAAATAGATGATACTTTGAAGTATTCGGGTACTAGATTACTTGCTTTATTACGTTCTTTTTTACGTTTTTCACGTTCTATTTCAGTTAATCTATCCCTTACTTCATCAAGGAACTTACTGTCTTTATCATAGAGCTTACTGAAAGCAGCACGAAGTGCTTTCAGGTCTTCTCTGTTCTCTTCAATAAAGAATTCGAAGCCCCATGTTGGACGTTTGATCACCAGCTCTTCAAAATATTTAAGGTTTCTTTGACAATGGCTTATTTCGCGCAACATGCTTTCACTCATGATTGCGGGGTCGTTATCATAGGCACATCCAATTTAATCTGCGACACGCGGGCTAGCTCTGCCGGAAGAACAGGCTTGCCGTAGTAGAAGCCCTGATGGATGGTAAGACCAAAACCATTTATGATCTCGGCCTGCTCTTGGGTCTCAATACCCTCAACCGTCACGGCAAGCTCAAGCGACTTCAAAAGCACTGCAAGTGAGCCAACCATCTTGCGTGTTGACTCAGAGGTCGTAACTTCGCTGATCATACTGCGATCAATCTTTACAATTTCTATTGGGTACTTTTGAAGCCGTTGGATGTTGCTGGACTCAACACCAAAATCATCCAGTGCAATCTTGTAACCAAAAGCCCGCAGTTGCGACAGCTCCTCAATCAAAACATCTTCGTTCACACGTGCGTGCAAGGCCTTCTCAGAAAGCTCTATCACAATTTGACGATTAGGATGATCCAAGATCGATTGAATATCTCGATGTAGCGCATGCGCCCCACCGAGATAGCCGATCTGTTCTAGCGTGAAGTTGAAGCTCACATAGCACTCAGGATAGTCTTTCAGCTGCTCCAAAACCTGTCGGCGCAGCTCAAGCTTCAACTGCGCATAGCGCGGTTGGCGGATCACTTGGTAGAGCAAGTCTACAAACTCCTTGGGCTCAACCAATTCACCTGACGGTAGGAACCACCGCACAAGTGCCTCAAAGCCAACTGTGTTCGTATCAGACACATTCACAATCGGTTGGACAAAATATTCAAGCTCCCTCCGCTCAAGCGCAAGCTGCAACTCACTGGCTTGGATGAACATCCCACGTGATCGCAGTGTCTCAAGCATGCTCTCATTTGCAAGGATTGAGCGGTTACGACCCAAGGCCTTCGCTTCACGAAGGACCATATCAGCAAGCCTCAAGGCGTCGCTCATACTTCCGCTCTCGGGAAGATAGGAAACACCGATACTTGCTGTGCGCTGAACATTGCGACCAACGCTCTCAATCGATTTAGCCTCAATCAGCTCGCGCAGGTTCTCCGCAAAATCATGCGCATCCTTCCAACCCCGCCAGGGGCGCAGCACCGCAAACTCTTCACCGCCCAAGCGGAAACAGTTGCCTTCGGATCGCGTTTGGCTTTCAAGTACATTGGCAGTCGCTTTTAGAAGCATGTCGCCTGTATCATGCCCATATGCATCATTCACAAGTTTGAAGTGATCCAAATCAATCAGAAACAAGCCAAAGTCTTCAGACCGCTGGTCAGACCCAAAACGTTGCTTCATGCCGCGACGAGAGTAAATGCCCGTCAATTCGTCAAGATCAACGAGGTGGCGCAGTTTTTCTTCCGCATCCTTCAAGGCTGTAATATCTGACAGAGTAAGGATACCGTCATATTCAGCACTCACATTTGACGCACGAGCGTTCAGAATGAACGTTTTCGTTTGATTGTTGGCGTCGATCAGCCGTCGTTCAATTATAATCTCTTGCTGGCCTACTTCATGGAATTTTTTGCGTCCTGCGCGTCCCGCCACTTGATCTTTTGGATGATAGAAATCAATCAAATCTTTCCCAACCAGGGCATCACGCTCATAGCCCATTAAATCTACAAAAGCTTGTGACACTGAGTGAATAACCCCATCCTTCGTTTGGGTCACAATCAAGGCAGAGCTATTATTGATCAAACTTTGTGTAACTTCGCGCTCTTGTGTGAGAGCAGTTTGGTCCTCAAAGGAAACCATCAATAATCTTTCACCAGAAATTCCATTGAACCAGCGCGCACTGCGGCTCAACCACAAGAGATTTCCATCTTTAGTTCGAACTTGCAAGGGTGCTGAATGAACAATTTTGCCATTTGGAGTATCGACTAATTTTTTACGCCGCTCTTTTGCTTTGTGTTGTTCATAATCAAGATAAAAATCTTTATGGTTCGGCATAGAGACGACCGTATACCCTGTTAAATCTATGAATGCTTTCGAAAGATACAAATAGTCAAAGTTCTCATTTTGAATTCCATAGGCATTAATGCCAGATTCGAGATACAGCTCCGCTGTTTTTCTCAAATGGTCAAGTTGAGCACGTTGCTCTTCTATCGCAGTGACATCCTCAAAGGCTGTAATTAACAATCTCCCATCTCCAGCCGGATTCAATATCCATTTGGACTTCACCTTGAAGGATAATTTCTTACCCGAGGCTTGGACATACACAAAGGGTGTTGGTTCCTCATTAATTTCACCCGTGGGAAGAGATAGAAGGGATTCCCTGTTCTTTTTTATAAAAGCCTCATCTCGATTTTCCCAAAGGCCTTTTGCAGGGTCGCCAATCTCTTCAGCGGTAGAAACATCGCAGAGCCGCAAGAATTCAGTAGAAACATAGTAAAAAGAAAAATCTTCGTTTTGTATGGAGAACGCCGTCAATTGACTGACTAGGAATGTATTAGCAATGCCTAGGGCCCTGCTAATATCTGTAACATCCTGAAGTTCAGTATACAGCAACCGTTCCTTGTTGCTTGCAAACCAACGTCGCCTTCGAATTATGTAGCGATCTTCGCCTGAAGGAGTAACCAAAGCTTCTGGCTCTGGGCTTTCCCACAGTTCGCCAATCTTGAGTTTTTCAATCTCTTTTCTGTGCGTGATCCAATAATCTTTATCAAATCTAGGAAATGATGCTTGCCGCTTACCCACATCTCCAAAGTTGATCGCATACACGCTTTCTTGGCTTACAAAATCAAACACCTTTTCTGACACGTAAAGCGTCTCAAAGCGTTCGTTTTGGATTAGAAAGACCCCTGTCCCAGCCTTTAGATAGTCCTCAGCCTGCTGGCGCGCCTGCTCAACTTTTGTGATATCATCAAAGATTATGCCCCGCATCAGTGCACCACTTGCCAGATGCAGCAGCTTGACTTGAACCCTTACTTTAACAGTGTCTTCTCCGCGCTTGAACGTCAGCGGTGTATCGGAGACAACTGTTTCACCCCGTTCGAGACGCTCATCCCACTCTAAGCGTGCAGCCATAAACTGTTTTTGATCTTCTAGGCAGATGTGTTCAAGCGCGTCCTTGCCGATCAACTCAGCACTTGGCTTCCCGGCAATCAGCTCCGCAGCGCTCTCCGAGATTAACCTGATCTTGAACTCTTTATCTTCAATAATCCAGTACTGAGGCCCGTCATAAACAAAAGCCTTTAAAACCTCCTCTTGATCCGCCCGCGCATGCGCTTTTTTAAGCTTCAACTGCTCAATCAGACGGAGCAGCATGACGACAAGTGTTCCTAAAGACGCTGTTAAAGTGGTAATGAGCAACTCAGTGGCATTGACCGCAATGTATTGCGTATTAAAAAACAGGCCAGCGAAATTCAATAAGAGCAATAGGCCCGATACTTGAAGCGAGGAAGATAGTAATCCCAAAATAGTAACGATGGAAAAACAGATAATTAGCAACGAGACTGTTTCGATAATTCCAATGGCGACGGCTGCACACAGGCATACAACCATGCTAGAGTAAGCCAACGCAAGGGCCCAAATCCGCCGTATGTCTGGTTCTAAGCGGGGCGCACCGACTAAAGATAGAACGGCCCCAATTGCCGCTGGCAGAAAAATGCAGATAACCAATATGTCAGACAGCAGCCGCGTCCAGACTTCTATAGTCGTGTCCAATAATGATGCGCTGACAGCAACCTCCAGTGAGCGCATGAGATAAGCGTAGATCGAGAGCGCTGCAAAGAACGTGAAGGTGTGCCAGCCAAAAATACTTTCAAGTTTAATGGAACAAAGGACACCTGCTTCATCATAGGAAGCGCTCGCCACATACTTGCTCAACAAAGCGATACCTGCCGCCAATACAAGCTCCGAAGTGACGTGCAAACCGATTAATGATAGATCCGTGCTCAAGCTTCTTGTCGTATCTAAGAGCGTATGTTGAGAGCCTACAGCCAGCAGATAGATTATTGCTTGCGCAGCAAGCATACATACAGCGGACCAGAGAGCCGTAAAAACCCAATGATCAACCCGACGAACAAAAAATGCTGTAACCAAAACAGGCAACGATAGACAGGGTGCGAGGCCTACTGAGGCTAACTGATCGCTAATTATGAGTGAGGTAACTTCAAAGAACAAGACAGCTATTGAAAGCCACCATGTAGCAAACATGCGCCACGTTATGATTTTATTGTTCTGCATAGGCGTCGTCCAGCACAGAAAACTCAACTTCAGGCGACTTGTCTCAAAAACTACTGAAACAAATTCTTATACCAATAGCTTAACAGTATATGACGTTTGTAATCTATTACAATTCCGATATATATACTAGCAGTGTTCAACTATTGATATTTGTATAGTCACCTCTTTTCTTAACTTTTATTATTTAGCACAAAAGCCAAAAAATATTTCACTGAAGCCAAAAAATAATGTGCGGGTTCATGGCTTAGAAAATTTGTAGGGGTTTCGACAACATGATCTAAGAAGCCCATCTCCTGCATCGCGGTCATGAACTCCTGAACCGCCAGAGCGTGCATTCTCAGCGTTGCGGCAGAGTTACCCAACTCGCCCTTGCGGTATTTTTCGAGATACGCCGTGAACTCTATATTAACAAATTTCATTATTGGAATAAGTTTGTCATGGCAAAAATTCATAAACTCAACAACGCGATTAACTTTTTGGTAGTAGTAGTCGGCTGAACAATCATATTGATATATTGCCCAGGCATTCGCTTCGTCGTGCGGCCGCTGTTTTACGCAATCCCATATACCGTGGATCGTACGATCGATCCCCATAATATTTACTTGTGTTGTGATGCGTTGATATACGGACATATTGCTCTTTCCTTAGGTAAGAACATTATAGCACGCTTAAATGATCTTCAGACGTGGAAGTGAGAAACTTCGTCACAAAATTCTTATTGCTAAATTTAAATTACAAAGAATTAATCTAAGAACATTATCTCAGTTTACATGTGT
>CAXRCG010000017.1:0-52612 GCA_964228885.1 Pseudomonadales bacterium | reverse complement strand
AAACTTGCTAGAAATGCCGAACTATCAGAAAAAGAACTCTCTTTGACGGAACCGCTAGTAAAAACCGGCGCGGTGTCTCAAGTCGAATTACTGAGAATTCAAGTGGCTGTCAATGAATCTTTCGGGCAACTGGAAATTATTCAACTTTCAATCCCTAAAGCTCAAGCGGTAATCGAGGAAGCAAAAGAAAAAGTTTATGAACGTCAGCAACAATTCAAGCTCGACGCCCAAACTGAGCTTAGCGAAACCAAAACCCAACTATCAAGACTCGAATTTTCCAACGTTGCGCTTAAAGACCGAGTAAATCGCACCGATGTAAGATCGCCGGTAGACGGTACCGTTAAACAAGTATTGGTCAATACCGTAGGCGCAGTGATTCAACCCGGCATGGACCTACTGGAGATTGTGCCCGCCAACGACACCCTGCTGATAGAAGCGATGATCAGACCTTCCGATATTGCCTTTATTCACCCGGGACAAAGGGCAACGGTAAAACTAACCGCCTATGACTTTGCAATTTATGGCGGCCTAGATTCTGTGTTGGAGTTAATCAGTGCAGACACAATCACCGACGAGCGTGGTGAACACTTCTTTCAGATTCAGGTAAGAACTGACAAAAATCATCTTGGTTCGGACAACAACCCGTTGCCGATTATTCCCGGGATGATCGCTACGGTAGACATTCTCACTGGTCAGAAAACAGTCATGGACTACCTGCTAAAACCGCTTAAACGTGCTCAGGCAGCGGCACTGTCAGAGCGTTAGCCAACAAATAAAAAAAGTCGAAACTTAAACCGAAATGGTTTTAATTCGCTAATATTGAGCGAAGTTCAATCGCCAACTCACTTAATTTTGCCTGAATCAATTTAGTGTTTCTTGGCCCCATTCTTAACATTTGCTTTTGAGCACCGGCGAGGGATTCTAACCGAGGGTCTTCATACTCATACATGACCACAGGCCGAACCAGTCGCACTGGACCTTCGATGACCGGCGTCTCAAGCAATCGTCCAATCGCGGCAAAAAGCGCAGTGTTAAATTTTTTATCGGGGTAGCCCAATTCATCGTATGCTTCTTGAAAGAGGGGCTCCAGTAACTCATAAAACTCAGCCGCTCTTCGTGAGTCGAGCGAAACAAACACATCAGTGACCAAGTTATAACGAGCATAGGATACATCATCCATTAGAGAGACTTTCTCGGACAACTGTTTTGCAACAAAAGGTTGATCTGGCCCAACCATCGATGCCGCCTCTCTTGCGATACTGCCATTTGCAGCATTATCGACTAGCACCACAAATTTTCTGACTAGCTCACTCGGCCTAACCCAGAGATTGATCCCCTCATGTCGGGTTAGCGTCACGGCCCCATCTCGGATCAATCCATCGCTGTCGTCAAGTCTTGGTAGAATGAAAGCAGGTTTTTCCACCACTTCGGGCGATGATTCAATCGTCTCAACTTCTTCTACAACTTCCACTTCTGGCTGAGGGATCGGCGCCGGCGTTTCCACTGGCTTGGGGACGGGTATGACTACAGGCTTTGATACCACGGTTGATTTTGGGTCATCCTGCAAGAATGTGTATGCAAGGTAACCTACAATGCCTAAGCCGGCGACTACGAGTGCTATTATTATCGGTTTACTTTCAGACATCGAACAGACCTTCAAGAATGTGAGACTATTCTCTTTGTTAAACCTCTGAGGAACAAGTCATTACAGCCATTTCCACTTTACTTCCATTAAATGCCATCACATTGACTCTTTTTATGTTGGGAGACCCAACGCACTCTGGCCTAGAAATATGAAAGATCTTTCGCTGATAACAACCCGCGATCGGTAATATAGCCTGAGATCAACGCGCACGGCGTGACATCAAATGCGGGGTTATACACCGGTGTGTCTTTCTCTGCTGTTAAGTGACCATCTACCCGCGTGACTTCTTCGCTCCCTCGTTCCTCAATCAGGATATCTTTACCTTGCTGGGTCGACAGGTCCACTGTTGACCAGGGACACGCGATATAGAAGGGCAAATTGAAGTGCTGACACAAGATCGCAAGATTCATGGTACCAATTTTGTTTGCTGCATCGCCATTTGCGACGACTCTGTCCGCGCCAACGATTACAGCGTCTACTTTGCCCTGAGACATTACGTGGGCCGCCATGTTGTCAGTTATCAAAGTACGATTAATACCTGCTCTGCCCAGTTCGAACGCCGTCAGCCTGGCTCCTTGAAGCAGAGGACGAGTTTCATCGACGAACACATGAAGTTCGACACCACGTTGATGCGCAACATACATGGGTGCGAGTGCTGTACCCAGTTCGGATACGGCCAAAGAACCAGCGTTACAATGCGTCAACAATCTTGGGTGTCGCTTTACAACCTCATAACCTGCCTCTCCAATCGCACGACAGGATGCCTTGTCCTCTGTGTGGATAGTCTCGGCCTCCTGAATCAGACGTTGAACGAGCGTGTCTGCGCAAGTGCTGTCAAAGCTGTTTGCAACAGACATCATTCGATCGAGCGCCCAGACAAGATTCACGGCAGTTGGTCTTGCGCTGGCGAGATAGTCACGCCTTTCGTTCAGCGTTTTAATCAAGTTCTGGGAACAACCCGTCCCGGCAGCAGCGCCCAAACCGACCACAAGACCATAGGCAGCCGCAATGCCTATAGCCGGGGCACCACGAACACTTAATGTTCTGATTGCCGCAAAAACCTGCTCAATATCTTGACAATCGAGGTACTCCTCACGCCCGGGCAATAAACGCTGGTCAAGTATTCTTACAGTATCAGCCTGCCAGCTGACGGAGATCGGCAATGAAGTCATTTACTGGCGCTCTGTCCTGTTAAGATCGAAGAGACTGAATCATCTCTCGGCGTGTGTCGTCGTCCACAAAAGTGAAGCCACCGCTAGTTCGGTCTGCAAAATCGCCGTATCGCTTTTTGATT
This sequence comes from Pseudomonadales bacterium, assembly GCA_964228885.1. GTDB lineage: Bacteria > Pseudomonadota > Gammaproteobacteria > Pseudomonadales > Azotimanducaceae > UBA4582. The sequence goes on along the minus strand of CAXRCG010000017.1, from coordinate 49,673 downwards.
TCACCTGTGATGGTATCGGGCTCACCCATGACCCCAAATGTATTTAGCATCTCATCGGTAATCATCTCGCCCATTTCTTTCCACAAACCTTGCTTGGACATCTTATTAAGCTCTATCTGCATCTCGCCCCAACCATGCGCACCTAGAACGTTCTTGTATGCAGGTGTTGAACCGTAGAAAGCGATTCGATTTTTTGCAGCTAGTTTTTGCGCTTCAAACGTTTTTTCATCTTTACCCGAGATAATAAAGGGACTGTAAATGATTTCAAAATTCTCCCGAGAACGTCCGGAGCGCTTCAGTCCTTCATCAACTGCGGGCAATGTCACCTCACGAATGTATTTTTCATTACTAAAGGGATGAATAATCACGCCATCAGCGACCTCTCCCGCTATTCTAGTCATCAAGGGGCCAACAGCGGCAAGGGTGACTCGGGGAGCACCGTATTCTGTATTTTCGGGCGTAAAGGCGGGAGTCATCAGACTGTGGGTATAATATTCGCCCTCGAACCTAAGCGGCTCACCTTCATACCAATTGGCCCAGATCGCTCTCATAGCTGTCACCAGTTCGCGCATCTGCTTGGCCGGTGCGCCCCAGGGCATAGAGAACCTCTTGGTGATATGTGGCCTAATCTGAGAGCCAAGCCCCATTGTGAACCGACCCTTCGAATAAGCATTTAAATCATGACCCAGATTAGCTAGCACCATAGGACTTCTGGCAAACGCAACCGCGATGCCGGTGTGAACACGAATATTTTTACTGTGTTCCGCAGCTAATAGTAAAGGAAAGAAGGGGTCGTGATTCATCTCCGCTGTGCCAGCACTATCGTACCCATCACTCTCCAATTGCTTAATATGATCAGGTATTTTTTGCCAGTCACCCGTTAAATGGCTGTCTACTTTCATGGTGTTCCCCTTCTAAATTGAATTGTCGTTTAAATTATCTGTTTTCTAGTCAGCAAAATAATCATCTAATACTGTCCCATAATGCAATTAATTCATCTACAAGAAAATAGCGATTAAAACTGGGAACCTTGAAAAAAAATATCAAGTTATGTTTTAAGGCTCGATGGCGTAATGAATAAGGCATTGGCTGATTCCCGATTCGTCGACTGTATTTGAAAGTTCAAAAGCAAGGTTAGCGACTGCCCATGTGACATCTTGAACTGCCCGACAAACAAATTGGCTATCGACTAAGAACGAGGCGCGCCCTGTTTTTTTCGTTCTGCCTCAGAAAGCGTGTCCTCTAGTTCACGCTTGAACTCAACATGCTGCATAAGCGCGTAGTGGTATGCCTCAACCAGCGCATTCCAGCTGGCCTTAATGATATCGACATTGACGCCAACGGTACCAAACATCTCCCCTTGAAATCTGTGTTCAAGGTAAACCCGTACTTTTGCAGCAGTCTCTTCGGTACTGTTAACCACCCTGACAGTAAAATCAGTCAAGTGCAGATCTTCAAGCACAGGGAACTCATCAAGCAACGCTTTGCGTAGCGCTCTATTTAATGCATCGACAGGCCCATTACCCTCTGCGGCGCATAACTGGAGGTTATCAGACTTGGTATCATCTACCGTTCCGACCCTGATCTTGACTGAAGCTTCTATTAAACCGTCAGATTCCGAATGTTCCTCATTGCTCGGACTGTAAATTCGATAGTACAAAGGTTCAAATTGCGTCTCGTACTTTCCAACATGCCTTCGGACCACCAAATCGAAGCTACCATCTGCATTTTCGAAAGAATAACCAGCATTTTCCCGATCCTGAATTTCATCGAGAATGGATTTTACTATCCTGTTGTCTTCCAACTCCGGGTAGCGATTTGCAAGTTTCGCCTTTAGATTTGACCCTCCAGCCAGTTCTGAAATCAGAATTTTGCGAGAGTTACCCACCATCTCCGGTTCGATGTGTTCGTAAGTTTCAGGATTTCGCTGCACAGCACTAACATGAATTCCCCCTTTGTGGGCGAAAGCACTAGGCCCTACAAATGGCTGACCCGACGGGCCTTCTATCCCGAGATACTCCCATACCACCTTCGACAGGTTGGTAAGCCCCTTAAGATTACCTTCCGGCACACACTGGTAGCCCATTTTCAATTCAAGGTTGCCCAATATGGAGGTCAGATCAACATTACCACAGCGTTCACCAATACCATTGATCGTTCCATGGACTTGGATAACGCCTTCCTCAATCGCGCGGAGAGTATTTGCGACGCCCAGGCCACCATCGTTGTGGACATGAATACCCAGTTTAATACCCGGCGCTTCTTTACGCACCTCGCGAATCGCCAAGGAAAGGTCATGAGGCATAACCCCACCGTTGGTGTCGCACAAAATCACGCGGTGCGCCCCTGCATCTGCAGCAGCTCTGATGGTTGCCAGCGCATAACCAGGATCACTTTTAAATCCATCGAAGAAATGCTCAGCATCATAGAGCACCGGCTTACCTGTCACTTCGAGCAAATGCGCAATAGACCCACTGATCATTTCAATGTTTCTATCCGGGCTTATTCTCAACGCTTGCTCTACATGCAAATCCCAGCTCTTACCAAAAATACACGTCGCATCCGCTTCCGCAGCTATCAGCTTCTGAAGAAAGAAATCATCTGCTGGTTCGACATCTGACCGGTGGGTTGAACCGAAAGCAACGATAAGTGCCGTTTTCAGATTAAGATTCTTAGCACGAACGAAAAACTCGTCATCTTTTGGATTAGAGCCCGGCCATCCACCTTCAATAAAATCAACACCCATGGCATCAAGTGCGGCCGCAATATCGAGTTTATCGCCGAGGCTGAGATTAATACCTTCTCCTTGGTTACCATCCCTAAGGGTCGTGTCATATATTTCGATTTTCTTTCGCACTTGATTTATCCTGTCGAATAGATGCGTTCATTGGTTCGCCACAAAGCGAGACGAACCCTCATTTATCGAGCATACCCCAGTCTAGACGCGACCTTGTCAATCTCGCTACCTGCCACCAACAATGAATCCAGCGGATCGTTGGTCGAGGTCAGCAATGCTTCCCTTGCACTTTCTTTCATCTTAATTGAATAAATATTGTTTGCGCAGGCAATTTTTAGGTTCTGGATATCAATTACCACTTCCGCTTCCGGATCCATCTGAATCGAGGAAGCTAACTTCTCTCGATCTGCTTTACTCATCATAAGGCAAGGTATTCCTAGCGTTGTACAATTGCCATGAAATATTTCCGCAAAAGAACCTGCTATTACTGCCTTCAAGCCAAACTTCTGGATTGCCTGCGGCGCATGTTCGCGACTCGAACCGCAACCAAAATTATCGTCGGATATGAGAAACTCAGCACCACTATACTTTGCGCTGTCCAATGGGTGATCTTTCGATGAACCATCATCGGCAAATCTTTCGTCATAAAACAAAGAAGGGCCCAATTCATCAAAAGTCACACACTTCAAAAAACGCGCGGGGATGATTCTGTCGGTATCTATATCGTTACCCGGCACGTAAACAGCTCTGCCATTTAATTTTTCCATCAAAAATTTCTCCTTCGTGTTCGTGTCGTTTAAACCTAAGCGTCAAATGCCAGTGTAAAAACCCGATAATATGTCGCTGAAGCACCCGTTAGCCGATAGAAAACACCTCACGCGCATCAGCAACTTTGCCTTCGATTGCAGCAGCGGCAACCATTATTGGGCTCATCAAAATTGTGCGCCCTGTTGGGGAACCCTGTCGACCCACAAAGTTCCTATTGGAACTCGAGGCGCAAACTTCATCACCAACCAATTTATCCGGATTCATCGCCAAACACATTGAACAACCTGGCAGCCTCCACTCGAAGCCAGCCGCTTCAAATTTTTCATGCAAGCCGAGCGCTCTAGCAGCTTTATCAACCTGTTCAGAACCAGGTACTGCGATTGCTTTCACATTATTGGCGACCTGCTTACCGTCCAAATATTTTGCGACCGCTTGAAAATCGCTCAGACGACCATTTGTACAACTGCCTATGAAGGCAACATCGATGTGCGTTCCTTTTATTGGCACATCTGCAGCAAGCTGCATGTACTCTAGCGCATCGGTGACAAGGGTTTGATCAAGGCCATCAAGTTTTGTGGGGTCGGGTGTATGCTCATCAATCCCAATTGCCTGTCCGGGTGTAAAGCCCCAAGTAACAGTGGGGGATATATCCTTTGCATTTATCAGAACCTCGTCATCAAAAATAGCATCTTCATCGCTTGCATAGTTTTTCCAGATCTCGACACTCGCATCGAAATCAGCACCCACCGGGACTCTTTCTTTACCACGAAGAAAGTCAAATGTGGTCTGGTCCGGGTTGACGTAGCCACACCGGGCTCCACCTTCAATACTCATATTACAAACCGTCATCCGTTCTTCCATCGTCATGGCTTCGATAACAGAACCGGCATATTCGTAGGCATAGCCGACGCCACCATTAACACCGAGCGTTCTAATAATGTGCAGCGTCACGTCTTTTGCCGTAACACCGGGAGAGAGTTGCCCTTCAACCCGGATGCGCCTAACTTTGAGTTTGTCCATCGCTAGTGTCTGGCTGGCCAATACATCTCGAACCTGACTTGTACCTATGCCAAGCGCGATACAACCAAAAGCACCGTGGGTTGATGTATGACTGTCTCCACAACAAATGGTCATACCGGGTTGCGTTAATCCCTGTTCAGGACCCACGACGTGGACAATACCTTGGGTTCCGGTTTGAGGAGCAAAGAATTCGATACCGTGTTCACTTGTTGCATCACTCAATACCTGAAGCATTTTTTCTGCCATATCGTCGGCGAGAGGGCGGCTCTGGTCTTCAGTTGGAATGATATGATCAACGGTTGCAAATGTTCGATTTGGGTAACGTACGCTCAAACCCTTGTCTTTCAACATGCCAAAAGCCTGCGGACTCGTGACTTCGTGAATAAGATGCAGGGCAATAAAAATCTGGTCCTGACCGCTATCCAAGTGTCTTACAACATGATTATCCCAGACCTTTTGATATAAATTTTTGCTCACGTATACCTCCACTCCAATAAAACTGGAGCGGGAGTTTATCACGAAACCAGTAAATTCAAATTCCCGTCAGGAATACCGGGAATAGCTAATACACGTTGAGGAATTGAATAAACTACGTTGGGCCGCTTTTAGCAAGATTTCAACCTGCCGCTTGGATGATCAGTTTACTCGACAATATTGAGCTTCTGACATCCGAGCTTTGATAGAATTTACCGACTGAATTGCTGTGCGCTTTGCCTAGGAAAGCAACGGCAAAGCAAGAAGAATCACTGTCGGTCCATCTTGGAATCTAATCGAATATTTGGGGTTAATCCGCGTCGACATTATCATATTGACGCAAACCATAACCTGCAAAGCCGCCGCAAAAATACCGGTATCGTGCCGGATGGCATCATGATAAACAAATTACAGCGCCACCGCGAAGCGCAAAACGTCCCTTCATGTTGACTACCAAAACGGATCTGCGACAGGCCAAATTCCAACCTAAGTTAGCAAAATTGCTTCTAAATTCCACTCTGATAGTATTACAACAATCAACAGACAAGGTGACTCGCGTGACAGAACGAAGTAAAGCAGAAATGGAAGAAATCCTCACTAGCCAGAAAAAAGCCTACATTCAAGAAGGCGAGGTCAGCGCAGAAACCAGAGTTGACCGAATAGACCGGGCTATCAATATTCTCGCCAATAACGGGCCAAAACTCTGCGAAGCAATGGCAGCAGACTTTGGTCACCGTTCGCTAGAACAGTCCAAACTGACCGATATCGACGGTTCGATAGGACCACTCAAAGATGCAAAAAAACACCTACGAGGTTGGATGAAACCTGAAAGGCGCAAGACAATGTTTCCACTCGGTATATTTGGTGCTCGTGCCCGAGTGCAGTATCAACCTCTTGGTGTGGTCGGTTGCATCAGCCCTTGGAATTTTCCTGTTCAATTGACGTTTGCGCCGCTTGCAGGAGTTTTTGCCGCAGGCAATCGCACCATGATCAAACCCTCAGAATTTACCCCCGCGACCTCAGAACTGATGCAGGAGCTATTTAATGCAGCCTATGATCTAGACGAGGTTGCCGTGATTCCGGGTGGGCCAGCAGTTGGCGAGGCATTCAGCTCACTGCCTTTTGACCACCTACTATTTACCGGAGCAACCTCTATAGCGAAACATGTAATGCGTGCAGCATCAGAAAATCTCGTGCCTGTGACACTAGAACTGGGTGGTAAGTCACCTGTAGTTGTAGGCAAATCAGCAGACGTCGAGCTCACTGCAAGTAACGTGATGACCGGTAAGACCATGAACGCAGGACAGATCTGTCTCGCACCGGATTATCTTTTTATACACGAAGATTCCACAGACAATTTTATCGATGCTGCGAAAAAGTCTGTCGCTAAAATGTATCCAGATTTAAAAGACAATCCCGACTACACATCGATGATTAACGAGAGACATTATGATCGAGTTATTAGCTACATAGATGATGCGAAGGCACAGGGCGCTGAGGTGATCGAACTTAATCCCGCGGACGAAAACTTTAATCAGCAACAACACAACAAAATTCCACCAACCTTGATAATCGATCCTTCAGATGAAATGGAGGTGATGAAGAACGAAATCTTTGGACCTGTATTACCGGTCAAGCGATACAAACATCTGGACGAGACACTGGATTATATTAACGACCACCCTCGCCCACTTGGATTGTATTATTTTGGCCAAGACAGTAACGAGGAACATAAAGTGTTAACCCATACGACATCCGGTGGTGTAACCGTCAACGACGTTATAATGCATATCGCCCAAGAAGACCTGCCTTTCGGTGGTGTTGGACCTAGCGGTATGGGTTCGTACCACGGCCATGACGGATTTAAGAACTTTAGCCACGCAAAAGCTGTCTATACGCAATCAAAAATGGTGTCAAAGCTTGCCGCTGCGATGCGACCGCCTTACAAAAAAGCTTCCTGAGTGCCCCGTCAATACTAGGGACGCAGTTTGCTTGAAAGTCTCATGAGAGGGATTCGCACAGTCGCCACCACACCGTGTGAGTCCTCTCTATTAGACAGTTTAATCTCTCCCCCGTGAAATTCCGTAATTACTTTGGCAATGTATAAACCAAGGCCTAAATGACTACTGTTACCATCGTATCTCCTCCGCACTGAAACCATAGAATCAAAAAGGTTTTCACGCATGTTTTCAGGCAATCCAGGGCCTTCATTCATCACACGTAATACCGCGGTTTCATGTTCGATAGTCAACCGAACTTTGATTGCGGCATCAGGCAGGGAAAATTCCACTGCATTGCTGATTAACTTATCAAATAACTGGGCAATCAGATCCGGTATGCCTGTAACCGGGATTGTGCTTTCTTCAATGCTTAGATCAAACCGTGCTGCTGGAAAGGCTAGCGAATAGCCCTCAACGCAACCGCGAACAAGTTGCGTTAGATCAAATGACTCAATATCATCTTTATCCAGACTATGCTCAAGGCGAGTCGCCTCACTCATATTGTTGAGTATCAGGCTCAACCTCTCAAGACCGTCGTGCGCACGCTTTACATACACTGCATCTTTATCATCGAGTTGATCCGTCGCAATGTTATCCAGCGATGACCTAACGATTGAAACGGGTGTCCTTAGTTCGTGTGCCAATCGACTGGCCATACTCTCGAGGTATTGATTGTACTCGTGCAGCTTTTCCACCATCGTTGAAAAACTACGGGCGAGATCACCGAGTTCATCAGGCAGATCAGATGCGGGTAATTTGTCATTTACTCTTCCTCGCGTATCGATAGCCTGTTCCAACTGATTCTTCAGCGTTTTCAAACGGGAGGTTTGCAACCAAATGATGACTCGCCAGAAGATAAACCCGAGCAACAACAACAAAGTAAACTGAACAAACATTTCATGTCCGACACGTTCAATGTAACGTAATATATCCCGCTCAGATTTCTGCACGACAACAGCGCCAACAACCTTATCTCTAAAGAGAACGGGTTCGGCGGCAATGAATGCGTACCCTCGCTTGGTCACATGAAAACCTGACTCACCACGAAGTGCTGCATCAACCAACATTGAGGTTGGTGAGGCGAACGCGTCTTCGGCACTTCCTTGATCATTGACATCCTGCTCAGATTGAAATTCAGAGGGTACGAAGGACAGCAAACCCGACTCCCAAGAGATCGGATATTGATGATCACCTTTACTCAGTAAATTTTCGGGACTGTCAGGGGAAAATGAAACAATTCTTTTTTTCGCATCAACCAACCTAGTGCTTGCGTTTTCCAAAGACGCCAACATTTTTTGAGCCCCAAGAGATGGGCGTATCAGGTTGACCAACTGCGATGCGGAGTCGACTGAAGAGCTGCCCATTAGATAGTGGATGTCTCTATCGCTTTGGTCATCGATATCTGCCAATACGAAACTAAATTTCTCGCCAATCAGCGAAAGTGGCACCTTCAACTCAAGGTTGTAACCACTTTCTGTCCCTAGCCAGACGGCCTCAATCAATTCCTCCTGTCGCAGGGAACGCCCGCTAATTGAAACCTGGTGTGCTTTGATCGAAGCCGGTTGGAAAGCCGCAATAGTATATCTACGATACTCACCATCAGGATTTACAACAGCAATCTGCAGGTTGTCATTTCTATGTACACTAGGGTTATTTATCTCTCGATAGATGACTACGTCATCGAATACTTTCACAAACAAATACAAGAAGCTGTCTGAGGTGCCAAGTTTGTATTCAGCAGAAAATGACTCCTGTCTATAAGTGCGGTTGATATCGATCAGATCATCAACCCCGAGAGACTGACCTTGTACGCCAAACCAATCATCATCACGACCGTCTAGCATTCGGCGATCATCAACCAGATTCGCCAATAGATCCCGCTTGTTCTGTTCACCACTACGCAGCGCTATTTTACTGATCAGTGTTTCAGAGGCTTCAAGCGAGCGCGCCATGTATTTAGCGTCGGAAACGACCTCACGACGCTGGTCTTCCAACATCATAAATGACCAATTGTTGAGCCAGAAGACAGCAAAAAACGGCAACGTCATTAGCAGCGAAAAAGGAAGCAGTAGTTGCATTCTGAGGCCTGGCTTTAATCCCCAGCGAAAGAAACGCCGCAACGCCCGCATCAACTGCATCCTCGCTGACAACCCGTATCGACGAGGATTATCGCGAAGTACAGCGTAATCAAGCGCTCCATCGGTATCCCATGCCATAAACCGTATCAATACAATCGAAAGTGCTGTCTAGTTTTTGAAACTTCTTCCGAATGCGCTTTATATGCGAGGTAATTGTCGCGTCATCAACCACGATGTGACTTTCATCCATAAGTTGTTGCCGATTTTTCACATGCCCGGCATGTTTAGTCAAAGCATACACCATCCAAAATTCTGTTAGTGTCAGATCTACAATCTGACCATCCCAGTGACAACTGAAGCGCAACTCATCAACCCTGAGTTTGCCGTGCTCAATGGCTTTCTTTTGGTTACCATCCGGCTCAGCCATAACCTCAACCCGTCGGAACAGCGCGGAAACACGGGCAACCAGATGCGGCAGACTCATGTCTTTGGTCACGTAATCATCGGCGCCCATCCTCAAACCGCTGACGATATCAAGATCACTATCTCTGGCACTCAGAAATATGATGGGTAAAGTTCGCGATTTTTGTCGCAACCACTGACAGAGGCTATAACCACCGTCCACTTCATCGCCTAGGCCAATATCAACAATAACCAGATCGGGTAGTTGCGAGCTAAAAAAATGTTGGGCCGAGGGTCGGTCCTTGAAACTGCTGACCTGGTAGCCCTGTTTACTGAACAGATCGGAGTAATTTTCCCTTAACATCTCGTCATCTTCTACAATAGCGACTCGATAACTCATAAATTTAGTTACTCCTCATTGGCGGGTTATTCTACTCGATCCGGCAATGTGGCGGCGTCCTTCATCACAGATCAATTGCCATATTCTCGCCATAATTTGCCGGTACATTTTCAGAATTGCCACCTTAATGCGCCTGATTTTCCCAGTTTAATACACATCAAGCATCAATGATGTGGAATACAAACAAACAGGAGTAATACGAAATGAAAATCCCATTTGCTGTTGGAATAGTGAGTTTGTCACTCTTAACTGCAGTCGTCACTACATCTGCCATCGCAGCGCCAAAAAAAACCGAAACAGAAGAAACGCGGGGAGCCGCAGTCGGTTTAGTTGTCGGCGCAGTCGTTGGAGGGCCTATTGGTGCCGGTGTTGGCGCCATGGTCGGAGGTGCGGTACTAGGAAAGCTTGTTGGTTACCACAGAATCAACCGTGAACTAGAATCTGAAATGATCGCGATTGTGCACGAAAACAAAGCGAATGCAGATGAAATGCACTCAGAAATTGCAAACCTCGACGATGAACTCAAGCGAATGATCGAGATTCAAACTGCCAGCTGGAACAGCCGCCAATTGCCGATTCAATTTAAAACAGCCTCGAGCGACATTGAGCAACACTATCAGGCGCAGCTCAATGAAATCGCAAGAATACTTTCCAGAAATCTCGATACAAGAGTAAGCCTATCCGGATTTGCTGATCGTCGAGGGGATCATCTTTACAACCAGACATTATCAGAAAACCGAGTTTCCAATGTTCACGCTTATTTAATTTCCCGCGGCGTCAAAAAAAATCAAGTTGTGACAAAAGCCTTTGGTGAATCAAAGCCCCTTAGCCAAGAGGAAACACCAGAAAACCATTTCTTTGACCGTAGGGTCGTTATGCAGTTTTCATTCGATTTGGATGCCTATCTGGCGAGTCGATAAGTAGATTCAACTAGGCCTTAATGGCTAGTAACATGAGCCGGCTATCCTTTGGGGGGCGCAAGCCCCTCTTTTTTGCGCGCAAAGCAATCGGCCAGTGTCCGCCAACTCAAAACCGCAACCCTCTAAGCAATCCACCCCATCGCCAGCAACGCAACACATCGGCAAGGGCAGCAGCGAAGTAAGTCAACGCTGCGGCGCGTAAGATCGCTCTGATAGCAGGTAAATGTTCTTCATCTATGTAATTACCTTCTTCTAGAATCGGCATCGCCTTATTGAAACTCGCATCCCATTCTTGCGGCAACACAATCAGATGAATCAGCGCAGAGATAACCATGACACCAACGACTAGTAACATCGCCAAAACGCTGACTCGAGGCGCTGACAATAGCAAACCAAAAATAGGCAACGAAACCATCGCAATACCTAGTCGTTGGATACGGTGGGCAATCGGATAGTATTTGTTGTAAAGCTGACAGGTAGGTTCATTCCGATGAAATTGAATTGCATGACCAACTTCGTGCGTAGCAATCGCTACCGCGGTTAGTGATTTACCATTGAAATTTTCCGGCCCGAGGCGAACAGCTTTATCAGCCGGGCTATAATGATCTTGGCCACTTTGGCCTTCTTCTATCTTCACACCGTCTAACGAGAATTTTTGCACCAAATGTCGAGCGAGCTCACCGCCTGTACCTGGTATTCCTTCGAGCTGGTGACGATATCGCCACAGAGTAAAACGCACCCACAATAATGGTGCGTAGACTAAAACCAAAACGATACCAATAACTATCGGACTCATATTTTTCCTCATTAGCTGGAAAGTCAATTCACCGTTGACGGGTAAAGTGCGTTTTCTTAGTCTACTTTTAAGACCGTTACGAACCAAATATTATACGGCGCTGCAGGTGTTGCGGACGTGAAAAAAATAGATAGTCAAAGCTTTGACACGGGCGGTGTTTCGCAACAGACTTTCCCTTCAGCCACCCGCTGCTTGCTTTCGTTACCGTATTCACCATGACACACTGCTCGCCCGCATGCATCCACAGGGCCTGAAGTAACGAGATTAGGCAAGTGTACGCTCAATCAACTGAAATGCCCGGGAAGAAAACTCAAACATGTTTTTTTCACGGTCGTCATGGCCAGTGATCACCGTTTCATTGACCTCATCAGGGCCTGCCAAGGCGATCACGCTGATACCCACTTCGTCACTATAGGGAGTGCCTCCCGGTCCTGCGACGCCTAACTCTGCAACTCCCCACGTCGAACCCATTGTCCGTTGAATGGCCCGAGCAAAAAACAATGCCAACTCTCCTGTCAGTGGTTTTAGTCCCTTTAACTCGTCTATCGGTAACTCGAGGAAAATTTTTCGGGACGCTTTTGTGTAGATTACGGTGCCACCAGCATAGTAGGCGGATGCCCCTGGCACTGATAACAGGCCAGCACTGATTATTCCTCCTGCCGAGGATTCTGCTACCGAGATCGTTTCTTTCCGCTCCCTAAGAAGCGTGGCGGCACCTGCTGCCATCGATTGTAAATTCATTGCATTTCCCTATTTGGTTAAGTTCATTTCAGCGACCTACGCTCGCTTTGTTAGATAACCGCTAAGTTTGGAAGGTGTCAGCGGGGTTAAGTCCTGCTATCCTCGAATACTGTTCTAGCCTGATTGACAGTGCGCGGCTAAAAACACGCCAACTCTCTACGGATCATCTCATGACTGAAGCAGTCAATGAAGAAAACTCGCTCTGGCAAAACCCAAAGTTTCTAGCCTACATGGGCTCTACAACATTTTTTAACGCCGGATTTTCGATGCAGCAACTAATCATTAGCTGGTTGCTGGTCGGTGTGTTGTTGCTGCCTGGTGATGAAGTAGGTCTGATTCAAGCAGCCATGGGCGTACCCGGCTTGTTTTTGATGTTATGGGGCGGAGCAAGTGCCGACAATAAGGACCCGCGATCAATTCTACTTAACGTGTATTCCGTTACCTGGCTCTTTCCATTGATCCTAGCGACATGTATCTATTTTGATCTGCTCAATATCTGGTCTATCTTGCTGTTTGGGCTGGCAATCAGCACAACGACATCGTTCTCAAGCCCGGCACAACAAGCAATTCTTAATCATGTGGCCGGCAGTCAGGTACAAAGGGCGGTTACGGCCTCAACTGCTGTTATGTTTCTGGTCCAGATTTTATCGCTCGCTTTCGCAGGGCAAATGGACAAAGTCGGTTTAACCACGGTATTGGTTGTCCAAGCCACTGCGATTTTATTAGCTGCGATAACAACCAGCAAACTAGATAAAACAACGCCAACACCGCAACCCATCGGAGAAACATCGTGGATGAGACTCGTTAACGGGTTTAAGGCAACTTACAACAACAAAAAGGTCTTTCATCTGCTCGTCATCAACTTCATATCGAGTATCTTCAATGCGGGTGCCTTTATGACAGTGGTTCCATTTGTGGTCAAACGAGCTTACGACGGCAATGCGCTGCAGCTAGCGACAATTATGATTATCTTTTATTTCGGCGCTACTTTGACGAATCTAATTATGTTTAAAATCATGCCCATCAAAAGACCGGGTAGATGGTTTCTCATGATGCAACTCAGCCGAGTAATCATTCTCTCATTGCTCGTAATAAGACCCGATTGGTGGCTACTAATTGCAGCTATGTTCGCCTGGGGGCTGAATATGGGCCTGACGACGACGCTGTCACGAACAATTGTCCAAGAATCGGCCGAACCAGAATTCAGGGCGCGAATTTTGTCGGTCTACAGTTTGGGGCTGATTGGCAGCGCACCTATTGGTGCTATTGTGCTCGGAAATATCATAGAGATATTCGGTACTTTGGAGGCTCTTATACCTGCGATGCTGGTTTCAGTTGTACTGTTTGTCTACGGCGTCTTTTTCTCGCCGGTCTGGTCTTACCTTTCGCCGACATTTGATCGAGCCGGAAGAATGAAGCACAACTAAAGTCACTCGTTAATCTTTGACAGCGCTTAGGTTAATTCGGTTCTTAAAAACTTTTCGGACAGGAAAACAACCGCTTAGCTTTTATCTCGTCAAGAGGGAATACCTTGCTCAAAGGCCGTTTGGTTGTATTGAGATCATATTCGCCAATTAGGGCTCCGGCCAAGACAACTTTATGATGATTTAGCACCACCAGACTTTAAGTTGGACAGCTCAACCAACACCTCACAACTTTTTTGCTTCAAAGCGCACTTATTATCCAGCTAAACGATAAAGCGCTGGCACTGCTGTTCTGTCCGTGTGTCACAAGTTATAATCGTCTGTTTCAGGCTTGGGTTATAAAAATGACAGACACTACCTCTGCGAATACAGGCAACACAACTAATAAGACTTCAATCGATGGCAGCATGTTTCTCTACAAGAGCCCCGTACTGCTCAATCATGAAGAACACGGCAAGCTAGGTCTGAAGAAGCAGCCAAACCCATTCGAATTTGTTAAAACAGTCAAAGCGATACCCATCGTCGCAGCGGAGTTTTCTAGCGTTCAGAAACACTACCCCATTGTTTTCAGTAATCTTGAAAATCCCGCTGCGCTTGCCATTGTCGGCTTAAAGGAAGAACGAAACCGATTCGTGTCAGAGGATGGACAATGGGATCCGCATAGTTACGTGCCTTCCTATATTAGACGATATCCTTACGCACTCGCGACGGCGGAGAATGATCAGGCAGCAGTTGTAATCGACACCTCGGCGGATGGGGTAACGGAAAATGCCGACTTTCCGTTTTTTGACGGCCAGTCAGTTACAAAAGAAACTCAGGACATGATTGACTTTTGCCAGCAGTTCGCGGCCGAAGCGACAAAAACCCAGAATCTGTGTCGACGAATCAAGGAGCTTGGGTTACTAACACCCCAGACAGCAACGCAGAACACAGACGATGGAAGTGAACCAACAGTCATAGCTAACTACGTTTCAATTGACCCAGAGAAGCTTACCGACTTGTCTGCGGATGAAGTTCACTCTCTGTTGAATGATGGGGTGCTCGCTTCGATATTTTCTCAGGCATTTTCGATGGAAAATTGGACTCGACTCATTGCGAGAGAGAATCTGCAAAAAGCAAGATAAAAACGCTGATCATATTCTCTCTAATCTTTGCGCATAGAAACCATCTGTACCATGAAGGTCTGGTCTGAGTACCAACTCACCGCGAGACTGAATTTTCTTCGCTAACACGGCATCTGCTCCTCTGATCCTAGAAATTCCTGGATCCGAGGAGCCTATCCAGTTTTTTGACAACGCAAAATCCTTGTTTTTACTCAGAAACGAATCAACTACACACTGATTCTCATCATGAAGAAATGAGCAAGTAGCATAAACCAGTACCCCACCGGGCTTAACAAGCTGGGCTGCACTCTGGAGTATGTTTGATTGTAGTGCCGTCAACGCCTCAAGGTTTTGACTAGTCCACTTGAGACCAACATTTCGCCTCAGTGTACCCACCCCAGAACAAGGCGCGTCAATCAACACACAATCGACTTTGCCCATCAAGTTAGGTTCGAATGATGCAGCGCCAGCTTTTTCATCAATCACTTGAGTCTCGACAATATTAATTTTCGCACGAGTCAATCTTGGCGTAAGCCTTGCCAAACGATTCGCTTGAATATCAGCCGCAATCAACCTGCCCTTGTTTCGCATCAAGCCAGCAAGATGCAATGTTTTTCCCCCAGCGCCCGCACAATAATCTACGACTAATTGACCTGGCTGAGGGTTTACGAGCCAACTCACCAGCTGACTGCCCTCGTCCTGAAATTCAAATCCACCTTGCCTAAAGGCTCTTGAATTTTGTAACGGCCCCCTTTTCGCAACTCGCAATCCAGTAGAGGCAAATCGCGCTGGTTCTATTTCAACACCCTGCTTTTTGAGGGCATTCGATAATTTCATCTGATCGTTCACTAGCGTATTCACGCGAATATCAACTTCCGCCGGTTTCAGCAAGGCCAAACCAAGATCAATCAATTCGTGCTCATCGAATTGGGACCTCATTGCTTGGAATAACCAATTCGGCAAATTCAGCTTTTCGGAGAGTGTAAGCTCATTATCATTCAAATGACTCAAAAATTGATAAAGCGAAGCGATGTAAGGCGCCGCGTTAGTATCTTTGAAATACTCGGGAAGCCAGCCAAAATAACGCAGCAACCCACTACTAACGATAGCTTCAATGTCTGACGGCGCCGAAGCACCACTCAGTTTTACCAGCCTCTCTAATTCAAGTTTACGGCGAACGCACAAGTAAACGATTTCCGAGGTAAAGCGCCTGTCCTTTGCGCCCATTTGTTTGTTCCGCCGAAAAAATTTCTCGACAGAACGTTCAGCCGGTTCCGAAGCGGAAAGCACTTCACCCAACAAATCCACTGCTTGCATAAAACGAGTTCTGGGGTAACGCATTAATCTTGTCGTCCTTTGTGTGACAATAGCCAAGGCGGGCGATTCTGGGAATCTGACATTACTGTCTCTTTTTACTACAATGTTGACCGGCGCTGAAATTATTCAAAAAGAAGGTGAGTCCGCCTGACCGACACGGATTATATAACCTGGGGTGCCTGTAACGGAATTATATGCAACAACAGCAAAAAAGGACTGCCTTAGTCCTCTCCGGCGGAGGGGCAAGGGGCTCTTATCAAGTCGGTGCGCTTAAGGCTATCGCACACATTCAACCCGATGGCGGAATGAACCCCTTTGATATCATTTGTGGCACTAGCGCAGGCGCGCTCAATGCCTCCATGCTTGCCTGCGAAAGTGATCACTATGGACATGCTGTCAAACGTCTTGAAGCCCTCTGGCAAAACCTTCAATCCGACCGGATCCACAAGGTCGGGTATACCCAGTTGTTAAAATCGACCCTTCGATTGCTTGCTTCATTCTTCCATGGCGGCATCGCCTCTGGCGCAGCCTCTGCATTACTTGACAATGAACCCCTAAGAGAACTCCTCGCCACCGAAATTGATTTCGATAAAATTGATGGACATATTAACAATGGCAGGTTGCGTGCCCTGTGCATTACAGCACTAGCTTATAATTCCGGTCATAACATCAGTTTTTTCCAAGGTAACCGGAGTATCAAAGGCTGGCGTCGAAATCAGCGACTAGGTGTTGGCACTCGCTTGACTCATGACCACCTTATGGCTTCGTCAGCGTTGCCAACTATCTTTCCGCCGGTAAAAATTCAACACGAGTATTTCGGTGACGGTGCAATTCGTCAAAGAGCACCGCTCAGCGCCGCGCTACATCTGGGCGCAGAAAAACTGTTTGTCGTCGGTGTCAGTTACAACGAAAAAGATCAGGAAGAGCCGCAAAAGCCTGCGACACACACGCCAACATTTGCTCAGATTGCCGGGCATTTGCTCAACAGCTCATTCATCGATGCGATGGACGAAGATATTGAAATGCTGGAAAAATTCAATTTTATCAGCCGATATCTCAGCAGCGATCAGCTAAAGGCTGCCAACATACGGCCGATTGATGTGCTCACCATTACGCCTTCGATAAAATTCGATGAGATCGCGGCAAAACACATCTCCACACTACCCTTATCGATGCGAACATTTTTCAAAACGATAGGAGCAACCAGCACTGGAGGTGGCGCTAGCATGGCAAGCTATCTGCTGTTTGAAGCAGAATTTTGTAAAGAGCTTATGGAAGCCGGCTATCGTGATGCCATGGATCGTGAAGAAGAAATCAGGGCTTTTCTTTCAGCGTAGGGCGAGAAAACAGCACGAGAGCAGCGCCCTCGTGCAATTGCGCTTTAAAGCGAGATTATCGCCCAGTGAATTCCGGCTTTCTACGTTCAAGAAACGCCTGCACCCCTTCCTTGAAATCTTCACTCTGAAACATACCACCCAAGTGCATCATCAACTGATCAACTGAAGTGTCATATGACTGTTCCAGCCCCATCCGCATCATGCGCTTGGTTGTTTGTACAGCAAGTGGCGCATTATCAGCGATTTCTTGAGCCCATGTCATCGCTGTGGTCATCACATCAGCATCCGGCACAACAGTGTTGACTAAACCAATGTCAAGGCATTCTTCAGACCTGACAACGCGGCCGCGGTAATAGAGCTCCGATGCCTTTGCCCAGCCTATCAACCGGGGTAACAACCAAGTGCCGCCACTTTCGGGCACAACATTGCGCTTGGCAGTCACGGCAGCCATTTTGCCGGATTGTCCCGAAACCCTGATATCACAAAGTAACGCGATGTCCATACCATAACCAGCTGCTGCGCCATTGAGTGCACAAACGATGGGGGTGTCGATGTTCCACATCACGTTAATCGGCGCATCTCGCAAATCAAAGAGCTGACGGGGACGATTGCTGCCCTTAGAATCACCGCTGCCAATGCCACCTTGGCCAACGTCAATAAGGTCGAGTCCAGCACAGAACCCCTTGCCAGAGCCTGTCAACACAATGCATCTAACATCCGGGTCCTTGTTTGCCTCGGTCATCTTCACAGAGAGCTCGTTAAGCATTACGCGACTGATCGCGTTAAGTCTGTCCGGGCGGTTGAGCGTGATTACAACAATGTTTCCTTTTTGTTCCACCAAAAGTTCTTCGGTCGAAGATGCGCTTATCGTCATGGTCTTTTCCTCTTAGGTATTTAGTGAGTTCTCAGTGTGATTCTTCTTCGTGCGATCAATAAATGATTTAATATCTTTAATAGCCTGACTCTTTCGTCGATGAAATACTGAAAATGACACTACCATATCAACGTGTCCAATGCCTTCATAGACTTCACGGCTAGCTTGGCCTCCCGCAGCCTGCTGCTTCTCCATCAGACTTTTCGAATGGCCTCTTCGCACCCGGTTATCTTCTTTTCCATGGAGTAAATAAAGAGGAGGCGCTTCAGGACGAACGAAGTTGACCGCCTGCGAGAGAGGATACTCCTGCTCGGGCGCAAATAGATCCCAGTGAATTTCTTCCGTAAAGGGATAAAAATCATAAGGACCTGATAAACCAATAAAAGCCGCTATGCGTTTTTCAGCGCCGGGCAAATGAGATAACAATGCTGGGTTAAGACACAAAAGAGATCCTAATTGAGCCCCCGCAGAGTGCCCCATCACGTATATCGGGCGACGAGAGTCAATATCCGGATTGTTCATCACCCAGGTTGTGGCCATACGAACATCCGTTAGAATATCCGAGAATCTAACATTTGGATAAAGCCTGTAATCAGGCACAACCACGTCGTATCCAAGCGAACATAGGGTATCTGCAACAAAACGATAGTCACGTCGATGGCCGTTTTGCCAATTACCGCCATAAATAAACAGGACCAACGGACGTCTTAGTTTATCTTCGGTATGGCCTGTATGCAGGATATAGTGATCAAGCTGATTTCGAGTTTCTTTACCATAGGGAATGCCTCGTTTTACATGGTAACCACCTGATTTTGCAGCGGCGTTAATAATTCTTAAACCAGCAAGCTGGGCCGAATCAGAGATAAAATTCCTGAGTTTCAATGGCCTATTTTCCAAAATTCCTGTAGCATTTCCGGCGGTTTTTGCTACTCCTGAACGATTGTTTCTAACAGGAAGCCGGATCCCGCGACGGGTCTATATTATGCTCGTGGTTTACCAGCCACAAGTCGCTTCCTAACCAATTATTACAAAATGGAATTTTTAGATCTTGTTGTATTGTTGCTGTTTTAAAAAGAGACCCTGCGCCTCGAACCCTGCGTATCGACTTTTTGTATGCCTCATTGCGCTTCTATTCAGCCTTATATATAGCCTCACCGTACAGGCTCAATCGACGCTAAATACTGACAAAGTGCCAGAATATGACAATGATGTCGCAACAACACTGGTCAAAAAGCAGCACTCAGAGGTAGGCATCAAGATAGACGGACTGCTTGATGAAGACGTCTGGGCAACAATACCGTACATGGACGATTTTGTCGTGATAGAGCCAGATACGTTAGTCCCAACAGAATACCGGACCGAGGCGAGGTTATTTTACACAGAAAAAGGCTTGTATATCGGCGTCCATAGCGAACAACCGAAGGCGACGCTGGTCTCCAGATTAAGCTCACGGGACGACTTTATACCGAGAGATTCCATTTCCATTACTCTCGACCCTGGTGGGTCAGGGCTCTACGGCTACTGGTTTGGCGTCAACCTAGGTGGCTCACTAGCGGATGGTACCGTGCTACCCGAGAGACAATTTAGTAACCGCTGGGACGGGCCATGGAATGGTGCTTCGGTAGAAGTCGAAGGCGGTTATGAAACCGAGTTCTTCCTGCCCTGGTCGATGATGACAATGCCGGAATCGGCTAACAACACCAGAAACATGGGACTCTACTTGTCTCGCAGCGTCGCTTATAAAAATGAGCGGTGGGCGATTCCTGGACTACCAAGGACTACGAATGTGTTTCTTTCGAAACTGCGGAAACTTCGGGTTGATGGCGTAAATCCAAAACAACAATTTACTTTTTACCCCTATGCGTCGACAACTTATAACAATCTTGATGATGCCAATCCTGACAGTTACAAGGCGGGTTTTGACGTATTCTGGCGACCATCTACCAATCTGCAGCTCACCGCAACGGTAAACCCTGATTTCGGAAACGTTGAATCCGATAGGGTTGACGTCAATTTGTCTTCGTTTGAAACATTTTTCCCAGAAAAGCGCGCATTCTTTCTAGAAGGCAATGAGATATTTGATGCAACCCCTAGAGCACGCGGGTGGGAAGGTACGCCAACAACCCTGGTCAATACCAGAAGAATTGGCAGCGCTCCTATTAGACCGGATATAGATGATTTTGAGCTTGAAAGCGTCGAACGAAATCAACCCTCGGAATTATTTGGTGCGGCTAAGGTAACCGGTCAAAACGGGAAGCTAAGATATGGTCTGCTAACAGCATTCGAGGAAGATACATTGCTGGAAGGTGAGTTAAACTCCAATCCTCTCGCCGTGGTTCAAGATGGGCGAGAATTCGGTATCGGCAGAGTCCTGTATGAAGATACCAGTACTGGTGCCAGAAGGGGTATTGGCTGGCTCGGCACTATTGTGGATCATCCGCAGAGCAAAGCCATCGTGCATTCCCTTGATGGTCATTACCTTTCCCGTCAGGGAAAGTGGAACACGGATGCGCAGTTCATGTTCAGTGACGTTGATAATATCACCGGCGCGGGTGGATTTGTCGATGTTCAGTACAACCCTTCTAGAGGTCGAGCGCACAGCATTAGCTTCGACTATTACGATGAAGACCTCGATATCAACGACCTTGGTTTCCTCCGACGCAATGATCTCGTTGGCGTGAATTACGACTATAAACGGAGCGAATCGGGATTTTCACACATCAAGTCAAGAGAGACATCACTTGGCATCACGCAACAATACAACACCGATGGTAAAAATGTGCGCTCGGGACTGTTCTCATCCCAAGAGCGCTTTTTTAACAACAACGACCTGCTTGTCACCGTGCTCAAGTATTTCCCTAGTCGATGGGATGACGTAAATAGTGGCGGCAACGGGGCATTTAAAATTGATGGCAGAGTCAGCACCGGCGTGCTCTATGGGACCGATCGTTCAAAGAAACTGAGTACCGAATACGGTGTTTTCTACGAGGATGAAGACATTGGCGGACGGACGATGGAGTACGAACTCAACGTCACCTGGCGTCCTAATGATCGCTTTTCATTCTCATCTTTTATCACCTATGAGGACAAAACAGGATGGTTGATTCACGACGAAGGTCGGGATTTTACCACATTTAATACTGCCATCTGGCGACCTCGTATCGAGGCGAATTATTTCCTGAGCGCACGTCAGCAATTCAAGCTTACGGCACAATGGGCTGGCATTAAAGCATTCGAAGATCAGAGGTGGTCAGTGCCTATAGGAGACGGAGACCTCATCGAAGAATTCAAGGGGGAAAATGAACAACTGCGAGATTTCAGCATTAGTCGTTTGACCTTTCAGGCAAGGTACAGGTGGGAAATTGCCCCGTTGTCTGATTTATTTGTCGTCTATACTAGGGGTTCGAATGTCGACAGTCGGCCGCAAGACAGTTTTTCCGAACTCATCAGGTCCTCATGGTCTGAGCGGCTTGTCGATGTTTTTGTGATTAAGCTCAGATACCGAATCGGAAACTAATATTTCCTAGTGACCCATGCGAAATGAAACTCCTCTATGGATATTTGGTTACGGCTCTTTAATATGGAGAGCCGACTTCCCATATGAAGAGCAAACACCCGCCACTATCAGTGACTACGTCCGCAGATTCTGGCAGGGTTCAGCAGATCACAGGGGAGTGCCGGCATACCCCGGCAGAGTTGTCACATTACACCCCTCCCCCGGTAGTACTTGTTGGGGCGTTGCCTACCGCATAGACCCAGCCAAAACTAAGGCGGTGCTAGCACATCTCGACTACAGGGAAAAAGGCGGCTACGAACGACTTCAAATTGAACTTGATATTCGCGGCCGCAAGCAAAGCGGACTGACCTATTTTGCAACGCCAAGCAACCCAGATTATCTTGGGGCGTCAGCACTGCATGAGATAGTTGAACAAATTAAACGAGCAGCAGGACCTAGCGGCACCAATATTGAATATGTACTACGCCTCGAAGAAGCGCTGAATACAATGGATGTCACTGATCCGCATGTTTCAGATATCGCGAGAAGCCTACGAGAGCACCTTTCCTAACTTCTTAGCTTCTTCGGCATACTTGGCATACGAGTCTTTTAAGGTCGCGGAGTTTAATAAACATTCTGCGACTAATTTGCCTGACTCGGCGTCGTATACCGAAGTCATCACCCAATTCGATTCGACACGACGACTCTCACTTAAGCAGACAATTTCTCGCTCCAAACGATAGGCTTGACCGACAAATAGGGGACCGTCGATCAACTTGATTTCCTGATCTGCAAACAATCCAACGGCTGGCCCTTTTATTGGAAACCCCGCTTCACGAGAACTGTATTGCGTCAACACACTAATCATTTCTAACGGAATAATGGCTCTCCCCCAGGGTGAGTTGGATCCGCCCTCGGCGCTATACCAGGGAGAAAATTCGGTAATTCCACGTAACTTATCGTTCAAGCTAAATGGATAAAGGTCGCCCATATTCTGGTCAAAATCCATCGACACCGACTCGTCTTTCTTTCCTTTCATACCAACCGAAAGTTCGGACAAAATAACAAGCTGATCAGAAGCCTTAAGTTTCGCCCGACGCTGATCAAGCTCTGATAACTCATCCCCCGACCCGACACTGGCCGTACCAGAAAGCACCGGTGTGCCATCACGCTTTTCAGCCCAAATTTTTGTAATTGTTGCACCACTGGCGGGGCGCTCGACGAATGCACGTACTTCTTCTCCCTCTACGACCATATTCAAGTAATGTGAACTGATACATCCCGTCTCAAACCATGTCTGCCCAAACACTTCCGCCAAGAGAGGAACAAACTGGCTAAAATGCGTTGGACCCTCTATCGGCGCACCACTAAAGCCTAAGTCTTCAGCCATTTTGTCATCATGAATCGATACATGACCATCATATGTCTGTTCGTTTAGCATCTGTCGGGGATGGCGATATTCGCCACAAATAACTAACTTAGAATCAAATCCGTTCATCAAACCTGGCTCCTGTTTAGGCTAGATGTTCTCTGCCCACAAAGTAGCAAAGAACGAGACATAGCAATTAAAAACTATTTTTTCTCTTCAAGCACCTCAGCGATGATTAGATCAAGCGTCGCTAATTGCTCCTTCATGTGTTCCAATTCAAGTGCCACCACTTGTTTTTCTTCATCTTCCGAGGTCTTCAACTGCTCTTCCAATGCCGCAATTCCTTTATGAAGTTGAGACTTTTCAGTACTAAACTGCTTAGCCTGCTCGCCCTGATCGAACACAATCTCTTCCGCCATCATATTATCAACCGATGCTTTCTGTTTCTTCCTTTGCGCCGCTGATCCAGGTGGCACTTTCTCAGCAACGTCAGGTTCGTGCTGATTCATAGCCCTAGGAGAGACGATTTCAATATGCTCACGATGAAGTATGTCCAGCACAGCGATACGGAGGTTTGATTGTGCTGTATTCAACTCCTCTACTTTGGTCAAGACACCAGAGATCCGGTAGGCGATAGAAAAATCACCCAGAGCTTGGAGATGCACAGAGGGTTCTTCCAGGCCACTCGTAGTCGCTGCTTCAAGTAACAGGGGACGAATTAAATTGTGATTCAGATCGTACCCTAAAGAGACGCTGGCGGAGACAATTGCGCCGGAATTTCGAACTGTTGCAACCGGATGAGTCAGCAGAAAAGTGTTTGGAATCGCTATCAACTCACGGCTCTCGGATTGGACTTCGGTATCAAATAGTCCTCGCTCAGCTACTCTGCCAAAATACTCATTAACCCGGATAAAATCACCTACTCGAAATGGAGACTTCACTCTCAACAGAATGCCTGCCAATAAATTAGCAAATATGTTACCTGATGAAAAAACAAAAACCGCAAAGACCGCCAGAAAAATGAAACCAATGATTTGATTTCTTGTATTCGATTCAACCGGTATCGCCAGGATGATGGCAACCATGCCAATAAGCGTCAGCCCCATCATTATCAGTGATCTCGGAAACAACTTCTCGCTTACAAGGTCAGTGTGGCGCGCAATTAACCCATTGTGTGCGATCCATATAACCAGCAGGACACTGATCACCGCGATAAAAAGCGGCAGAAACTCGACCAACGTAGCTTGTATTGCTTCGGGTTCAAACATTCTATTCTCTAGATTTTCAATTGGCTTGTGTTCGTCTGGTAAGTCATCGAACCAACCCGCGGTTTCCAGCAGGATGGCTAGTATCAAAACTTGAGGAGGAAATTGCAATGGCGAGCTTTACTACGTAAATTATCCAGAATAAACGGACCGGAAAACCTCTTAATGAATTACAGATCCTAACAAGGGTCCGACGGGAGAATGATTTGAAAACAATCGAGTCAATTGAGAACTACAAAGAAGAAATGACTGGTTGGCGACGCGACATCCACGCCCACCCTGAAATTGCTTTCGAAGAACATAGAACAGCACGAATCGTGGCAGAAAAACTTGAGAGTTTTGGCATTGATGTAGAAACCGGTATTGCGGGCACTGGCGTCGTTGGCACATTGAAAAAAGGTCGAGGTAACGTTGCGATTGGCTTGAGAGCTGACCTCGATGCGCTACCTATTCAGGAAGCTAATGATTTTGATCATGCATCGGTAAACCCCGGGAAAATGCATGCCTGTGGCCACGACGGCCACACCACAATGTTATTAGGGGCAGCGAAATACCTTGCTGAAGAATCAGACTTTGAAGGCACTGTGCATTTTATTTTTCAACCAGCAGAGGAAAACGAAGGTGGTGGTCGAGCGATGATCGAAGCAGGATTGTTCGACAAATATCCGGTGGAGTCTGTTTTCGGCATGCATAATATCCCCGGCATGCCCGTGGGCACTTTCGCGATCAAGTCTGGACCCATGATGGCGGCATTCGATATTTTTAGGCTAACCATTACCGGCAAAGGTGGTCACGCTGCCATGCCGCAGTTCACTATCGACCCCATGCTGGTCGGCACAAAAATTGTTGAAGCGTACCAGTCTATTGTCAGTCGATTTATCGATCCACAGGAGCCAGCCGTCATCAGTGTGACACAATTTCATGCCGGCGACGCCTACAACGTCATACCTAATGAGGTCGAGATCAGAGGTTGTACCCGGTGCTTCTCACCGAAGGTTCAGAGCCTGATGGAAGAAAAGATGCGCACCATGGCAACCGAGATCGCACGTGCCTACGGGGCGCAAGCCAATTTCTTTTATGAACAACGTTATCCAGCAACCATCAACTCAAAGCCAGAATCTGACATCGCAGGAGAAGTCGCCGCCAGTATCGTTGGCGCTGACAGCGTGAATTTGAATCCCAAGCCAGCAATGGGCTCCGAAGATTTTGCTTTTATGCTGCAAGAAAAGCCAGGAAGTTACATCTGGACAGGTAATGGTGACGGCGAAGGATCTTGCGCGGTGCATAATCCTGGATATGACTTTAATGACGATGTACTACCAGTAGGGTCAACCTACTGGGTCAGGTTGGTTGAGAAACTACTCCCATCTTTATCGTAACGACTCTAACAGCAAGTAGAAGCCCAGCGATATGATCACCTTGGCACAACACGACGTGGCATTTTATGCCACCAATCCTCAAATAACAGTCAGCTACAACTATGAAAATACTCCCTATGTTTTACAAGAGTCGCGTACTACTAATCATCACGCTCCTCGCCAGCTGCGGTCAACAAACCGAAATCCCGGTTCAAATCAGAGCAGGTGACGCGACGAACGATGTCGTTTCTCAAAATCGGTCTCGCAATCTATCAACTGAAGAGTTCATCAGACTTCAGGCCAGAGCCGCCGACGTTAAGATCATCCGAGATGATTATGGCGTACCGCATATTTATGGCAGGACAGATGCCGATACAGTGTTTGGCCTCCTCTTTGCGCAAGCGGAGGATGATTTTAACCGAGTAGAACATAATTATATCTGGGCAACCGGCAGGCTCGCCGAGGTTGAAGGGGAAGATGCGCTGTTCAGCGATCTGCGCGCACGTCTTTACATGACAACAGATGAAGCGAAAGCGGCTTATGAGGCTTCACCAGACTGGCTAAAGGCGCTGTGTGATGCCTATGCAGACGGATTGAACTTTTACTTGGCTACACACCCCGAGGTCAAACCTAAGCTACTCACTCGGTTCGAACCTTGGATGCCGATGTTTTTTTCGGAGGGTTCAATCGGTGGCGACATTGAACAGATACCCCTTGAGGGTATTCGCAGGTTTTACGGTTCATCGCACCAGACTGAAAAACACCGGCTATCACTCACGGACTCTCAATCGCACTTTGACCTAAGAGAACCCCGAGGATCAAATGGTTTTGCGATCGCCGGAGCACGGACAGCATCGGGTAACGCAATGTTACTTATCAACCCTCACACATCATTCTACTTTCGCGGCGAAGTGCATGTCGTCAGCGAAGAAGGTCTCAATGCCTATGGTGCGGTCACTTGGGGACAATTTTTTGTCTACCAAGGTTTTAACGAAAATACAGGATGGATGCATACGTCAACGCGACTCGACTTTATGGATGAATTTATCGAGCAAGTTGAAGAACGAGATGGAAATCTAATGTACCGATATGGTGACGCGTGGCGTCCCGTTGAAGTATCGGAGGTCACACTAAACTATAAGGATGGGGAAAAGCTTTCTCAACGCACTTTTCCTATGTACCACACTCATCACGGACCTGTTACCCACACAATCGAGGGTCAGTGGGTTACAACTAAAATAAACTGGGACCCCGTTAACGCGCTGCAACAGTCCTTCATCCGAACGAAACAGACAGGGCACAAGGGTTTTAGGGAAATGATGGATATTCGTACTAATTCATCTAACAACACTGTATATGCCGATTCCGAGGGGAATATCGCTTACTATCATGGCAACTTTGTACCAAGAAGAAACCCCATTTACGACTTCTCAAGGCCCGTGGACGGAAGCAACCCTGATACTGACTGGCAAGGTGTACATACCGTCGATGAAATTGTCACCATTCTCAATCCTGAAAATGGCTGGATCCAGAACTGCAACTCAACCCCTTTCACCGCCGCTGGAGCATTCAGCCCAGTGCGCGAAAACTATCCTGTGTATATGGCTCCGGATGCAGAAAACTTTCGAGGTATTCACGCTGTGAGAATGCTTACCGACGTGAAAGACCTGACGCTGGATAAGCTGATCGACTTGGCCTACGACCCTTACCTTCCTGGATTTGAGAATCTGATTAAGGGATTGCTTTCAGCCTTTGATAACAACAAACAAGCATTATCCGGCAACGAAAGTCTGACTGCAGCGATCGAGACTCTACGTGACTGGAATTACACCGTGTCAACCGATTCAATAGCCATGACTCTGGCACACCACTATGGCATGCAATACGGGCAGACAGGCGCAAACCCAAAATTCGACGGTGCTAAGTTGATAGATTATTTCGGCACTCAATCGCCTGAAAAAGAAAGACTGAAGGTTTTCCAAACGACATTAGCGAATCTCGAGCAGGACTTCGGTAGTTGGCAAATACCCTGGGGCTCCGTCAATCGCTTTCAACGGCTGACGGGCGACATTGAACAACCCCACGATGATGCAGCGCCCAGTCAAGCCGTTGGTTTGGCATCCGGCAGGTGGGGGGCCCTGGCTTCATTTGGCGCAAAGAGATATCCAGGTACAAAGAAGATCTATGGCTACGCCGGCAACAGCTTTGTGGCAGTTGTGGAATTTGGCGACAAAGTTAAAGCGAAGTCTTTGCTTGCTGGTGGACAGAGCGGTGACCCCACATCCCCTCACTTTAATGATCAAGTAAAGAGATACCTTGACGTGGATTTCAAAACAGTCGCTTATTACGATGAGGACGTTGAAAAACGGGCGAAGGAAACCTACGTACCTGGATTACGATAAGTGTTCCCGGGGTCAAGGGAAACAGGAATAAGCCCAAGACCCCAAATTCACACGTCGAGCAGCATTTAACGCTATACTTAAGCAGTTGGGCGCCTTCGTGACCAACCTTCTTTTGCTGCGCTCATATCGGTTAGGGACTCTTGCTCCTCAATCAATCGCTCTAGCGAAGCATCCGTGCCATGAACTAGTGGCTCATTGCTGAACATTGCAGCATAACTAAACCTGCCATTCCCCGCCTGAATAATTTTACCTGTCGGCGCATCATCGCGAGACATAAACAATACAGCAGGTGTCACAAGTCCTGGGGCACGTTCTGGATCCGGGTTATCAAGATCCTCATCTCTACCTGGTACGGTGTTGGTTAATCGGGTAGCGGCAGCGGGTGCCAGTGTATTCACCTTGATATTGTGAGATGCGCCTTCAAGCGCCAATACATTCATCAATCCGACCATACCCATTTTAGCCGCACCATAGTTCGACTGGCCGAAGTTACCAAAAATGCCAGAGGTAGAACTAGTAAACACAATGCGACCAAAATTTTTCTCATAGAAAATAGGCCAGGCAGCATGGGTGACATAAGCTGTGCCATTTAGATGAACGTCCATCACTATATCCCAATCATCAAGCGACATTTTTTTGAAGGACTTATCCCTCAGGATACCCGCATTGTTAATCAGAATGTCTATGGTGCCAAACGCACTCACAGCATCATCAATGATACTTTGCGCTCCGGCACGATCCGAGACAGACGCTTTATTGGCAATCGCGTCGCCTCCGGCGGCTTTAATCTCCTCAACGACCTGATCGGCCATATCGCCTGCCCCGCTGCCATCAGCGCTGCCACCGAGGTCGTTTACAACAACTTTAGCGCCGCGACGTGCAAACTCGAGCGCGTGTGCTTTACCGAGGCCACCACCAGCGCCTGTAATGACAACAACTTTATCCAAAAATTCACTCACTGTTCCATTCCTCAAGCTTGATAAGTTGTCTCATTACGCCAGATGATGCCGAGGATCGCAACGCTGAAATCTATATAGGGAGATTAGAGACACTGATAGCGCAGCTATTCCATCAACTACCGTTGACAGCGCGAAAATAGGCAGTTTACGATTGACAGAAACGCAGAGACTATTTATCGATGTACCCAGGCGCCTACGCTCCGGAAAGTCCAGCTATCATCATGGCCCAATCAGGCTCAATCATCAGCTTCGGTGAGCTGGAAAAGCGCTCTAACCAAATCGCACATCTGTTCAGATCTCTCGGTTTGAAACGAGGGGACTCAATAGCTCTTGTGCTGGAAAACCATGAAGCATTCTTACCAATTTGTTGGGGAGCATACCGAGCAGGACTCTATTTCACAGCTATCAGCTATCGACTTCAGGAAAATGAAGTTCAGTACATCGTTAATGACTGCGGGGCGCGTATTTTGATTACATCCACACTACTCGCAGATACCTTCGTTAAATTCAAGGATCACCTAATCAACAATCCAACGTGTTTTATGCTCGGCGGCGTTGTCGAGGGCGCAAGTTCGTTTGAAGACGCGATCGCATTGCAGCCTGTTACACCGATTGAAGATGAATCCTATGGTATGAGCCTGCTGTATTCATCTGGCACAACCGGAATGCCAAAGGGCGTAAAAAAGCCCTTGATAGAAGCGCCGTGGCCAGAAAATATTTCGATATTTCAAGCTGCACAATCAAGATATCAGTTTGATACTGATACAGTGTATCTGTCACCCGCCCCGCTTTACCATGCCGCGCCTCTTGGCTTTAACATGAATACACTTCGCTACGGCGGCACCACCGTCATCATGGAACAATACGATTCCGAGACCGCCTTAAAGCTCATTGAACAACATAGGGTTACCCATAGCCAGTGGGTACCAACCATGTTTGTCAGA
Source organism: Pseudomonadales bacterium (assembly GCA_964228885.1). GTDB lineage: Bacteria > Pseudomonadota > Gammaproteobacteria > Pseudomonadales > Azotimanducaceae > UBA4582. Next base: position 19,489 of record CAXRCG010000017.1, on the reverse strand, counting down.
ATGTTGAAGTTACCAGAAGTTGTACGTAAACAGTACGACGTCAGCAGCCAACGAATAGCCATCCACGCGGCCGCGCCCTGTCCAATAGCCATCAAAGAACAAATGATTAACTGGTGGGGACCTATTATTTCAGAATACTACGCAGGAACCGAAGGTAATGGTTCAACGACAATAACTTCAGAGGAATGGTTACAGCACAAGGGCTCTGTTGGTCGGGCCGCAAACGATTGCAGACTACATATTCTTGATGATGATGGTAACGAAGTGCCACAGGGAGAGATTGGCGGCGTGTATTTCGAAGGGGGCGGTAAGTTTGAATATCTTGGAGACAAGGCAAAAACTGCAGCATCTTACTCACAGGAAGGTTGGTCTACACTCGGCGACGTAGGTTACCTAGATGAAGAAGGCTACTTGTATCTGACCGACAGGAAATCTTTTATGATCATTTCGGGCGGCGTTAACATCTACCCTCAAGAGGCTGAAAACGCGCTGATTAGCCACCCCAAGGTTACTGACGTTGCTGTATTTGGCGTTCCCAACGAAGAATTTGGCGAGGAGGTCAAAGCCGTCGTGCAACCAGAGAACATGGAGATCGCTGGGACAGCACTTGAAGCAGAACTCATCGCTTACGTGCGCGATCAGATTTCTCACATTAAATGTCCAAGGACTATAGACTTTATAGAAGAGCTACCCAGGCATCCAACGGGCAAACTTTACAAGCGACTGTTGAAAGACAAGTACTGGCTCTGACTCAGCGATTCAGTTAGATCGCCGTGAACGCTGCGAAAAAACAAACAATATCACTACCGCGGAGATACAAATGGTGGACAAATCTAAGATACCACTTCCACAGCCAACCCCGGAAACAGAACACTTCTGGGCTGGCGCTAAAAACGGAACACTTAAGCTTCAGCGGTGTGATGATTGTAACAAGGTTTATTTTCCCCCGCGGCCCTTTTGTCCCTCCTGCGCCTCGCGCGAGGTTAGCGTGTTTGACGCTTCAGGCAGTGCGACGTTATATAGTTATGTGATTAACAACCGACCACATCCAGCCTTTGATGGTCCGTACTCGATTGCAGTCGTGGAGTTGGAGGAAGGCCCTCGAATGATGTCGAATATTATTAATTGTCCCCAGACGCCAGAGGCTCTTGATCTGGATATGCCTCTTCAAGTCGTGTTTGAGTCGATGTCGGAAGAGATATCCTTGCCCTACTTTCAGCCCGCAACATCCGGCTCGAAAAACTCAGACAGCGGGAACCAATAGGTTAGGCCCTACAATTAGGAGAATAAATATGAGAAGAAATAGCGTGTCTATTGTTGGAGCCGCCGAAACCACAGATCTTGGTAGGATACCTGGACTCAGTCAGATTCAGTTACATGCTGACGCAGCGCTTAACGCTATTGCCGACGCAGGGCTCAGCCTCGGCGATATTGACGGCATTGCAAGCGCCGGAGAATCGCCAACAAACCTTTCCCACTATCTTGGTCTGGTACCAACATGGGTTGATGGCACCTCGGTGGGCGGGTGTTCCTTCATGCTGCATGTCCGCCACGCGGCTGCCGCAATCAACGAGGGCTTATGTAACACGGTTCTGATCACTCACGGTGAAAGTGGTCGTTCCAATGTCGGCCGAAGTGCCTTTCGGGGTGGTGGACGCAGCACAATTTCTGGTCAATTTGAGGGCCCCTATGGCGGAATGGGTCCAACAACATCCTTCACTTTACCCTTTCTGCGTTATATGAAAGACACGGGTACAACCGCTGAGCAACTGGCGATGGTTGCCGTCGTACAGCGAGCATGGGCAACAAAAAACCCAAGGGCAACACTGCAAACACCGACAACCGTAGAAGAGGTCATGAGCGACAGAATGATTGCCTATCCGTTTACCAAGTCAGAATGCTGTCTGGTGACTGACGGAGGAGGCGCGTTGATATTAACCCGTGCTGAGCGAGCCAAGGACTTCCCCAACAAGCCCGTCTATATTCTCGGGACTGGAGAAAGTGTCGAGACACCGATGATCAGTCAGATGGAAGACTTTACCACCTCCCGTGCATTCAGGGTCTCAGGTAAAAAAGCTTTTGAAGAGTCAGGTATCACGCATAAGGATGTCGATCACTTAATGATTTATGACGCATTTGCACATTTGCCATTTTACGGTCTCGAGGATCTTGGCTTCTGTAAGAAAGGTGAAGCAGGTGAGTTTATCTGGGAACAGAATACAGCGCCCGGGGGCAGCTTACCACTTAACACAAACGGTGGTGGCTTAAGTTATATGCATTCAGGCATGTACGGAATGTATGCACTTCAAGAAAGCGTTAGGCAAATGCGCGGCTCTGCAGCTGCCCAAATTGAAGATGCCAAAATATCGGTGTGCCATGGTGTTGGCGGCATGTTCGCTGCCAGCGGTACCATTGTCATGACTAACGACCCGGCATAAATCTGAAACCTAACCTGTTGTTCATTAACGCTAGCGTTACCAATTAGACGAGAAACACCAGCGCCTGAAGAATTTCGTTATAGTCCTTCGCCTGAAATTCTACGGTATAGGGTTCAATTAATATGGCTCCGGGATATTGTGAGCAACGGTAAGCGACCTTTTGATCTTTATACACTAAACGCAGATTAGCTTGTTCTGGAACCTGCCCTGGCGAAATCTGATGTGCATTACGCACAGCAGTCTCACTGACAGCTCGAATCGTTTCCGCCGCCTCTAAAGGATGCATGTTTATTGTTGACGCGCCTCGCCCGTCCTTCACCGCAACCGTATAAATGTTGGGATCAGTGTCATAAACCTCCGAGCAAATTATTTCATCACCCGTCAACAGAACCACTGGCACATCCATCATAGCGGCGGCGTAGTAGTGAATTAGAAACTCTGATGCAGGTTGCTCATTCAAAAAAATACGATGAAGCTTTGAGGAGGACAAGGTATGCGATAGTGGATTGCCGCCTGCACCTGCGCGAGCATGGTATCCGACAAATAGGACGCAATCGAAACTGGCATCAAGCTCCTGAATCATGCAAAGAGGATGACCACTCCACCCTCTAACTAACTGAGTCGGACGCGGCAATTCTGCTGCAATTAGATTGTTAGCCCCTCCGTGAGCGTCCTTAACCAGAATTTCGGTTGCCCCAGCCGCCAGCGCCCCCTCACAAGCTGCCGCTGTTTCCCTGACCATCTGGTCTCTGAATTCGGCATAAACAGCTTCATTGCTACTCGCTTCAGTGAACATTGTCGTACCTGAAACGCCTTCAATATCTGCACTCACATATACTTTCATCTACCCTCCAAATTATCAGCAATGCTGCCTTTAACATCAGAGATTTATTTCGCTAGCCGGCAGGCACTCGCCATCACCAAAATAGACATCTTATCTAACAAATATTTGTCGGCCCGCAACATACGTTGCTAGCACCTGTATTTTCGCTAGATCCACTTTATCCACTGTTAGCGGATTCTTGTCCAAAATCACGAAATCTCCAAATTTACCGGGTTTCAGACTACCAATTTCTTTTTCCTGAAACGCACCATAGGCACCTTCAATCGTCATCGCTTTAAGCGTCTGTTCCACATCCAAGGCCTCACCAGGATACCACCCCCCAGCAGGGGTACCATCAAGCTTCATTCGGTTCACGGCAAAATACATAGTTTCAACCGGATGCCAAGGCTCGCCTGGCAAGTCACTGTTTATCATCAAGCGTCCACCTGCTCCCAGGATTTTCTGCCAAGCATAAGCAAAACCGATGCGCTCAGCTCCTACGCGATCTTCCGCCCAACCGCTATCACCTACTGCATGGCTTGATTGCATCGAAGAGATAAATCCATTTCTGGCCGCTCTGTCAAAATAATCTGGTAGCACAATTTGGGCGTGCTCGATACGCCACCTGTGATCCTGCTTGGGTGCCGTTTTCAATGCGCGTTCATAGATGCCTAGCGTTCGATCGTTACCTTCGTCACCAATAGCATGCACCGCCATTTGAAAGCCATATTTTGCAGCTCGTTCTGCCAGCGCATTAACGGCCTCAGGCGTGATTCTCTCCGTTGGTCGTGCTTTCTCTGGGAAGTCTGAGTAAGGCGCCCTCAACATGGCTGTTCTGGATCCAAGAGAACCATCATAAAAAACTTTGATACTCCTAACAGCAAACATGCCATCTGTGCGCTCTAGCTTGCCACGCTGAAACCAAGCGTTCATCAAGTGCTCATCGTTGCCATTTAACAGACCATAAACACGAATAGGTAACTCTTCAGCTTCAGCTAATTGCTGGTAGGCTTCCACATCTGCTGACTCCATGCCGGCTTCATGTATGCTCGTTACGCCCTCCGACGCCATGGTTGTCAATCCTGCTATTATCGCCTCTTTTAACCGACTATTTGATAAAGGCGGAATGTGGTCGTTGATCAGTTTTTGTGCCAAGGTCAACAGCACGCCGCTAGGGCTGCCGTCAGGACGCTTTAGTATCTCACCCACATCGGGATTTGGAGTTGATGATGTAATTCCCGCACGTGCCAGCGCCCTACCGTTAACAAAACCGGCAAAACCATGCAAAGACTCGAGCATCACGGGATTATTTGGGAAGGCACGATCAAGCAATAAGCGGTCGGGATAGCCATTAGATGCAAACTCTCCTTCATCCCAGCCCTGCCCTAACAACCATACATCGGGTTCAGGATTTGGAAACTTCTGCTCGAGGCGACTAACCATTTCGGCGGTATTTGCGACACCAACAAGATCTGCCTTTACGGCATCGGTCCCCAATTCTCGGACATGGGCATGGCTATCAATAAAGCCGGGGACAACTGTAGCGCCTTTGAGATCGACTTTTTTTGCACCCCGTGACAACATCTCAAGATCAGCAAGCCGACCCACGCTCCTGATTCTGCCTCGCCTCACTAACATTGCCTCAGCAAGCGGGCGCCCATCGTCCATAGTGATAATATTACCGCCAAAAACAAGTACATTTGCACTGTTATCGGCACTTAAGGATACTTGTTTAAGTTCACTCGCGCCGACACAACCACTAAGAATCAGACAGACCGTGATTAAAGTAAATTGGGCACGCATGGCTTCTCCGAGAATAGCAGGTTCGATAATCGCGGCTGAACTATGAACAATTTAGCGTGCCACATCAACAAAAAGTGCAGTAATCCAAAAACGCAGAAATACACAATGAGATAGATGACAATCTGACGTTGTGAAAGATTCTTTCAGTACTCCGTTGGCTGACGGAGTTTCAATCACCGTGGGCAAGGACCTGAAGGTCAAATCCGGAGATTAATGCGTCCGGAGTTCAAAACCTATCCTAGGGAAGTGCACAGAGATATTACCGACACGCGCATCTGTTCGCCTTATTGCCAGTTCTTCAAGTGATGCTATCTGCAGTCTTCCCTGAACCGGAATTAATCCATAGTCTGTCGGAATGATCTCCACATCATCACCAGGTTTAAGATCGTCGGGATACATACTTTCCGTGATTTCATGACTTAGAGGCTCAGCCTTAGCAGCAATATCGAGTGCGGCATCACCTGTTATATGCGTCACGTTCCCATGACCAAAATCCATCATCCGCTCAATCCATGAGACCACATTAGGAAATGGATCAAGCATATCCTTGATAGCCTCTCTACTGTATACAAACCAACAACAATGATATGTGGAAAAATCCGCCGCCGCCGGTTTGTCGCCAAACAAAAAACCACCATTCAATAACTGCTTATCAAGATGTTTCATATGCGCTAGAAAATAGGGCATGGCCATTTCAAATTCCATTCTGATTTGTGAACCGCCTTTCGAGAGTTCAGCCCGATCAGCCATAAATGCCGCCGCAGCCTCCGGATCTGAAAATAACGGATTATCTACCATGGCTTTGGGTTGAAACGCTATGGCAACGACGACACGAAAGAAAAAGGTATCAGTCCAATTTGCAAGCGCATTATTCGCCGCATCAAACTCGTCCGGATATATCGTCGAATCAGGGTAAAGACGATCAATCAGTCTGCAAATAATTGCAGTATCGCAATAAACATCAGCGCCATTTTGCATTACCGGTGTTTTCCGATAACCGCCACTCAAAGGCATTAACAGCGGCTTGGGCATAATTACTGGAATCTCGACAGAGCTATAATGTGCCTGCTTGTAACCAAGAAGCACGCGTATTTTTTCTGAAAACGGGGAAGCAGGGTATTGATGGAGAATGAGGTCTGACATGTTCTAACGCCTTTATCTGAAGTTTCTTTTCTCGTATGCACGCAAGATCGCGTTGACCGATGATAGCACTTGCGGACAATATTTTTTATAGTGCTATGGAACATCAAATAACCCGCGGAAGAAAAATAATGAGATTAGAAAAGCCACGAATCCAACCCCTGACCCTGGAAAACTGTAACGAAGATCAAGCAAAAATGCTCACGCAGCAACAAATTAGGGGTAAACCGGCAAACATATTCTTGACCATGGCGAACCACGAGAAGCTAGCGAAACGCTGGCTAGTGTTTGGAAACCACATTCTGTCGAAATCTACTCTCAACCCTCGTGAAAGAGAAATTGCTATTTTACGCATTGGTTGGCTATGCCAAGCAGGTTACGAGTGGGGCCAACACGTGGTGATAGGCAAAGCCGCTGGAATGAGCGAAGAAGATATTGATAATATCAAGGCTGGTGCAGATGCCGGATGGTCGAAACACGAAGCGCTCATTATCAAAGCTACAGATGAATTACACAGCGACGCCTTTGTCTCTGATGAGACCTGGGTGGGTTTAAAAGAGACCTATTCCGACCAACAGATGATGGATCTGGTCTTTACCGTCGGTCAGTACAATATGGTTTCCATGGCGCTGAACTCGTTCGGCGTGCAGCTCGATAACTATATAGAGGGATTCTGAATTAGTACCGACCTGACAAACATGCTTGTTTAATCGAGCACAACACTCTTGTCAATCTGGGCCCAAGCGACTTTGGCCATGTCAAACGCGCCCTCTCCGGCCGCCTCGGCCTGCACATTAGCGGCGGTTCCGTCCTGCACGCGCTTAGCGATTCCCTGAAGAATCGCCGCTAGGCGAAACATGTTAAACGCAAGATAGTAATCCCAGTTGTCGATACCGCTGCGCCCGGTTCGTTTGCAGTAGGTTTCGACATATTCTTGTTCACTGGGTATACCCATTGCCTTCAGATCCATGCCACGCAAAACGTCGCGGTAGGGTCGACAGAGGTAGGCGAAGTCAGACAGAGGGCTACCTAATGTACTGAGTTCCCAATCTAAAATACCAACAACTTCGTTCCGTTCATTATGCATCATCATATTGGCGATCTGTAAATCGCCATGAACAATACTACAGGTTTCATCGACGGGCACATTCTTCGGCAAATACTCGATGAGGTTATCCATGTAAGGATTTTCAATGGTTTTGGTGTATTCATACTGACCACACCATCTCTTCAGTTGTCGGCCAATATAGTCAGTATGTTTACCATAGTCTGATAGTCCTACGGCTTCAAAGTCCACCATATGAAGACGGGCGACAGCATCATTAGCTGAGTCAAAGAATGCGGCTCTTACTTCAGGCGCCCAAGGCCCAAGGTTCGCGTCCCAGATTACCCGACCCTCGAGGTACTCCATGATATAAAAAATTGTGCCGATTAAACGCTCGTCGTCACACATGGCATAAACTTTTGCACTGGGAACGTTGGTGTTTTGCAACGCTGACAATACTTTGAACTCTCGATCAACGGCATGCGCCGACTTCAAGAGCTCACCAGCGGGCTTTTTACGCAGTACGTACTTTTCACCACCGGCTTGGAGTAAATAGGTTGGGTTGGATTGCCCACCAGCAAATTCTTCTACCGTGAGAGACCCACTGAAACCAGCAACGTTTTCTTCCATGAATTTCTGCAAAGCCGCAATATCAAATTGATGTTGCGGCTGAACAGGTATGGTGCCGGTATTCAGCTGTACGTCAAAATCTGTCATTTGCGTAGATCTTTTTCAATCAGGACACAGTCCAAGTGTGTCCACCACGGAGAATGGCATTAACGTCAGCGGCGCCCTTAGTTTCCCTGACTGCAATACGCTGCGAGTATACATCGTCGACAAACGCCCGAGTCGGATTACAATAGATCACACCAAATGGCTCGGGAAAGTCCGGCGAATGAATCCGAGAGATCATTTGCGCAATCGTGATATTGGTCTCGTCATGTACCAATATATCGTCTAGCGTGACGCCTTCTTCACCCAACGTGACAACTTCGAGCGCTAGGGTCTTCATATTCAACCTTATGCCCTTCTCGTTGTCGGTGCCGAACAGCATTGGCTCACCATGCTCAAGCACAAGACGCGTATTCGAAGCATTCTTTTTGTCCTTGACCAAATCAAATATCCCATCATTGTAAACTGGGCAATTCTGGTAGATTTCGACAAATGAAGTCCCCTTGTGCGCGTGCGCGCGTGCGAGCAAAGGTGTCAGTGACTTTGCTTCAGTGTCGATGCCACGCGCAACAAATCGGGCGCCTGCGCCGAGAGCAAACGCCGCTGGGTCGAGGGGTTGATCTATCGATCCATCCGGAGTGGATGGAGATTTGGTCCCGACCTTTGAGGTTGGGGAATATTGCCCCTTGGTCAGACCATAAATTTCATTATTGAATAACAAAATCTGCAAATCGACATTTCGTCTTAAGGCGTGAACCATATGGTTACCGCCAATACTCAATCCATCGCCGTCACCGGTCACCATCCATACATCGAGTTCCGGGTTGGCCAGTTTCACCCCGGTCGCTATCGAGGGTGCGCGGCCATGAATCGTATGAAAACCGTAAGTATTCATGTAATAAGGGAAACGAGATGAACAGCCAATACCCGAAACAAATACCGTATTTTCCTTTGGTACATTGAGCGTCGGCATCAATTTTTGAATCGTTTTCAGGATCGCGTAATCACCACAACCAGGGCACCAACGCACTTCTTGGTCAGTTTCATAATCTTTGAGTGTTAGTGGCGCATTCATTTGGCGTTCTCCAGTTGTTCTGTGATCGCCGCTTCAATTTCGCGAATCTTAAACGGCTGACCAGATATCTTGTTCAATCCTTTTGCATCTATCATGTAGTGTGAACGGATCAGGTGAATTAGCTGTCCTGTATTCATTTCAGGAATGAGGACTTCTTCATACCCGCTCAATAAATCACCAAGATTCGCCGGCATGGGCCACATATGGCGAAGGTGAATGTGAGCAACATCTTTTCCTTCTTGACGAGCTCGTTTAACCGCTTGGTGAATGGAACCATAAGTTGAACCCCAGCCTACCACAGCCATCTTCCCACTCTCGTTGCCAGAGTCGACGTCTTGGTCTGGAATATCACTTGCAATGCCATCTATCTTGGATTGGCGCACCAGCGTCATACGATGGTGATTATCAGGATCGTAAGAAATATCCCCGGTGTCATAGTCACGCTCGATACCACCGATTCGATGCTCGAGGCCGGGGGTACCTGGCTTGGCCCACACCCTTGCTAAAGTATCTTCATCGCGATTAGCCGGCGAAAAACCCTCAGGGTTAGTCTCAAATTTCACAGGAAATGATTGATAGGAATCAAAATCTGGTACAAGCCAGGGTTCAGAAGCGTTAGCCATATAACCATCGCTGAGCAATATCACCGGCGTACTGTACTTGGTAGCGATTCGCACTGCTTCTATCGCAACATCGAAGCAGTCCGCCGAGGTGGAAGCAGAAATCACGGGTAAGGGCGTGTCGCCATGGCGACCAAAAATAGCCTGCAGTAAATCTGATTGTTCGGTTTTTGTCGGCAAACCGGTAGATGGTCCGCCTCGCTGAGTGTTGACGATAACTAGCGGTAGCTCAGTGGCACACGCTAACGATATGGCTTCAGCCTTGAGGGCGATGCCCGGACCAGAACTTGAAGTGATGCCTAGTGAACCAGCAAAAGAGGCACCAATTGCGGCGCAAACCGCAGCAATTTCGTCTTCGGCCTGAAATGTAACAACATCAAACTCCTTATGACCCGACAAGGCGTGTAACAAGCCTGACGCTGGTGTTATCGGATAGGAAGCAAACACAAGAGGTATAGACGCCAGTTGCCCTCCCGCGATCAATCCATAAGAAAGGGCTTCTGTTCCCGTAATGTTGCGATAGAGTCCTGGTTCAACATCCGCAGCTGGCACTTTGTAAACTTCGACCCCAGAAGGCAGTTCAGCCGTTTCACCATAGGCGTGACCTGCATTGATGGCCGCCACGTTTGCTTCGGCAATATCCGGTGCTTTCGCAAACTTCCTGCGCAATCCTTCAATCGCTGCATCCCTGCTTCGGTCAAATAGCCACATCATCAAACCAAGTGTCCACATGTTCTTACAACGGACACCAAACTTGTGGCTTAAGCCGTAGGGCTTGACCGTTGCCAGCACCTGTTTTGTAATATCGATTGAAATCACTCGATAAGCGTCAAGCGAGCCGTCTTCTAGCGGATTCTCTGTATATCCGGCTCGAGTCAGATTCTTCGACGTGAATGCATCATTGTCCGCAATAATTAAGCCACCGGGCTCCAATGCTTTAAGGTTGGTAATCAGCGCGGCAGGATTCATGGCCACGAGCACGTCAACATCATCACCGGCCGTGGTAACGTCTTCTGAACCGAAATAGATCTGAAAAGCGGAAACGCCAAAAGTCGCTCCTGCTGGTGCGCGAATTTCAGCGGGAAAGTCTGGAAAGGTCGCTAGATCATTACCGTAAAGCGCGGTCGCTTCGGTAAAGTTGCTTCCAGTTAACTGCATGCCATCACCGGAATCTCCAGCGAAGCGAACTACTACATCGGTAACTTTTTTACCGGTATCGACCTCATCACTTACTTCTTCTACAACAGACATTGATTTTCATTCCTGCGTTTTTCAAATTAATTTAACAACACGCTTTTCTCATGTTTAGCAGCGGTCAGGGGCGCTATCTTCAGACTGTCCCCGCGGCGCTTTACCCCCGCAGCTGATCCCTCAAAACTTTTCGCACTCTAACCTAACAAATGGGGCAGTGCTTATAGATCGCCCAGTAGCCTCAGCAAACCCAATTCTACATACATTCGGACACGCGGAACAGCTTTAGGCGCCCCGAAACGATGTTTCAATACAACGGAATTCATGTTGGCCGAATCACCCCTGTTGCCCAGGATGGAGCCTCCACTATCGCTTGATTAGCTTTTGTCTCTGCCCCGTTTATCAAACTCGAACTCCCGTAAAGAGACTCTTTTTAACATCGTTCATTTGCACGAGTTTTAGCGACACATCGAGGTCATTCGCAATATGTAGAGAAGTCTGGGAATAACAACCAAGAGGTTCTTCGAAACGCACAGCTGACAGATCGCTTGATATTCGCGCCAAACACCGATTGCTGTGTCCATCACTTACATTGAACACAAGATAACCAGTTCCAGCATCTTGCAATCGTCTTTCCAGATAGCCAAAAATCTCCTCCATGCTATTGCCAACGACTAGCGACCGATAATCCTTCAAATATACGGTTGTTGCGGACACAATCACGCCGAGGTGCATGAGCAATATCAGCTTGGAAAACGGCGAGGAACACAAGCCAAACAACCGCCAAGGTGCTAAGGTACGTTTGGAAACTGGTGGCAAAATATCACTCAAAATATGCGGCTCTAACGGTCAGTGAAACCAAAAATATCACTGACCCTACGGGGTTCAAGTAACTATACGCTATTGCTTTGCAAACTCAAACATTCCTGCATCAAATCAGCACCTTAGCAATAATTTTTGGGTCAGCGTCAACAGCGCAGCCTTTATCAATAAAACGGGGTCAGGACTCGAAAACAACTCGGTTCGATGTTTGAATTCCGGAGCAGTAATAGTCACAATCAAGAAGCCTTAAACTCATCATCGACCTACCTCACCTCTGCAAGGGAAATATTAACAATGAAATTTAGCTTTTGGCCACAACCCACTCAGAACTTCGACACGATGCTACAACTCGGCCAACATATCGAAAGTGCTGGCTGGGACGGTATATGGCTGGCAGATCACTTCATGCCTAACGCTGAAGATACCAGCGCACCATGGCCAGAGGCTTGGGTAACACTCAGCGCACTTGCTACGAACATACCTAGAATAAGGCTTGGTACTCTCGTTACAGGCAACACATACCGTCACCCAGCCATACTAGCGAAGATGGCGGCAACATTGGATCAAATATCCGGCGGCCGAGTCGTTTTAGGTATTGGTTCTGGATGGCAGGAGAATGAGCATAAAAAGTATGGAATTCCGTTTTATGACGTTTCCGAGAGACTGAAGCGACTGAGCGAAGCCTGTCATATTATCCAAAGCCTCTTCACCAAAGATTTGACTTCATATTCTGGCAAGTTTTATCAACTGGAGGAAGCGCCGCTTGAACCAAAACCTGTTCAATCACCACTACCTTTGCTCATCGGTGGCGGCGGAGAACGTGTCACACTGAAATTAGCAGCGCAGTACGCAAATGAATGGAATGTTTGGGGCTCAGTTGAAACACTGATTCACAAAATGAAAGTACTGGACCAACACTGTGAAAGCCAGCGGCGAGACCCGGCTGATATACACAGAACTGCCGTCGCGCTGTTGGTTTTATCGGAAGACCAGTCATTTCTAGACAAGATGCGTTCCCAGAACTTGGCACAGCCAGCGATCATCGGCAATGCCAATGAAGTCCGAGACATCATTGGCGAATACCAGGCTGCGGGCGTGGATGAACTCATTATCCCAGATTTCACCATGGGAACAGGCAACACTGCACAAAAACGAGACACGCTTGACAGCTTTTTGAATCAGGCTGCAGCCGGTTTCAGGTAAAATGCACTTACCTCCGATTCGCCAACTCCAGTATCTCGTCGCTCTCCAGGATACCAAACACTTTGGTCGAGCGGCTGCTCGCGAGCACGTTTCACAGTCGACAATGAGTATTGGAATTAAAGAACTGGAGTCAACACTGGGCGTGATACTTGTAGAACGCACTAATAAGTCAGTTTCATTTACGGAGCTCGGCACCCGACTTGCCGATAAAGCCAGATACATTCTGCTTCAGGCTGAAGATCTTGTCGAAGAGGCCAAGATATCATCTGACCCGCTTGCAAGCCCTGTCAAACTTGGTGTGATACCCACCATTGCGCCATATCTTACTAGTGACTTTATTGTCGCCGTACGAAATCAATTCAGTAACATCAAGCTTTTTATCAGAGAAGACACCAGCGCCAATCTGATCCAAGAACTACGTAACAACAAACTTGACCTTGTTCTATTAGCACTGCCTTATGATGCTGGGCAAATTAGAACAAAGACTATTTATCGCGAAGGTTTGCAACTCGCCTACAAAAAAAATAGTTCAATTATCTCAGCGGATCTTATCGATTTTGACCAACTACCGGATGAAAGCCTGCTACTGCTGGACGATGGTCACTGTCTACGAGACCATGCGCTGGCGGGGTGCCGTTTGAAAGATCACAAGAAACTACACACTTTCGGCGCCAATAGTCTTCAAATGCTTTTACAAATGGTCGATAGTGATCTTGGTGTGACGCTGGTGCCAGACATGGCGGTCGACGCCATGGTGTTGCAGAACACGCAGGTCGTTACGCGACCTTTGCCACGAGATAAATTTTATCGGGATGTTGGTTTTGCTTGGCGCAGTGGCACGTCCAGACGCTCCCTCCTGGACGAGATCATGACCCTTTTACCGCGTCAATAACAACGAATTTAGTGACTAAACTCAAAGTGAAATAGAGGGAAATCGGCTTGATCGAGTGCCTTTGATAGGTCGATTACCAGCTTCATGGTAGGTGAACACGAGCGAAAACTTGGTTTCTTCAGAAAGGTTTCTGCCAGCAGCATGGAACAGTCGGCTATGAAAAAACAATACATCACCCTTTTCCAATTCAACCGTTTTAGAACGCGATATCAACGCCTTGTTTTCTGGCAAGTCGGGGCGGAGAAATAACGCAGCATCAAATCGGCCCGGATCTATCTGCAGCTTGTGAGTGCCTGGAATTACCCTTAGACAACCGTTCCTTTTCGTTTCATCACCGACCGCCAGCCAAACGCTTATCAAGTTCTGCTGATCAAAGGACCAGTATCGATTATCTTGATGCCACAGTGTCGCGCTGCTGTAGCCTGGTTGTTTTGTCATGACACAATTGTGATGACACTGGGACATGAGAATATCGTGCCGCGTAGCATCCTTTGCAAGGTCTGCTGACGACTCACCGCGGAACAAATCTTTGAGCACTGATCGAGAGGCATCGTTAGTCGCCCATTGCCGGTAAAGCTCGTCTCTAGCATACGCGTGAAGTAGTCTCCGACAAGTGTCTCCGCCCTCTGCAAGTTTCGAAACGGGTGAACCCGGATATTGCACATCGACCTCGTATTCAATAGGCGCGAGGTTATCGTTCAACTGGGCTACTGAGATTGACATGATGTCATCACAAACGGAACGGTCGGCGAATCTTTTTTTGACAAGAAAGCCATCCCGCTCAAAGGTCGCTCGATCAAACTCTTTTGTGTCTATCGTTTGACTTACCATTTACTCTTCCTCAAACACCTTTCTGGATTCGCACATGTGTTATACGACACATTCCTGTGCTGGTTTTATGCATTATCTCTGTATCCGCAGGTATTATCACCGAAAACATCTCGCAGCCTACTACCATTTTCTCTCGATACTTTAGCATCAGGTTCCGTCATCTTCGTTTGCAAGCGCTATCAACATCAAGATTGGCTCAAGCAGACAAACATCGAAAAGTGCTTACATTTTCCATTCAATTAATCTCTATACCCGCACACCAAGTTCTTGCATTATACAAAGATTCAAAACGGGCCGTGATTACAGCGCTAACCTTCTCACAAGGATAAAGGCTCAGCGCTCAAATGAAAGAGATAGCTCGCGACTTAACTCGCCCGCCGCAACACCATGGCGTGAAAATAAATACCCTATCTCATGTGCACAACGACAGTTAGCATCATTCGATAGCATCATTCGAGCATTTGCGTTCCTATCGAGCGAAAACGAAAAAAGTGTCGCAGTAAGTACAGGTGACGTCGTTGATAAACAATCATGGCTGTGCCGTTTTAATCATAGAACAGGCAGCGGCAGATATGGTGCTAACGATCGCTTTCGTCCGCTAAGAAACGAGGCCGAAAAAAACATATGAAGCGGTATTTATTCGCTTTGTCAATAAGGCGAAGTACGTTATCGTCTTCAAACAGGTGCAGGTCAAATGTGGCGTGTCCTTTTAAAACCGGAGCAAGGCTATGACAAAATCAGTAGAAGTTGTAAATTACATGTTGGCAAAGCCTATCACCGTAAAACCCAATATAAATGTTCACGAAGCTGCACAAAAAATCCTTGAGAACAAAGTATCAGGTGTGGCTGTCGTCGACGCAGACAACAATCTGGTTGGGATGCTTTCCGAATTAGATTGCCTTCAAGCGATTGTAAGTGCTGTTTATAATGGCAATACGCCGGGCGCGGCACTGGTGGAAGATATCATGACCAAGGATGTTGAGGTCAACAGACCAGGAGACGACATCATCGATGTCGCCTCATCTATGCTAGACCACAAACACAGGAGGAGGCCTGTCGTAGAAAATGGCAAACTGATCGGACAAGTGACTTGTCGACAGATACTGAGCGCCATTAAAGATTTTAGTAAAGACTAGCGCCCACGGCCGATCGCCGCGAAGCAGGCAAACGCGACTAGGTGGAGTTTATGACCCAACCTTAGGATACGATCGATATTGCTGTGGATAAAATTTAGTAGCAGCTGCTGTCAGGGCATTGTATCCGAGGCACCATCACTCGTAACCGTTTCAAAAAAATGATGCGACAGTGAAAGTAGCCATTTTTTCAAGTTGCTAAACCACTAGAAAGCGAAACTAGTTAAGTGTGCGTTTTTTCTGTAGTCTTTATCCGTATCTTGCCTCAAGATGCGCTTTGAAATAGTCAGCATTCAGGGGCTCGCCTGTCGCCGAGATCATCAATTCGTTAAATCCCAGAAACTTCCCTTTGTTATGCACATTCACACGCAACCATTGTAACAATGGCGTGAATTCCCCTTGCCTGATATTCCCCAACAAATCTGGAATTTCCCGCTGCACCGCCGCAAACAATTGTGCCGCGGTTAATGCACCAAGGGTATATGTCGGAAAGTAACCGAACAAGCCTGCTGGCCAATGAACGTCCTGTAAACAACCGTCTACAAAATTGCCTTCTGTCGAAAGGTCGAGAAAGTTTATCATTTTCTCGTTCCACGCCGCGGGTAAATCCGCCACAGCAAGCTCTCCCCCGATTAGCTGCTTCTCGAGTTCATAGCGAAGAATAACATGTAAAGGATAAGTGACTTCATCTGCATCGACTCGAATCAAGCTTTTTTCTACCCGGGTGTACAAGCGGTGCAGATTGTCGACACTCCATGCAGGGTCATTTGAAACGGCCCCCAAAAATGTTCGTTGCACCATAGGGGTCACAAACTGCATGAATTCCTGCGTCCGACAGGCCTGCATTTCCATGAGCAGAGATTGGCTTTCGTGGGTACCCATACTCAGGGCCTTGCCTACGGGTTGGCTTCGCCATTTATGGGGCAATCCCTGTTCATACATTGCATGACCAGTTTCGTGAATAACCGCCATCATCGAACTGATAAAGCTCGATGTATCGTACCGTGTGGTAATCCGCACATCATCCGGAACGCCGCCACAAAAAGGATGATGACTGACGTCAAGGCGGCCGTGTTCAAAATCGAAACCAAGCGACGACATCAGCGCAGTGCCAAGCGCTTTTTGCTTCGCGTCACTAAAGTCGCCGGAAACTGGCTGCACTTCATCTGCGGATTGCAGGTTCACAACCTTGTCGGCGAACATCGGAAGAAAGCCCTTGAGATCGGCAAAAACAGCGTCGATCTGTTCACTGGTGACATCAGGTTCATACAAATTCAACATCGCATCGTAAAGACCTAAACCTGTCGATTCACTTCGACAACTCGCCTCCTCCCTTGCGAGCGATACGACTTCCGCTAACAAGGGTTCCATCGCTTTCCAATCATTGTTACTGCGGTGTGATCGCCAGGCCTGTTCACATTTGGAGCGCGCGATTGAATTTGCGGCAACCAGATCCTCTGGCATACAGGTTGCCTCTCGCCATGTTCGGTCAACCTCCCGAAGGTTAGCCGCTTGCCAGTCATCAAGACGGATACCTGCCTTAGCGCCCTCAATCCACTCCCCCACTTTAGGCTCAGTCACCAGTTGATGGATCATCACATCGAGTGTGGACAGGGCTTGTGCTCGAGCCTCACCACCGCCCTTTGGCATCATGGAGGCCTCATCCCAACCGGCAATCGCAGAAACATGGCGAAGATCGTTTATTTTTTGGAAATGGACTTCAAGCTGATCGTAGTCAGTATTTATGCTTTTATGATTCATATAATTTTTCGTTGAATGTTGATCCTAATAATTATTAAAAACTTGTTTAGGTGGGAACGGCGACGCCCACATCGCCCAAGGAAACAAGATGCGATCTGTCGTTAAAACCGCGAACAACTATCTTTCCCTCAGTCAGCACGACATGGCTGATTGAACCATTATCACAACCATTAAATGCAAATGGTTCAGCGCCGGATGCATGAGCAAGTATGTGACCGACAATACCGCCATGGACAACCGCAACAACAACTTGATTAGCATGCTGCTGTGCAATCCGATCAAGCGCCCGCCCTACCCGCAGAGTCAAATTCTCCCTAGATTCAGCCCCAGGTATCACATCCCAACGTTGCTCGCTTTGCATTCTTTGATAAAGAGGGTCATTCTCATGAACCTTCTCTCGGAATATCCCGCCCTCCCAATCGCCTAAGTGCACCTCTCGAAGATCAGGTTCCTTAATCGGTTTCAACCCCAAATATCCCAATAGCGGTGCCGCAGTCTCTGACGTACGGCGCAGATTGGTTACATACACCGCATCTATTGCCTCGCTCCGGAGACGTTCACCAACAAGTTCGGCTTGTTGCATACCCAGCGCGGATAACTCAGGGTCCCCCTGACCGGCGACCAACGGAAACGGCTCTCCGGGTCTTGCCGCTCTGGACTCTCCATGTCGGACTAAAATCACATCTACTGCACCCACTGGCTTTTCAAATCTGTGCTGTCTGTATTCTTTCATTTATTCACTCGTCTCTAATTTCGCCTGCCTACCTCAACACCTATAGCCTACCTTTACCAAGTTCGAGCTTGCCCTTGACAAGGTTAATTCTGAGCAGATCACTCGCCCCCTCAATAAGTCGCATAGACCTGACTTTGCGATAAAGCTTTTCAAGGGGATGTCCAACAACCAGCGCCTGCCCACCAACTAACTGCACAGCCATATCAACAACACGTCCGACCGCTTCGGTACAAAATATCTTGGTCGCTATAATCTCGTTAACGCTGTTCTCGGGACCATCAACCAATCGAGCCGTCCTGTAAAGCGCACTGCGGGCAACATAGGTCTCAACACGCATGTCTGCGAGCCTCAATCTCACCCCTTCCCTTTCTCCCAACGGTGTTCCTGTTCTGTGTGGTGCCAGCAAATGCTGCTCGATATAGTCGATTACCCAACTGCAAATTCCCACGGCCTCAGCTGCGACCATCATTCTGACATTACCGATGTTGCCAAGGGCTCTTGGCATACCCTCTCCAATGTTACCAATCACTTGGGCGACCGGTACCTGAACGTCATTGAACTGCATGGAAACGTGCCCTCCGCCCTCCATGGAGGAAAACTCTCGATCAATGACAACACCTTTAGCTTGTCGATCAATCACCACCATCGCTGTACCTGCTTTTGCCCCATCAGGGCGCTCTACATTAACTAATACGGAAACAAAATCGCAGGTTTTACCGCCTGTCACGTATGATTTTTGACCGTTAATAGTCAACTCGCTTCCCGACTCATTGAGCCTCGCCCAAGTCGGCCTCGTCGCGCTATCCGGCTCGGTAAATCCGAAAGCACCACGTTTCTCACCCCGCAATACTGGATCAAGATAGCATTTTTTCAACTCGCCCGAGGCTGCGTGTAAAATACCAGGTCCTGGTCCAAACACATAAACTGTTAAGGGATTGTTAGCTGTGGCAAGGGTTTCTCTCAACGCGGTTAATTCAAGGTTTGAGGCCGGGTTACCGCCATATTCAGCAGGTTGGGTTTTTCCAAAAAATCCACGCTTAATGGATTCACTTCGAACACGTAATGCTGCTTGTTCTAAAGATAAGCCAGCTTCCATTTCCCTTGCCGCGGGCTCGATGATCGTCTGAATAAACTCATCCAGATTTTCTAGCGTCAACCTGATCTCTCTGTCCAAATTTTCTGGCATTTTCGTTTCCTCAAAAAACTGCTTTGCGGCTGATGATTTGGTCGCCATTATACGCAGGCAGACGGGAAAAATACGACCTGCCAGTTTGTATCCACATCGTCAACTTGAAGATCGCTTTAGC